>JAJZGX010000083.1 GCA_021804825.1 Pseudomonadota bacterium | reverse complement strand
CCGGCCAGCACTGCACGGATTTTGGCAATCTGGACGGCGGGCTTGTCCTGAAAATTGAAAAACCCGGCAAAGCCACCATGGGCGTCCATCAGATAGGCCGTGGCGCTATGCTCCATGGCATAGTCTTGGCCGCTCCCCGGTTCCTTGCGGTAAAAGACGTGCCATTCGCGCGCTATGGTGGCGATCTGCGGGGCGCTGCCGGTCAGGCCGATGATCCGCGGATCAAACGATCCGACATAGGCTTGCATGACAGATGGCGTGTCGCGGGCCGGGTCGATTGTGACGAAGACATAATTCAGCTTATCGGCGTCGCTACCTAACAATTTGATATCACTTGCTAATTCTGTAAGCGTCGCGGGGCAGACATCGGGGCAGTGGGTATAGCCGAAGAAGATTATGAACGGCTTGCCCGCCAGTTGGCTGGAGTTGAAGGGCTTGCCCTGGCCCGTCTCCAGAACAAAGCGGCCACCAAGGCCGGTATCTGCCGGTCGCCCAGCAGGCCGCAGCACGACAAAACCGATGGCACCGACGAGAACGGCGGCAATCAAGGCCGCTGCTGCCCAAATCCGGCCCTTCACTTGGCCGTAGCTGGGGTTGGTGCCTGCATCGCCCCCAAGGTGCCGACGGCGACTGACACTTTGATGGTTCCGGCATGGTGGAAGGTCATTTCCAGAGGAAAGCTGTGCCCCGCTTTCAGAGGCGTCTTCAGGCCTTGCAGCATGATGTGCTTGTGCATGGGCTTCAGCACAACAGTGGCGTGTGCCGGAATCACCAGCCCTCCGGAAATAGGTGCCATGCGCATGATGCCATTCTTCATCGTGGTCTCGTGCGCCATGGCCGTGCTTGCCACCGGCGTTGACAGGTTTTCGAGCCGCTCGGCAGTGTCGCCATTGTTGGTGATGGTGGCGTAGACGACGCCGACATCGGCTTTGGCCGGTGTTGCGCGGGCCCAGGCCTTGGTCACGACAATGGTGGTGGCCGATTGCGCCGCGCCGGTGCCAAGAGGGGCGAGCACGACAGCCAGTGCGCCAAAGGCGAACCTTGCCAGCAATTTCATGATTGAACCTTTCTGATCAAGCAGATTGTCTCAGCATCATTTGGGCATGGCGATCAGCGTCTGGAGTTTCCTCGCCATGTCTGACGGCTTGTCCTCGGGTGACAGCGTCGTGACAAATTTTCCATGCGCGTCCATGAGATAGGTCGCGGCGGTATGTTGAAAATCATAATTTCCGGATTTGTCCGGCGCCTCGGACTTGAAAAAGACGTGATAGGATTTGGCCAGTGCATCGAGAGCGGCGGGCGTTCCGGTCAGGGCGATGAAGCGCTTGTCGAAATTCTCCATCCACGCCGCCAGCACTGGTGCCGTGTCGCGCGCTGGATCGAAGGTGACAAAAACCACATGCAGCTTGTCGGCGTCCGGCCCGAGGATTTTCATGGCCTGCGTCAGATCCGACATGGTGGTGGGGCATTCGTCAGGGCAATGGGTGAAACCGAAGAAGATCGCGAAAGGCTCGCCTTTCAGGGATTGGCTGGAAAAGCTGTTGCCGTGGTCATCGGTCAGCACAAGGGGCGCGCCAAGATCGATGGGTTGCGCCCGCATCGCCGCCATGCCTAGCCAGGCCGGGCGCAGCACGGCGATGCCTGCGCCGATTGCCAGCAGCAGCGCCACACCCAGGATGACCATACCGATCTTGCGCATACACAGAGGCTCCTGATCCCAAAAGGTTGCCGCTTATAGCCACCTGGGGCCGGAATGGCCAAGCGCAAGAGTGTCGCATCAGACCGGGTGCTCACAAGGCCGTCATGTTGGCGGCAATGCGATCATTTTTGCTGCGCGGCGTAACCTTTCGCCCCGCCGTGACGAAGTAGGGATCAGGCGCAGCAAGCGCCTGCCGTCCACCGCGATGGCTCCTCTCGCACTTTCCATCAGGGAGATATTCATGTCCAACACCTCCATGGCCGACAAGGCGCTGTCACTGACCACGGCGCTGGCAACAGCCGCTGCCATCGGCGCCGTCGTGACGCCCGCCGCCAAGGCCAAAATGATGATGACCAAGGCCATGATGATGAAGACCAGGGCCGCCAACCAGAAGCGCGCCATGGCACAGCATCTCGAAAAGTGTTTCGGCGTTGCGCTCAAGGGCCATAATGATTGCTATGCGGGCGCGGGCACCACCTGCGCGGGCACCAGCACGGTCAATTATCAGGGCAATGCCTTCAAGCTCGTGCCGCATGGCACCTGCACCAAAATCACCACACCCAAAGGTCACGGCAGCCTCACGCCGCTCTGAACGCGCCTTGCTGAATGCCGGGGTACCGCATGTTGCGGGCATCCCGGCCTGTGCCGCGCCAGTACCATGGGAAGGGCCGACAATGAACGCTGCCATTGATGCACGGGGTGGGGGGCCACGCAATGTCGCGCTGCCGCGGCGCGGAGGGGTCGGGCTCAAGCCGGAGCATTTCCAGGCCATTGCCGCAGCCGAACCGGATGTGGGGTTTTTTGAAGTGCACGCAGAAAACTACATGGGAGCGGGCGGGCCGCCACATCGTTGGTTGACGCGGCTTCGCGGCGATTATCCCTTGTCGATGCACGGCGTGGGTTTGTCGATCGGTGGCGCGCGCCCGCTCGATCACGCGCATTTGCAGCGTCTGCGCGACCTGATCTTGCGCTATCAGCCGCGATCTTTTTCCGAACATCTCGCCTGGTCTACGCACGAGAGCGGGTTCTTCAATGATTTGTTGCCGCTACCCTATAATAACGAGACCTTGCGGCTGGTCTGCGCGCATATCGACGAAGTGCAGGCGGCACTGAGCTGTCGCATGTTGCTCGAAAATCCCTCCCGCTACCTTGGGTTTGCTGCCAGCACCTGGGCCGAGACCGATTTCCTCGGTGAGATCGTCAAACGCACCGGCTGCGGCCTGCTGCTGGACATCAACAATGTGCATGTTTCAGCAACCAACCTTGCTTTCGACGCGCGCGACTATCTGGCCCGGTTTCCAATGGCCGCAGTTGGCGAAATCCATCTGGCGGGCCATGCCATCGAGGCTGATGAGCAGGGGCACGCCTTGCTGATAGATACCCATGACCGGCCGTTGGTAGGTGAAGTCTGGGCGCTTTATGCCGCTGTCATGGACGGGCACGGCCCATTGCCCACGCTGATCGAGCGTGATGCCGATATTCCGCCATTCGAGGTTCTATTGGCAGAGGCAAGGCAGGCCGAAGCCATTATGGCAACCGTCTGTCTGGACGCCGGAGGCATTGCCCATGCAAAGCTGGTCTGATCAACAGCGCAATTTTGCGCGTGCGGTGCTTGATCCTGGCAAAAGGGTTCCTGACGGATTCATCGGCCGCGAAGGCGCGCCGGATCAGTTTCGCTTCCGGGTCTATCGCAACAATGTCACCATGGGCCTCATCAATGTAGTGAAGCCCTGCTTTCCAGCGGTCGTGCGGCTGGTTGGCGATGCGTTTTTCACCGGTCTTGCCATTGAATTCGTGCGGGCCTTTCCGCCGCGCTCGCCGATCCTGTTGCGCTATGGTGCCGAGATGGCGCGCTTCATCGCCGATTTTCCGCCTTGCGCAGCGCTGCCATGGCTGGCCGATGTCGCGCGCATCGAATGGGCGATGATAGAAGCGCATCATGCCGCCGAAGCCCAGCCGCTGCCAAGCGAATCGTGGTCGGAAATTGCCGAGGTCAGCCATGCCCGATTGCGCTTGCACCCGTCGTTTCGCCTCATATCCTCGCGATTTGCGGCTTTCGATTTGTGGTGGCTCAATCGCGGCCCCGATGACCCCGATGATGAAGCCATGTCAGCCCTTGATGTCGAGCAGGCGCAGGAAGCTCTGATCTGCCGCCCGCGAGCGGAAGTGGAAGCCTGGCGCTTGCCCCGTGGGGCCTATGGCTTCATCCGTGACCTCGCCGATGGTGTCACGGTCGGGCAGGCGGTGGCGCAAGCAGGCGCGTCGGGGCACGATCCACGACAAACTCTCGAATGGCTGCTGGCCGCAGGAGCGGTGGTCGCTGTCAGCGAGGCCGACACGATGAGGCGTGCGCCATCATGAGCAGGCTGGAGGGCGCAACAATGGCATCGCAGATGGCATGTGCCTTCCGCAGGCTGGAACCGGCGATGGATCGGATGATCAGTGCCGCGCGGCTTTTCGCCCAACCCGTGCTGCGGCTCGCACTGGCGGTGCCGTTCTGGTATTCTGGCTTGACCAAGTGGACGGGGTTTCTGGTGTTGTCACCCGCTGCAACCTATCTTTTCAGCGAAGACTTCAAACTGCATCTGCCGGGCGGCCCTTATCATCTGCCTTTTCCCGGCGTGCTCGCGCCGCTGGATGCGGTGATGGAGATCATCTTGCCGGTATTGCTGGTGCTGGGCCTTGGCACACGCTTTGCGGCTCTTGGCCTGCTGGTCATGACCGGCGTGATCGAACTGGTGGTGCCGGAGGGCTGGGCCAATTTCCATTTGCCCTGGGCTGGCCTGGCACTCGGCATCATGGCGCTGGGAGCCGGCCCGCTGTCGCTTGATCATCTGCTCGCTGGACGCTTCGCCGCGCGAGGTCGCGGCCGATGATCCCCGGCCACAACGCAGAGCCATCGCCTTTGCGGCTCGTGGCGCCAGCAGAGGGAGCCGTGAAGGCGCGCGAACTTGATTGGGCCTTGCTCATGACACGTGCCCAGCAAGGTGATAGCATAGCCTATGCGCGGCTGCTGCGCGAAATCACGCCGCTGCTGCGGGCTCGGGCCTTGCGACGATTGCGCACGAACCATGATGCCGAAGATGGGGTGCAGGATGTGCTGCTTACGCTCCACGCCATACGCCATACCTATGACCCCGCGCGGCCCTTCGTGCCTTGGCTTTTGGCGATTGCCGAGCGCCGCCTGATCGATGGCTTGCGCAGGCAGATGCGGCGCAGCAATCGCGAGACCGTGCTCGATCATGAAATCGACATTGCCGACGAGCACGCCAAAGCTGATGCCAACGCGGAACATCCGGCCTTGCTGCGTGCCATCGACGCCTTGCCAGCGGGGCAGCGTGAAGCCATTCAACTCCTGAAATTGCGTGATATGTCACTTCGCGAGGCGGCACAGCACAGCGGCCAGACCATTGGTGCGCTCAAGACCGCCACCCATCGGGCGATGACGACATTGCGCGCCGTCATGCAAAGGACGAAGCCAAAATGAACGAGACCGAAGAACTCATCGGCAGGTTGTCACAGGATCTTGCGCCCGTGCGTCGGATGATGCGGCCTGTGCCGCGTGCCCTCGCCTGGCTGGTTCTGGCTTCGGTCTTGCTCGGCGCTCTGGCGCTAGCCGAGGGTTTGCGCCCCGATCTGGTGCTGCGTCTGCGTGGAACCATGTTCGACCTTGAACTTTGCGGCATGGCGCTGACGGCCATGGGCGGCACACTTGCCGCTTTCATGCTCTGTCTGCCGGACCGCTCCCGGCGCTGGTTGCTGGCCCCCCTGCCGGGCCTTGTGCTGTGGCTGACCACCATCGGGACGCAATGCGCTTCGGGCTGGGTGGCGATGGGCAGCACTGACATGTCGCGGGATCCGATCTTGCGTTGTCTTGCTACCCTGTTGCTGGCAAGCTTGCCTTTGTCGCTCAGTCTGGTGCTGTTGCTGCGTCATGCCCGGCTGCTGGCGCCCCTGCCGGTCGCGCTGAGCGCTGCGGCCAGCGTCGCTGCCATGGCGGCATTGGCCCTGACCTTGTGTCATGCCATTGATGCTTCAATGATGATTCTGGCCTTCAATCTGGGAATCTTGCTGATCGCGGCAGGCATAGCCACCGCCTTGGCGCGACCCAGAAATTCCCCCGCGCCGCTATTTGGGTAGAGACTGGGCAGGCGAGCGGATAGGGTGACAGGACGGTGCTGCGGCTATTCCATGACCGCCGCGCGCAGGATGCAGACCATGGTGGCGTGCGCCTTGCTCGCGCCGGTGTTGCGGATGATGTGGGCGCGGTCGCAGCGGTAGCGCAGCGTCTCGCCCTGCGCGCAGGACATGGTGATCCCGGCAACTTCCACTTCAAGCTCGCCTGAAAGAACGGACAGGTTCTCGATCGAGCCGCGCTGGTGCGGCTCGGATGCCAGGATGCCGCCAGGTTCTGCGGTGAAATCATACCATTGCAGCCACTCAACCGTTTTGATCCAGCCGGTAATGGCGAGGTGGCACTTGCCATCATCCGATACCAAGATCGGTGTATCGCCCCTGCTCGTGTATTCGACGAAAGCTTCATCGTCGGCAGATTGCAGCACCTTTTCGATGGGCATATCAAAGGCCTGCGCCAGCCGCCAGATGGTTGCCAGCGTCGGGTTGGTTTCGTTACGCTCGATCTGGCTGATGATCGATTTGGCGACGCCGGATTGCTCCGAGAGTTCGGCGAGAGAATAGCCGAGGCCCTTGCGCAGGCGCTGCACCGTGCGCCCCAATTGGCCCGATAGCGCCAGCGCGCCAGCTTCCAGCACCTTGGCGCGGTCGCGCCCTTCAACACCCATGTTCGGTTCGTCCGTCAAATTTCAGGCGATTACCCGACATCTATCGTTCGCTTTAGCGAACGCTGTCAAGCGTTGGTCGTTGTGGTGGTTTCGAGGGCACGCGTCAGCCCGAGGCGTTGCTCACGCCAGATGACGAACAATCCGGCGGCAACCACAATGGCGGCGCCTTTCAGGATCTCCGGCGTGGCGATCTCATCGAACAGAATGTAGCCGAAGAACAGCGCCCACAGCATCGAGGCATAATCGAAGGGTGCGAGGATCGAAGCGTCGGCGTGACGGAAGCTCTCGGTGACAAAAATCTGTCCTAATCCGCCAAAAACGCCGATCATGGCCAGCACTACGGCATCATGCAACGAAGGCATGACAAAAATCTGCGTGCGCAGCAGCGCAGCGCCCGGCAGGCTGGGAGGCCAGAAATGGCCGGCCAGCAACAACCCGGCCGAGGCCAGCGTGGCGAGGGTCATGAAATAGAAAATAATGGTGCCGGTGCCTTCGGTGCGCAACAGCCTGCGGGTCTGGATGGCCGCGCCCGCAGCGCACATGGCCCCGGCCAGCGCGATGGTGGCGCCCCAGAGCGATGTCGACGCGGTGGCACCCGCCGCTCCGGCGTGCAGCACACCGGTCATCACAAGGACGCCGATCAATCCCACGGCAACAGCGGCCCAGCGGTAGATTCGCACGCGCTCCTTCAGAATCAGCGCCGCCAGTGCAACAGTGAGCAGCGGCGTCGCGAATGAAAAGGCGGTCGCCGAGGGCAGCGACAACAGCCGCAGGGCACCAAAGCCGAAAAACATGCCGCAAGCGCCAATCGTGCTGCGCAGCAGATGCCCGCCCGCGCGCTTGGTGACGAGCATGTGCAGGAAATCGCCTTTCACGGCAATCCACAGGGCGATGACCACCAGCGCGAAACCCGCCCGGAACAGCGTGACTTCGCCAAGGCTGTAGCCGCCATTGGCAAATTTCGCCATCACCGACATCAGCGTGAAGGCTAGGGTTGCCGCAAGCTTTTGGGCAAGGCCCAAAGACAGACGCGACTTCACGAAGTTCCGCTCCTGCATGGCGGCGAGGGTGGCATTGCTCACGATAAGGAAATCCTCTCGTGTTCCCCTTGCCGCCAGCCTGCGGCAATCACAAGGCGAAAGAACCCGTAGCTCTGCATGACTGTCATGCGTTTGATAGCGGACTGTCATCAACCCGCCACGCGAATCATATTCTGCTCGGCTGCGGAACCAAGGTTCCATTTCGTGAAATGCCTGGTTGGTGACGCTGCAGCGGCCGCCGTGACCGGCAAGCAGAGGACGCATCATGGATCAGTTCACGCACCAGCGCGGCTGGCGAACCCTGTTCATTTCGGATCTGCATCTGGGCACCCGAGGGGCGCAAGCCGCCGCCTTGCTGGAATGCCTGCGCTGGCATGAAGCCGAGACGATTTATCTGGTAGGGGACATCGTCGATGGCTGGCGGCTCAAATCAGGGTGGTATTGGCCGCAAGAGCACAATAATGTCGTGCAGAAATTGCTGCGCAAGGTGCGCAAGGGCACGCGTATCATTTATCTGCCCGGCAACCATGACGAGTTTCTGCGCGATTATGTCGGCATGAGCTTCGGCGGTGTCGAGGTTATGGAGCGCGCCGTTCATACCTGCGCCGATGGGCGTCGGTTTCTGGTCATCCACGGCGATCAGTTTGACGTTGTGGTTCGTCATGCGCCCTGGCTCGCGAAGATCGGTGACTGGGCCTATGATCTGGCGCTGGCGGTGAACACACATTTGAGCCGTTTGCGGCGCTGGTGGGGCCTGCCCTACTGGTCCTTGTCGGCTTGGGCCAAGCTCAAGGTCAAGACAGCCGTGAATTTCATCGGCGCCTTCGAGGAGACTTTAGCCTATGAAGCGCGCCGCCAGGGCCTGAACGGGGTGATTTGCGGACATATTCATCATGCCGCGCTGCGCGAGGTCGAGGGCGTGACTTATGCCAATACCGGTGATTTTGTTGAGTCCTGCACGCTTATCGGCGAGCGTTTCGATGGGCAGCTGGAAATCATTACATGGCGGTCGCTTCCGCCCATGAGTCTCAAGGCCAATACTGAACTCGCGGGCGACGAGGTGCACAGCATGGACGATGCGCCCGCACTGGTCTAAACCGCTCGCTGGCGGCGGCGACCGCTTGGTTCTGGTTGCCAGGGATTGCGGTGACAATGCGGGTTTTGACCATCACGGACGCTTGGCATCCGCAGATCAACGGGGTGGTGCGGGTCTATGATGCCTTGGCGCAAGTCATGGCACAGCGCGGTGACACGATGGTGTTCATCACGCCGGAGAGTTTCCGCACCTTGCCCATGCCGGGCTATCATGAAATCAGGCTGGCGCTCGTGACACCCGGCATGCTGGCGCGCCCCCTGGCCGAGGCGGCAGCCGATCATGTGCATATTGCGACCGAAGGCCCGCTGGGGTTTGCGGCCCGGCGTCTCTGCTTGCGGCAGGGCCGACCCTTCACCACCAGTTTCCACACGCATTATCCCGATTATGTCGCGGCACGCCTGCCGGTGCCCAGAGCTGCGACTTTCGCCGCGCTGCGATGGTTTCATAATGCCGGACGTGGCAATATGGTCGCGACATCGTCGCTGCGCGATCAATTGGCGGCGCGAGGCTTCGAGCGGCTGATGATCTGCCCGCTCGGCGTTGATCAAGCTGTGTTCAATCCGCGCCCCGTCCTTGCCTCGAACCTGCCGCGTCCGCATTTTCTTTACGCCGGACGGGTGGCCGTCGAGAAAAATATCGAGACGTTTCTCAAGCTCGATCTGCCGGGATCGAAACTGGTGGCCGGTGATGGCCCCTCCCTCGAAGCGCTCAAGGCGAAGTTCCCGGCGGCGCATTTTCTCGGGCGGCAAAGCTCCGATGATCTCGCAGTGCAGTTCAGCAGCGCCGATGCGCTGGTGTTTCCGAGCCGCACCGATACTTTTGGTCTGGTGATGGCCGAGGCGCTGGCCTGCGGGCTGCCGGTTGCAGCTTTCCCGGTGGATGGCCCGCGTGACGTGATCGGGCAGAGCGGCGCAGGCGTGATGGCTGAGGATCTGCGCGCTGCCGCGCTCGCGGCGCTGTCGGTTGATCGCGCGGTGGCTCGGGCGCGCGGTGCGCAATTTACCTGGGAAGCTGCAACCGACGTCTTCATCGCCAATTGCGCAAAGTCATCGGGCTAGGCGAACAGGGCGAGCCTGTCCAGCGCGGGCATGGCGTCGATCATCGCCAAAGTCAGGCCGTTTGCGGGCTTTTGCAGGCGCAATTGCGGCGCGGGCGCTGGCACAGTCGGCGCGCTGGCCACATCGAGGCGCAGGGTTGGTTGCGGCGTCTCGGCCGCAGGCGGCGCGATTGCTGCCGCACCAGAGGGCAATTTTGCCTCGATGCGCAGAAGCAGAGCGCGCAATTCCGCCATTTCGGCACTGCGCTGGCGACGCGCATATTCGGCGAGAAACCAGCGTCCGCGCTCGGTTTCCATCACAGCGTTCTCGATCGCCTGATAATCATTGAGATCAAGCGTAGGTGTGTGATCCTGAACCATAACGACCTTTGGCTGCCGATCCCTTTGGCGTGACATATTGCACAAGATGGTCGCTTCCGCTAACCGTGCCCATGAGCCTCCTCAACAGGAAAATTCAAAAAGGGAGCCCCCGTTGCCATGTTGCGCTTGATGCTGCTCCGCCACGCCAAAGCAGAAGGTGAATCTTCCGAGGGCGATCACGCCCGACGCCTGACCCCACGCGGCATGCAGGATGTGGCGCATCTTGGCGACTATCTGGCTGGCGAGACTTTGCTGCCCGATCTGATCCTCGCCTCCAGCGCCGCACGCACCGCCATGACCATGACCGGGTTGCTGGCGATGTGGCCTGAAGATGTGGCGGTGCGGCTTTCCGCTACGCTCTACAATGCCGGTTTCAGCTCATGGCTCAGCGAAATCCATCGCCAGCGCAACGGCGTCAAGACCCTGATGCTGATTGGCCACAATCCCGGCATTGCGGAACTGGCATTGGGCCTGATCGGCTCAGGGGATCGCTATGGGCTGGCGCGACTGCGGCAGAAATTTCCGCCCTGCGCGCTCGCTGTGCTGGATTTTGCTTGCGAAAGCTGGGCTGATGTTGCGCTCGGTGAAGGGCGGCTGGAGCGCTACCTCACGCCCGGCCCGCACGAGGGGGTGTCTTAGCCCGCAACGCCAAGGCCTCGATACCGTCGAGCACCACGTCCGGCGCGGTATGATGCGGCGAATGGCCGACGCCCTTGAGCACATTCAAGGTTGCGCCGGGGATGGCTGCGGCAGTGCCATAGGCGTGAATATGGGTCAGCACGACGCCATCGCGATCACCGGTAATGATGGCGGTCGGCACGCTGACCTGCGGCTCGCGCGGCGCTTGCCGGGTGACGAAGGCGTGCATCACCGCCACATCCTGGGCATTTTGCCCGAAGGCTCTGGGCCGCAGCACCAGCCAGGGTGCCGTGTTGCGGGCAAAATCCGGCGGCACCGGGTTGGGCGCAAAGACATGGGTGATCGCCCGGCGCATCTGCAGCAAACCGGCGGGCATCGCGATCAGCCCGTTGAACAGCGGCCCGAAGACGCGCGATGCGGCAATGTGATAATAGGCGGCGATGCCGCCCGGCCAGGGCCGCGTCACCGGCGACAGCAGCATGACGGCGCGGGTGAAATCCTTATGGTCAAGTGCAAAATTCACGGCCATGGCTCCGGCCAGCGAATGGCCAAGCACAATCGCCTCGCGCACGCCGCAGGCTTCTGCGGCTTGGCGCACCAATTGCGCCTGCCGGTCGGGCTGGGCCGCCGCAATGCCGCCGGGCCGGTCGCTATAACCGCTGCCCGGCCGGTCGAAGACCAGCACCCGGAACCCGCGCTGCGCCAGGGGTTCGCCGAGAACGCCGGTCATGTCGGCCAGATTGCCGCTTGCGCCATGCAGCAACACAACCGCGCCACGCTCGGGGGCGCGCGGCGCGAGGTCAACGACATGCAGGAACCCGCCCGTCACAGGAACGCGGATGCCGCGCGGCGGAAAGGTGCGCTCGAAGTGCAGCGTCATGACGAGGCTGAAAGCCCAGAGGAGGCCAAGTGCGAGGGCAAAGACGATCAGAAAGGTCATGAGATGCCGAAAAAACGGGGAAAGGAGCGCATGCTAAGTGCTTGAGCCCGGCTTCTGATCACATTACATATTATTCATGTTCGGTTCATCTAAAAGTCATTTTCGCCTTGTCACTATGACACGATCTTATCCAGCAAGCGAGGTTGATGATGGCCCTCGAAAAAGACGTCAAGCTCGGCTATGTGGCGCTCAGCCGGTTTGGTTATGGTTCGCGCGGGAATGGTGATCTCGGCATTGCCGCCAGTGACCCGCGTGGCTTTCTGGTCGCGGAACTCAATGAGCCCGGCATTGCCTTGCTGTCCGGGCCGGATCTTTATCCTTCCAGCAAGCTGTTGCCGGAGCTCTTTGCGTTTCAGAAGCAAAAGCAAGCCGAACGCAAAGCCAAACTGGTGGCGAAGGCGAGCATGGCCGGCCAGAATATGGCGGCGTCGGGCATGGCCAACGGGGCGAAAGCCGACGATGCCATGAAGCCGCAGCCCGCCATGGCGAACAAAGCTGTGGCGAAACGCAAGGGCCAGCCACCCAACATGATCTATCAGACGCTGCAAAGCGAAGCGCTGGCACGCATCGACAAGGCGATTGCTGCGCGGGCCGGTCTCGTCGAGCGCCTGGTGGCGTTCTGGTCAAATCATTTCGCGGTGTCGATCCGTAAATCCCAGATCGTGGTGATAGGTGCCGGCGCCTTCGAGCGCGAAGCCATCCGTCCGCATGTTCTGGGGCGCTTCAAAGATCTGGTGGGTGCGGTCGAGCAGCATCCGGTGATGCTGAACTTTCTCGATCAGGCGCAATCGATTGGCCCGGATTCACCGGCGGGCAAGCGCCTGAAGCGCGGTCTCAATGAAAATCTTGCGCGCGAAATCATGG
>JAJZGX010000082.1 GCA_021804825.1 Pseudomonadota bacterium | reverse complement strand
ATGATATTTTCTTTAATAATCCAATCGCTTGTTCTCTTTCTGGCCGGGGGTAGCGCTTCGGCGCTTATTCACACCAGAAAGCGCACCGGACCGCATTTCCGGCACGCGAGTTCGTGACGCTGATCCGCGCCCACCACAAGCGGTGGCTCGCTGCCCAGACCTTGCGCCATTTCTTGCGCCAGACAAAAGGGCGCTGGCAAACGGCACAGATCTTGACCGGCAAATCTGCTTTGGCGACGCGCTTGCCCATTACAGCTTGCCCTCGCGCAGGTCGATCATATGGAGTTCGGCCTGGCGGCGCAGCGCCGCCTGTTTGTCAGGCCCCATCTTGTCCCAGGTGGCATAGACATAGGGCATGCGCGCATTGCCCCTGAACCGCTCGCGGTGGCGTGCCAGAAAATCCCAATAGAGCGCGTTGAACGGGCACGCCCGGTCACCGACAGAAAGCTTTGGATCATAGGCGCATCCGTCGCAGAAGTTGCTCATCCGCCGGATGTAATTGCCGCTGGCGGCATAGGGCTTGGAGGCGAGCAACCCGCCATCGGCGTGCAGCGCCATGCCTATGGTATTGGGCGCCTCGACCCATTCATAGGCATCGGCATAAACGGCCAGATACCATTCATGCACTGCCTTGGGATCAAGCCCGGCCAGAAGCGCGAAATTGCCGGTGATCATCAGCCGCTGGATGTGGTGCGAATAAGCGTGGTCATAGGTGTGCTGCAACGCCTCGCGCATGCAGGACATCCGCGTCTCGCCACTCCAGTAGAACCATGGCAGCGGTTCGGTGGCGCCCAAGGCGTTGCGCTCGACATAGCCGGGCATGAAGCGCCAATAGACCCCCCGCACATATTCACGCCAACCAAGGATCTGGCGGATGAAACCTTCGACCGAATTGAGCGGCGCGCATCCCCTGCGGAAGGCAGCCTCGGCCTTGCGGCACACCTCCAGCGGATAGAGCAGCCCGGCATTGATATAGGCGGCCAGCAGCGAATGACGCAGATAGGGTTCACCACTGACCATGGCGTCCTGATAGGCGCCGAAACCTTGCAGAACATGATCGATGAAATGGTCGAGTTCACGCAGCGCCTGACGCCGCGTCACGGCAAAGTGGAAGGGTTCCAGCCGACCATAACCATCTGGAAAGCGGCGACGCACCAGATCGAGAACGTCGAGCGTGATCGCGTCCTTGCGGAAACTGAGGCGCGGCGCAGATTCGAGGCCAGCCTTGGGCGGCTCGCGGTTTTCCGTGTCGAAATTCCATCGCCCGCCCACCGGCTTGCCATCGGGCTCCATCAGCACATCGTGGCGTCGGCGCATGTCGCGATAAAAATACTCCATCCGCAACTCACGGCGCCCTGCTGCCCATTCACTGAACTGCGCATGCGAACACATGAACCGCGTATCCGGCTGAATTTCAAGCGGAACCGGCAGGGCCAGCCGCAGCGCTTCGAAACCTTCGCGAAGGCGCCATTCCCCCGGCTCCGTGACGACGACGCGGTCGGGCGTCAGCACCGACACTGCACGCAGGATTTCGCCATCGAGGGTCTGGCTGTTATCGGCATCGTCGAGTGTCACATAACGCACGCGATAGCCCACGGATCGCAAGGCTTCGGCAAAGTGACGCATCGCAGAAAACAGAAAGGCAATCTTCTTGACGTGATGGCGCACATGACGGGCTTCCGCCATCACCTCGGCCATCAGGAACACATCATGCTCCTTGTCGGCCTGCGCGACGACTTCCAGCCGCGCGGACAATTGATCGGCAAGGACCACGCGCAACACAGTCTCAGCCAATCGGAGCGTCCTTTTCTGCCATGCCCGATCTTATAGGCGACACCGCGGGTGTGTGGAATGGCGGCGTGCTCGAAGCGGCACGAAATCGACTTCAAACCGGCCATTACGCCGATGTGATCGCACAAGCGGCGGCGCTGTAGGAAAGCTTGTCGCAGCCCTATCCTTTCATTGACGGTAACAAGCGCATGGCCTTTGCCGTCACCTATAGCTTGACGCCAGCACCTGCCATGGGTCACCCATGGGTGATCATTCGCGCGGACGTTTGCCAAAAAGCGTCGGCTTTGCCTTTGATGCGTTAGGGGCAGCGAGCCACGCCTTGACTTCCGCCGAAGACACGATGGTGCCGTCGCGCGAAAACACTTCGTGGTTGGCCTCGATCATCGCCGGATCGTAGATATAATTGACCATGATGCCAAAGGATTCATCCCGGCCGCGTTTTGAAGAATTGCCCATCCAGTTGATTTGCCGCAGGCTGGCGCCATTGCCCAAGTGAAACCGTGCCACCTGATCCAATGGCCAGCCGCCGCTGGCGCGGTTGCTGGAGGCCGCGGTGAGATAGCGGGCGGCAAGACGCAGCAACGCCGGCTTGACGGCTTCGGTAGTGGCTTCGGATTCAAACCAAGCATCTTCGGCGAGCAATGTTTGCAGGGCCGCAGGGCTCTGGTCGGGCGATGCAGCCATGCCCGCCAAGCCGTGCAAAGCGTCGCGTTCTTCATCGCTCAACAGCAATTGTGGCGGGGTTTCGCTAGCCAGAGCCTTTTCGAGCCACCGCCTGAAACCGGGTACCGGCGAAAGCGTCGAGAATTGGCGCAGGCTGGGCAATTCGGCACGCAGTTCTTCGACGACTTGCTTGATCAGGAAATTTCCGAAAGAAATCCCGCGCAAGCCGTCCTGACAATTCGATATTGAATAGAATATCGCGGTATCCGCCGACATGGCACGAAGCAACTGCGTCTGCTCGTTGGTTTCGCGCTCGAGAAGCGCGCGCACCGAGCCAGCAATGCCGACGACCAGGGCGACCTCGACGAATATCAACGGTTCTCCCGGCAGCGCGGGATGGAAAAACGCAAAGCAGCGGCGATCGGGAGCCAGTCGGCGGCGAAGATCATCCCAGCCCTGGATTTCATGCACAGCCTCGTAGGCAATCAGCTTTTCCAGAATTGCCGCCGGAGTCTGCCAGTCAATCCGCCGCACTTCGAGAAAGCCGCGGTTGAACCAGGAGACGAACAGATGCCGCAGATCGGCGTCCAGCGGCTTGTAGGTGGCATCTTGCGGCAGCAGGGACAAAATTTCCTTGCGCATTGCCACCAGAAACGCCGTGCCGCCTTGCGCCATGTTCATCCGCCGCAACACTTCTTGGCGGGGTGGCTCGGCTGCGATCGCCAGCGCCGCCGTTGTCATCGCATCAGGATGGTCGAGATAGTCCTTGGCGGCCGCAGCGAGGCGATTTGGGTCGGGCTGAAAATTCTGGGCAAGAAAGCCATAGACAGCGTTGCGCCCCTCGGGCGTCAGGGACATCAAGACATTGAGCAATTCGCGCGCGATCGCCGCACCGGAAGCTTCGCCGCGCTCGGTCAGCAAGGAAGCGGCCAGGAGGTGGGCCCGCTCCGTTGGTTCGATACTGGCGGCAGGGATCGGAGCAAAGCTGCGACCACGCTCGGCAACCGCGGCGCGCAAACGATCGAACCAGCCACGGGCCATGTTGGGGCGCAGCAACGGCGTATCGGCACCGTCAACGCGATCTGGATGCAAATTCGTATCTTGCATTGGATTTATCCTGGATCGTCGCCGCCGCAGTGCGCCGAATTCACAGCGAACACGCGCAATCAACCCTAGCCTAGCCGATCCAAAGGCAAGGTCAATGGTGCCATGATTGGATGCCCCTTCTTGGCCGCGGCAAGCTCTTGTCGTTGGCAAGGGCAAGTTCCGCCCCTTGAAAGAAACCTTCACTATGTGGTGGCGGCAGTTGACATGGTGCTGGCAGGACTTGCCGTGGCAATTAATACCAAAGAGAGAGGAGAGCAACTTCCCCTGACGCGACCCGACCGTGAACTGTAACGGCGCCTGGAGTGCGCAGGTCCATACGGCCCGATCGCACCCCCAAAATGTGCCATCCGAGCTTCCGGCAACAGCGCTGGCCGTGACCCGAATTCGCTTTTTCATCAGCCGCCCAAGTTCATCGACCGCCCAAGCCGGAGACATCATGAGCTATCGACACGCGGCGCTGTCTGTGCGAACGCTCATCCATGGCTGATTTCACACTTGACGAGCAAGACGGCATCGCCCATCTGCGGTTCAACCGCCCGGCGGCGGCAAATGCGCTGCGCATGCCGTTCTGGACTGATTTCCCCGAGGCAGTGCGCGCCATTGACCGTGGCGGCCGCGCCCGCGTGCTGGTGCTGAGCGGCGAGGGCCGCCATTTCTGCGCCGGCATGGATGTCAGCGTGTTCCAGAACCCCGTCTTCCAGCCCGACAGCAGTGCCGCCGCCCGCGAAGCTTTCGCCCACGAAGTGCGACGCCTGCAAGCCAGCTTCACTGTTCTGACCCAAGCCCGCATACCGGTGATCGCGGCCATCCAAGGCGCATGCATTGGTGCCGGGCTCGACATGGCCAGCGCCTGCGACCTTCGATTTGTGGCACCCGATGCCTATTTCCGGGTCGAGGAAATCAACATCGGCATGATGGCTGATGTTGGCAGTCTGCAACGCCTGCCCCACCTCCTCCCCGATGCGGTGCTGCGCCAGATGGCTTTTTGCGGCTCCACGCTCGATGCGCCGCGCGCCGCAGCGCTCGGGTTCGCCAACGCGCTTGAGGCCGATGTGCTGGCCGCCGCCCTGCAGGCCGCCGCTGCCATCGCCGCGCGTGCGCCACTCGCCGTCAGCGCGTCGAAGGCGGCGCTCAACTATGCGCGCGACCACACAATCGCCGATGGCCTGGAACAAGCCGCGCTGCTCAATGCTGCCATCTGGCACACACCCGATATTCTGGAGGCGATGCGCACCCGAGCTGCCAAAACCGTCGGCGATTTCAGCCCCTTGCAAAAGCTGTAAAAGCAACCCCGAGGGCTGGGCGCTGAGCAGATGAAGATCGCGCGGTTGAAGGCGATCTGGCGCACACGCTGATGGAGCGCGACATCGTCAAAAGGCGTCTGCCTATTTCGCGAGAGGGTCGGAACCAGAGAGGCCTTCATCGAGTGGTACCGCGGCATCTGGCCGCTTGCTGAGAAGGGCCGAACCTCCAACCAATCCTGAAAAGCGGATCAGTGACACAGCGCTGCTGGCGCATATCACGGCGACCTTCAACGAGATGAATGGTGCTAGTGGCTGGCCTCGTTGTGGCGCGAGCTTGTGCTTGCGATGTGAAGGCGGGCAAGGAACGAAGCCGAAGGCTGATGGAAGCCCATGGCCTGCGCGCGCGGCAAACACGGATCGCAATTTCCAGCCGGGCTCGCACTTCAATTGGAAAAGCAGGCTTGGGCAGACAGAGGAATGGAAGTGCCGAGGTAGCCACTGGGGAAGAACGTAAAGGTATAGTTCGCCTTGACCTCTTTACCGCAGGTGTCCTGAATGTAAGAAAAAGCACTGGCCGGTATGCTTTTAACATAGGTCTGGGAAGCGGCGTATGTTTGGATCGACGCAAGATCACCGCATGCCGAGGTGTTGACAGCGGCACATCGGGCAGCAGATTCGACCCCATGTTCCAGGCCAACCTGCGTGAAAATCAGAAAGCCCGCTTCGATGATCACGAAAATCAGTCCGATGAAGAGCGGGGTCAATAGCGCAAATTCGATGGCAGCAACGCCGCTGCGATCCGGGATGAATTTCGGAAATGTCATTTCAGCCGCACCGTCGCAATTCCGGTCAAGGAAAACTGGGACGGGATCCAGGTATAAGAGATCTCTGTCCCGTAGACACCTGACGCATAGACCGTCGTATAAGTACCTGGGCTGGTGCCGTCGGCGCATGTGTCATCGGCTTGTGCCACGATGATCGTGCTGCCTGAAACACATCCGTAATAGCTTGTCGGGGCGGGATTGGCCTTCACCTCCGAGAACGAAGTGCCGTCGACAACAGCTTGTGCGACTGCATTGGCGTCAAATCCGTGATTGACGGCATATTCAGCGCCCACCTGAGCGGCCTGCTGAACTTGCATTTGACGATAGGTGCCCGTGCCGAAATCCACGATGCCGATACCAAGAAAAACAAGGATCGGCAGCAACAGCGAAAACTCAACCGCAGCGTTGCCACTGGCATCGCTTGCCGGGGGGCGTTGCATTGGCTTCAGCGCAACCGGCACGTCAGAAAGGAACCGTCGGGGCCTCGACATGTTAGATCACTCCAGCAACAGCGCGGCGGGTCCGATGACCTTGGTCCCGGAGGAAGGGCAGTTGATCGCAAGGTTTGCACTACCCACGAAGCCAATTGTGTCGCCTATGACCTGCGAACAGCCATCAAAGCCACTCGCGCCACCGGCATAGGAGATCGCTCCCTTCGGCAAATAGGTCGCGCCGTTAAGCGACTGACTTGAGCCGCCTCCCAGAGCGAAATTGGTGCCGACCGGCATGGCGCGGTCTCCAAAGAGAACGATGCCCGCCGTCGGGCCGCTTGTCGGTGCGCTCAATGACACGGTTGCCCCGCCGGCGATCCTCGCCGTCGCATAATTGGCGCCCGAACTCGAGGTGAAGACAATGGTAACGCCGCTACCGCTGAGCGTTGCGCTGCCGTTTATAGCCATCGAACCGCGGTCAATGAAGTAAATCCCAGGTGCCATGGTAACGTTGGCACCCGCGTTCAACGAAAAGCCGTTGCAATAAACACCTGGATAGATGGTCATCGTCGACTTCGCGGAAAAATTATTCTGATCGCAGCCCGAATAGCTCGGCATGGGGACATCCGCATAAGGGTCCGGGATGACGCTGCTGTTGTTTACAATGCCATTTGAGGTCGTCATATTGGTTTGGCCCGAAACCGTCCCGACGGCGCCGATTTGCAGAGCGCTGACCTGCGCCGAGCCACCTGCGCTGACCGAAGTTGAACTGTTTGAATCGCTGTATATCGAGCAGTTGGGCGCTGCGATGTTGATTGATCCTTGTGCCGAAACCGCCGCCGTTGCCGTCGGATCGAGCGCCAGCACGCAAATCTTGGAGCCCCCCACGGCGACCGCGCGACCAGTTTCTGGAACGGCGCCAGATCCAAATAGCACCGTGAACATTCGCGCTTGTGGTTGCGATATGATGACCTCGACGGCGTTCGTATTCGATGTGTTTGAACCTGAGAGCGGCGGGCGATTCACCGTGACTGTGGCGCCATTACTGCTGGTAAAATTGTAACTTGCAGCGACGGCGGCTCCTTGGGAGGTCAAATTGGCGGCAATATTGGCCTGATAGGCAATCGCGGCACTGACCGCAGCAGAATCGGCGGCACGTTGCAGGCTTTTGTGGGCCAATTCCCAGCGGCCGACATCAATGCCAAGCCCGGCTGCCCCGACTATGATTGGCAGCGCCAAGGCGAAAAGCAAACTGAAATTGCCGCACTTTTCTGTGTGCCAGCGTCTGACCTCGATCGTCAGGTAACGCGCGACACGGGCGATAGGCGCCAATTTGGGCCCATCGAAACGAGGGGGCTGACAGGGGTCAGCAGCAGAGCACGGGTTTCGGAGCTTTGACATGTGATCACCGATCGCCCTGGGATGAAGGTGAATAGTCTCGCGGTATGCTGGTCCCGAAATGAGGCAACCCGCTCACCAACTTATAGCTTAATGAAACATGAATATTTTACTCTACGTAAAGCCGGTCCTTAAACGTTTACGTAATCTGAAAATAATCGTTGCCTGGATCGCTCTGCGATATCATTGCTCAACCTTTGGCGTATGGCGCGGCCGCAACGAACTTGAGAGCCAGCTGAATTGATTCAATAGCCCGCCGGGTCATAAATGCCTTGTTCGGTGGTTCAAGACGCCGATTGCTTTGGGGCATGCGTCTGATGACGCGCGCCCTGTTTTGAATGATCTGCGCGGATCATTGCTGCGGCTTCTGGTGACCGCCGTCGGCTGATGGCGGCGCCTTCGCGCATCGGGCATTCAGCTTGCTCGTCTGATGGCGAGATCATAGCGCAACCTCACTCGCAAAAGCTGCGCGCTGCGTCAGGCGCATGTGCCCCGGCGGTGGGGTCACCCCTGAGGTGCAGCCGTCGGGTCGGCATGCCCCGCTCCTGCTACAGCGACGGGCAGAACTTTCCGGTTGCATCCTTCCCGCATAAACCAGAGTTCATCGGATGCCCCCCGCGGCAACACCCAATTCACATCATCGACCTTGCCGTGGGCCGACCAAGCCAAAGCAAGCCGTGCACGTTATTTCGTCCAGCCCAATGTGCCGACGCAGATGCGCCAAGGCCCTGTCTTTGCACGCCAAAGCTCTGTCACGAACAAGCCATGACGCAAGATGTCGCGCTTGACGGCCCCTCTTGTCCGTCCCTGTCTTGACTCAAACCACGGCGCTTGAAGGTTCCGCCTCCAGTCTCTTGCGAATGGCCTGCAATTGCTCGCGGCGCTCGGCGCTGACTTGCGGATAGGCCATTTTCAGCCCTTCCAACCGCTCCAGCAGCACATGCGAGACGATGAGCCGCGCGTTCATTTTGTCATCGGCCGGCACGATATGCCATGGCGCATGCGCCGTGCTGGTTGCCGTCAGGCATTTGCCATAGGCCTGCATATACTCATCCCAAAAGCCGCGCTCCGTGATGTCGGCTTCGCTGAACTTCCAGTTTTTGTCGGCCGCATCAATGCGGGCGAGGAAGCGCTTTTTCTGTTCGTCCTTGGAGAGGTGGAGGAAGAATTTGATGATCTGCGTGCCATTGGTGGTCAGATGGCGCTCCAGATCATTGATCGAGCGATAGCGGTGCTTCCAGATCTTTTTTTCATCCTGCGGCCTGTCCGGCAGACCTTCATTTGCAAGAATCTCAGGATGCACGCGAGCGATCAGCACTTCTTCGTAATAGGAGCGGTTGAAAATCCCGATCCGGCCGCGCGAGGGTAAATTCCTTGTGGTGCGCCACAGAAAGTCATGCTCCAACTCGTCGGCGCTGGGATGTTTGAAGCTGAAGACCTGGCATCCCTGCGGATTGACACCGGACATCACATGCCGGATCGCGCCATCCTTGCCGGCGGCATCCATGGCCTGAAAGATCAGCAGCACGGCATGACTATTGGCAGCATAAAGCAATTGCTGCTGCGCACTGAGCCGTGCAATGTGCGCTTCAAGCAATTGCTTGTAGGCATGCTTTCCCGTGTAGATTGGAGCAACATTGGTCGCCCATTTGTCGAGATCGACGTGATCGCCCTCCGAGACCCGAAAATCCTTGGTCTTGATATTCATGATGGCTCCCTTTCGAGCGATGGCGCGCGCACCTCAAGCAATGTCCAGCCAGGCAAAGACCGGAATTTTCACGAGGTCGAGGACAAAGGCAAAGACCATGGCCGCCGCAAACACGCCAGCGACCAGCTTGAAAGGCAGCGCCGGGGTGGCAAGGCCCGCCAGGGCCAGACCGGCGGCGATCAGTATATCCGTGCATGACGAGGCAACCAGCCAGAAGCTGGGTCGCGAGTGCCACATGCGCCGCCGCTCGCGCAGCGCATAAATCGTCGCCTGGCTGCCAAACACCAGGGTCACGAAGGCCAAGGTCTGAAGGGCGGAAGCCTGCATGTGAAGCACAAAGGTGCCGAGGGCCAGAATGCCGACACAGAAAGCCAGAAGGACAAGCCCGAGGATCACGCCAGCGCGGGTCATGTTGTCGATGCGCCAGACATTTGGCTTGGCCGAAACACTGACATGATCCGTGGTCAGGGACATGGCCAGAAAATCACCGGCAACCATGATGATCACCATCAGCAGGGGCGTCAGGATGGCATGACCGGTCATGAGCAAACCCGCCGCGAGGAACAGCACCGTGACGATTTTCTTGATGATCGAATTCAAAGTGTAAGTCAGAATCCGCTGGAAAATGATGCGGCCCTGTTTCACGGTTGCCACCACGCCATAAAGCCCAGCGCGCGTCAGAACCATGCCGGCTGCCGACTTGGCCACATCAGTAGCAGTGGCGACGGCGATGCCGATCTGCGCCTGCCGCAAGGCCGGTGCATCATTGGCGCCATCGCCGCACATGCCGACTGTATGCCCGCCGTTCTGGAAGGCCTTGACCAGCTTGTATTTGTCTTCCGGCAAAACCCCGGCGAATACCGCATAGCTCGAGGCTTGAACCTTTTCGGGAATGCCGCTCGCCGGGCAAATGGCGCCATCAAGGCCAACCATATGCGCGACAATGCCGGCTGTGGCCGGGGCATCGCCCGTGACCATCACGACGCGAACGCCAAGCCCGTGCAATTGCGTGATCAACGAGGCCGAATCCTCGCGCGGCGGGTCGCTCAAGGCAATCATGCCGATGAGTTTGAGCGCATCATGCGGCCCGGCGGCGACAGCCAGCACCCGGAAGCCCTGCTGCTGCAAGGCATCCGCCGCCGCGCTTGCCTCCGGGGCAGGTGGCGTGAGCTTGATGACGACCGCAAATGCACCCTTGACGATTGAATAGTCATCACCCTTGCCATCCGACGCCGTGGCCTGTGACATTTTGCTGCTCGGGTCGAAGGCTGTGAAGCTTTTCAACGTCAAAGCTTCGGGCGGCATCTTGCCCGCCGCCGCCGCGCGGATCGCCCCATCGACAGGATCTTGCCCACCATCCGAACTCGCCATGGCCGCCAGCGCCAGCACCTGATCTTCGGTAGCGCCCGCCGATGCCTGCACCTTGGCGACGCTGAGCGCATTGCGGGTCAGCGTACCCGTCTTGTCCGAGCACAACACATCCATGGTCGCCGCCTCATCCACCGCCGACAGCCGGGTGGGAAGCACGCCCTCTTTCGCCAAGGCCCGCGCGCCCAAGGCAGATGCCAGGGTAAAGGTGGCAGGCAGTGCAACCGGGATCGACGCGAGGACAGCGGTCAGCACCAGCGGCAGAATTTCCCCAAACGGCATGTGCAGGAACAGCGCATATGCCACCAGCGCAATAATCACCACGCCATTGAAAATCGCCAGATTGCGCACGACCCCCATCACCGCCTTCTGCTGCGCGCTCACCACATGGGCAATGCGCACCAGTTCTGCGGTGCGCCCGAACTTGGTGCGCGTACCCGTTGCCGTCACGCCTGCAACCGCCTCGCCGCGCCGGATCAACGCCCCGGCGAAAGTCTGTTGCCCGGCTTCGCCCTCGATCGGAATGGATTCACCGGTCAGCATCGATTGATCGAGCAACACCTCGCCGCTGATGAGGCTGACATCGGCAGGAACGACGCCACCGAGTGATAATTTGACCACATCACCCACAACCAGATCGGTCGCCGCCACGGTTTGCCAAAGGCCATCACGTCGCGCCGTGGCATTCAGAGCCAGCTGCGATTTCAGCGCCTTCAACGTGGCCGTGGCGCGACCTTCCTGAATGAGGCCAAGGGCGGCATTGAACACCAGGAGCGCGAGAATGATGCCAGCTTCCAGCCGCTTGCCCAGCAGCAGTTGCAGCACCACCGCCGCTTCCAGCATCCACGGCACCGGCGCCCAGAATTTCTCGGCCGCGCTTTGCCACAAGCTGCGATCAGTGTCGGGCATCGCATTGGCACCGGAAGCGGCGAGGCGTCTTTGCGCTTCGGCGCTGGAGAGCCCAAGCGCCGCCGATGGATGTTGTTCTGGCGCTATCGCCCTAGGCTCAATCGGCATGTTCATCGCTCATCACCCGCTTGACGTCGGCCAGATGCAGCAGCTTCTGCAAACCTTGCTCAGGCTGGTCAATGCCATGTTTTGAAGCGCGTCATTGGCCGCACGCGCCTCGTCTCAGGGCGATGATCATCTCCGGGCACTGGCGTAGTTTTAGGCGAACGGGCGGCAATAGCAACTACTGCAACCTCGCGGCGCAGAAGACGCCCCTCGATCTGGGCATTCAGGGCAGGGTGGGATGCGGCCCGCGCGATGTGCCTGGCTTCAAGCCGCTGCGGCCTGGGCTTTCGTGCGACATTGCAAAGGCGCGACCTGAGCCGTTGCACAGGGTTCCAGCAGATCGTGACGGACAGTCCGCCTGCCTCAATGGGCGCGACCCAGGACGCCGATTTCGGGGGCGAACGGCGTGATGCTGGTGATGTTGACACCGCCGGAATGATAGATGGTCGCGAATGTCACGATGCCATTGTTGAAATATTGCTGGCGCGACAGTGAGTCAGCGTCATGGCTGGTCTGGTTTATGATGATCTGCGGCCCGTTTCCATTGCTGATCCCGGAAATATGCGCGGTATTCTGAATGATCATTGCGCTGTTGGAATGCGTGCCCTGACCGCTTTGATAGGCTTCGGAATAGTTCTGCAGACTATATTGGCCGAGCCCGTAATCATTGGTTCTTGCCTTCTGGTGCGTTATGGCGGTGTTGGCTGCCCCATATTGCAGCGAACCTCCAAGGTTGCGCCCGCCATGCTGTCTCAATGTCAGATTATTGTTCTGATCCGTCTGCAACGACGTGAAGACATTGAGGCGGCCTTGCTGGTTGACGCGCAGATCATTGGCATGGGCCATCACACCCGTAGCCAAAGCCAGCCCCAGCCCAAGGCATGTCACCATCGCAGGGTGCCGGGACGCGGCCCAGCCGGATGGAAGCTTGTTACGCAACATGAGCGCTACTC
>JAJZGX010000081.1 GCA_021804825.1 Pseudomonadota bacterium | reverse complement strand
ATTGCAGCGGCGTAGATATCTCGAAACCCCGGGGTTGCTTCGCTGCGCTCGCAATGACGGTGGTGGGGCGCTCGCCATGACGGAGTGGGGTTGCTCGCCATGACGGTGGAAATTGTGAGCCCCCAACGCCGTCATTGCGAGGAGCATCGCGACGAAGCAACCTAGGGGGCTCGGGGATTGCTGAGGGGTTGATTTCACAAAACCCCCGGGTTGCTTCGCTTACGCTCGCAATGACGGGGGTGGGCCCTCTCGATGACTGCGAGCGGCGCTCGCAATGATGGTGGTGCGCGGGCGCGCTGATTTCGCCGAACCCCATGCAAGTTTCGCGGCACGGGCTTGTCGCCAGCCTGCCATCTCGCTACAGCTAGGCAATCTTTCCAACCCCGGCCCCGACATGCAACCTCGCCACCGCCTCAACGCCTTGATTGATCTTTGGCTTGATGAGGATATCGGCGCGGGCGATCTGACCGCTGCATTGATGATCGATGCGGATGCGCAGGCGCGGTTCGTGATGCAGGCGCGTGAACCCCTCGTCCTGGCGGGTGCCGAAATTTCAGCTCAGGTGTTTTTGCGCTGTGATGCCGGCATCGTCATCACCCCGCTTGCCAAGGACGGCACCAGATTGCAGCGCGGTGATGCCATCATGGAGCTGCGCGGCCCGGCCCGCAGCCTGCTGACCGCCGAGCGCACGGCGCTGAACATCGTCCAGCATCTCTCCGGCATTGCGACGGCGACCGCGCGCTATGTCGATGAAATCAGGGGCATGCCAGCGCGGCTGATCGACACCCGCAAGACCACGCCCGGCCTGCGGTCCCTCGAAAAATATGCGGTGCGCTGCGGCGGCGGTGCCAACCACCGGCTGGGGCTGGATGGCGGCGTGCTGATCAAGGACAATCATCTCGCTGTTACCGGCGACATTGCGACCGCCATTGCCAAGGCCCGGGCCGGCGCGCCGCTGCTCACCAAAATCGAGGTTGAATGCGACACGCTGCAGCAGGTTGCCGAGGCCCTCGCTGCCAGAGCCGACGTGATCCTGATCGACAACATGTCGCTCGACGACATGCGCGAGGCGGTGCGCCTTGTTGCCGGCCGCATCCCGCTGGAGGCATCGGGCGGCGTGCGGCTGGAAACAATACGCGCGATTGCCGCAACCGGGGTCGATTTTATTTCGACCAGCCGCATAACCCAGGCCGCTACAGCGCCTGACATTGGCCTCGATGAGCTATGACGCCGCCTCTTGTCGCACGGCGGCGGCCTTGCGCAAATTCGCACCTCTGCACATGACGCAACCTTTGAAGGACGCATGATGACCACTCCCGCCAAGCCCCGAATAGGGCTCTATGCCACCTGCCTCGTTGATCTGTTCCGCCCCAGCATCGGCTTTGCCGCGGTGAAATTGCTCGAGGATGCGGGCTGCGTGGTTGAAGTGCCAAGCCAGACCTGTTGCGGCCAACCGGCGTTTAATTCGGGCGACCGCGCGACCGCGAAAGCCCTGGCGCTGAACGTGATGGCGACTTTTGCCGACTATGATTATGTCGTCATCCCGTCCGGCTCATGCGGTGGCATGATGGCCCGCCATTATCCCGAACTTTTTGCCGGCGAACCCGATCTCGCCGCCAAAGCTCAGGCTTTTGCCGATAAATGCCATGAGTTGATCAGCTTTCTCACCGATGTGCTGATGATAACGAAAGTGCAGGCGCGCTTTGCCGGCACCGTCACCTACCACGATTCCTGCTCGGGCCTGCGCGAACTTGCCATTGCGCAGCAACCGCGCAAACTGCTCGCCGGGGTCGAGGGCCTGACCCTCACGGAAATGGCAGAAAATGATGTCTGTTGCGGCTTTGGCGGCACGTTTGCGGTGAAATACGGCGAGATTTCCAATGCCATCGTCAGCAAGAAGGCCGATAATGTCATTGCCAGCGCCGCCCCGACCTTGCTCGCCGGTGATCTCGGGTGCCTGATGAACATGGCGGGCAAGCTGTCGCGTCGCGGCAGCAAGGTGCAGGTGCGCCACATTGCCGAAGTGCTGGCAGGCATGACCGATACGCCGCCGATAGGCACCCCCAAACCATGATCGGCCTCAAGGCAGCGATCATCGAACGCTGGCCGCGCGCCCTGCCCTGGCTAATTATGCCGATTCTGATCGGATTATTGCCGGCCTGGTCTCTGGCGATCGGCTCATTGTCGTTGCTGCTGGCGCTGCACCTGCCGCTGTACATGATCCATCAGATCGATGAACACCTCTGGCCGGGCGGGTTTCGCCTCTACGTCAACCGCGAGATTTTCCGCTCTTCCGACCCACTTGTCCCCGCGACTGCCGGGGCCATTGCCTTCGTCAATATCGTTCTGGTGCTGCTGCCGCTGATGCTGGGCGCCATCCCGCACCAGTTGCAGCCCGGCTTTGTCTGGCTCGGGCTGGTGATGCTGGCGGTGTCGCTGGTCAACAGCCTAGCCCATATCGGCCTCGCCATCGTCAGGCGCCAACGCAACCCCGGGCTCATCACCGCAATCTTGTTGCTGCTGCCGTTTTCGCTGTGGAGCTTGCATGTCGCAACGCAGCATCTGGGTCTGGGCTGGTCGCAACTGGCGCTGCTGATCGGGGCGGCGCTGGTGCTGCACGGCGTGGTTGCCGCCATTATCGCCGCCCCGTGGCGTCGCACATCCGCCACGGGATAATTTGGCTCGAACGCTCAGGCCGAAGCCGTCAGAACATCACTGCGAAACAGCAGGCCGGCTGCCCCTGCACCAAGGAGCGGAGCGACGATGAACAACCACAACTGGCTGACATATTGCGGGTTGCGCGCTATGCCAACCAGCGCCGGGCCGAGCGAGCGCGCCGGATTGACCGAAACCCCAGTGACGTTGATGCCGACGATGTGAATGGCGCACAGCGTCAGGCCAATCGCCAGACCAGCATTTTGCGAGGGCGCGCCCGGTTGGGTGACGCCAAGGATGCAGACCAGAAAGATGAACGTCGCGACCGCCTCGAACACAAAGGCCGACATGGTCGAATATTCACCAAGATAGCCCGGCCCCCAGCCATTCTGGCCAAGACCGCCATTCCAACCCGATGCCTTGCCCGACAAAACCAGATACAGCACCGCCGCACCGGCCAGCGCCCCCAGCACCTGGGCGACGACATAATTCAGCAGATCTTCCGCGCTGAGCCGTCCCGCAACAAAGGCACCAAAACTTACCGCCGGATTGACATGGCACCCCGAGACCGGCCCGATGCCATAGGCCATCGCGACGATGGCAAAGCCAAAGGCCGACGCAATGCCGAGCACGTCAATGGCAGTCGCGCCTTTGCCCATGCCGCCAATGACTGCGGCCCCGCAGCCGATAAAAACCAATGTGAACGTTCCAATGAATTCCGCAAAACCCTTGCTCATAATGAATCGACCTTGAAAAAATTTGCCTCGGAGGCTCCGGGGCCTAATGTCAAAAATATTGTTGAAATCTGAACCATCGTCAATCGCACCTGTGGATAAACATATAACTATATGATTTTGCAATGCCTACGGCGACGCGCAGCCGCCCCCAAGCTTAACGCAAAATGACCGGATTCAACTAAAGACATAGCGCAGCTTTTCGCAATCCCGGCCTATTATTAGCTTGCGCACAACAAATACCGACGTGTCCCTTGGCAAACAACAAGCGTGCGTGGGGACAAGATTGGTTCGGGAGGAGAATATGTCATCTGTTACAAACGCCGGCGGAGCTGCGGCCGAGACCGGTTTTTTTTCGCGTAGCAACATTGTCGCCAAAGCGGGCTTCAACCGCTGGACGATCCCGCCAGCAGCCATAGCAATCCATATGTGCATCGGCATGGCCTATGGGCTGGTGGTGTTCTGGCTGCCCCTGTCGCACATGTTGAATGGTGCCAAGCCGGTGGCCTGCCCGGCAGGTTCGGGCCTGCTCAATGAGCTTTTCACGACCACCTGCGACTGGTCGATTTTCGGCGTGTCGCTGACCTTTGCCATCGGCATCGTCGTGCTGGGCTCATCGGCAGCGCTGTTCGGCGGCTGGCTGGAGCGGGTCGGCCCGCGCACGGCGGGCATGGTTGCGGCAATCTGCTGGCCCCTTGGCTTCCTCATTGGCGCTTTCGCCATTTCCATCCACCAATTATGGCTGCTCTGGCTCGGGCTTGGCGTCATCGGCGGCATCGGGCTTGGCATCGGCTATATCACCCCGGTGTCGACGCTGATCAAATGGTTTCCCGACCGCCGCGGCATGGCGACCGGCATGGCAATCATGGGCTTTGGCGGCGGCGCAATGGTGGGCGCACCCCTTGCCAACCAGTTGATGCAGCATTTCAAAACCGCTGCCGGTGTCGGCGTCGTCACGACATTTGTCATCCTCGGCGTGCTGTATTTCATCTTCATGATGATTGGTGCGTTTCTGTTTCGCGTGCCGCCGGATGGCTGGCAACCCGAAGGCTTCACGCCCAAGGCCAGCGCCACCATCATGAACAAGCGCAGCGTGGCCCTGCAGAACGCGCACAAGACCCCGCAATTCTGGCTGTTGTGGCTGGTGCTGTTCCTCAACGTCTCGGCCGGCATTGGCGTCATCGGCATGGCCGCGCCGATGTTGAACGATATTTTTGGCGGTGCGCTGGTTGGCAAAGCCGGCACGGCGATTTCGGCGCTGTCTGGCCCCGACAAGATAGCGGTCGCGGCCATTCTCGCCGGGTTCCCGGCGCTTCTGTCCCTGTTCAACATCGGTGGCCGCTTCTTCTGGGCGTCCATTTCCGATCGAATTGGCCGGAAGATGACCTATGTGGTGTTCTTCGTGCTCGGCGGGGCGCTCTATGCGCTGGTGCCGACCCTGGCCCATGGCGCCATGCTCGGCCTGTTCACGCTCGCGGTCTGCGTGATCTTGTCGATGTATGGCGGTGGCTTCTCGACGATTCCGGCCTATCTGGCCGATCTGTTCGGCACCCAGTTCGTCGGCGCCATTCACGGGCGCTTGCTGACGGCGTGGTCGGCGGCGGGTGCCGTCGGCGTGTTCCTCGTCGGCTGGCTGCGGCAATTTGAAATCAAGGCGGGTGTGCCGAAGGAGCATCTTTATGATTATACCTTCTACATTCTCGCCTCATTCCTCGTCGTGGGGTTGATCTGCAACCTCTTGGTGCGCCCCGTGGCCGACCAATGGTTCATGACCGATGCCGAATTGGCGGAAGTGCAGCACCATGCCGGCGTACCGGTGAAAATCGGCTCCTACGGCATCGGCTATGGCGGCATTGATTCGTCCTCGATCATCGCATTTGCGATTGTCGGCATCCCGCTGCTCTGGGGCCTGTATTACACGCTGATTGCGGCCGTGAAACTGCTGTAAACCAAGCGCGACCAACTGGCGCGACACCCTCCCGGCTCAGGCTGGGCGGGTGTTGGCCCGCATCTGCGCCAAGGTCTTGAGCAGGAGCGCAATGTCCTGATCGCGTGACAGGCGATGATCGCCATCCGGCACCAGAGTAAGCGTCACCTCATCATGCGGCAGCAATGCGACAAGGGCCTGCGCATGGCTGAAGGGCACATCCTCATCCTGCATCCCTTGCAGGATATGCACCGGGCAGTAGCTGCGCATCGGCGCGTCCATCAGCAGATTTCGCGCTCCGTCCGCAATCAACGCCCGCGTGATCGGCATCGGCTCCGGGCCATAAGGTGTGGGTCGCAGCCAGACGCCGCGCGTCATGATCTCATGGCGGGCAGCTTCCGGCAGGCGTGCCCATAACAGCTTTTGCGTGAAATCCACCGCCGGGGCGATCAGCACCATGCCGGCAAGACGCCCCGCTTCGCCATGCGCCGCCAGAGCCTGTGCCGCCAACAAGGCAAGCCAGCCGCCCATCGAGGATCCAACCAGAATCTGCGGCCCGCTGGTTTGCGCCCGAATCAACGCCAAAGTTTCTTCGCGCCAGGCGGAGATGGTGCCTGCCGCAAAATCACCCCCCGACTGGCCATGGCCGGAATAATCAAACCGCAACATCGCGGCACCCTGCCCGGCAGCCCAGTCCGCCACCGCGCTGGCTTTGGTCGAAACCATGTCGGATTTGAACCCTGAAAGCCACACCAGCCCGGGCGCACCCGCCTGCTGGCCGCGCAGATACGCGATGGTGCGTTGTTTCGCGCCTTGCCCAACCCGTTGAATCGTTGCAACCATGATCGCTGATTTCCCCGTTAGCAGGCTGTTTACGCCAAATGTGGCACAATGCTCAACAATCTGGCATAATGATCTTGACTGAAACGGTTTATGAGTCTGATGCCATCGCAGCGTGCCTTTGAGAGCGGCCCCACCCTGGGCCAAAAGCCACGCACCATTCTGCAGATCATCCCGCATCTGGATGCGGGCGGGGCGGAGAAAATCGTCGTCGATCTGGCGGCTGCGCAGGCCGCTGCCGGCTACCGTGCGCTGATCGCCAGCGAAGGCGGGCGCCTGGTTGCCGAAGTGCAGGCGCTGGGCGGCATCTGGCTGCCCTTCCCCGCTGCCAGCAAAAATCCCCTCGCCATGGCGCTGCATGTGCGCCGACTGGCGGCCTTGCTGGCCCGTGAACAGGTGGATGTCGTGCATGTGCATTCGCGCGCCCCGGCCTGGGTGGCGCTGGGCGCCTGCCGCCTGCGCCCGACCGCGATGATCAGCACCTTTCATGGTGCCTATGGCGGCGATTCGGCCCTGAAGCGCCGCTATAACAGCGTCATGACCCGGGTCGATCGCATCATCGCCCATTCAAGCTTCATCGCCGATCATGTCAGAACCAACTATCCCGAGGCGGCGGCGCGGGTTCGACTGGTGCCCTGCGGCTTTGATTTCAGCGCCTTCGATCTCGCCCAGGTCGATGCCCAGCGTGTGCGCAAACTGCGCGAAAGCTGGGGACTTGAAGGCCATGAGCGCATGGTGCTGCTGCCGGGACGCATGACCGCCATCAAGGGTCAGAAGCTGATGATCGAAGCAGCGCGTCGCCTGCTGGCCGAGGGCATGACCGACACCAAATTCATTATGGCGGGCGACGAACAGGGCCGCACCGGCTATGTCCGCGAACTCGATCAGATGGTGGCGAGCCTCAACCTCGAAGCGCATGTCAAACGCGTCGGCCATTGCACTGACATGGCCGCAGCCTATGGCGCCGCCGCCGTTGTTTGCGTGCCGACCACCGTGCCGGAAACTTTTGGCCGGGTCGCCGTAGAGGCGCAGGCTATGGGCACGCCTGTGATTGCCGCCGGCCATGGCGCCAGCTCCGAGACAGTGCTGGGCCCGCCGCTTGTGCCCGACGCCGAGCGCACCGGCTGGCTGGTGCCCCCCGATGACGCCGTCGCACTGGCCGCCGCAATCGCCGAGGCGCTCGGCCTTGGCGCCAGCGCCCGCAGCGCCCTGGCCCAACGCGCCCGCGCCCATGTGATTGGCAAGTTTGGGCTGGAGCGCATGAACGATGCCACTCTGAAACTCTATGATGAACTCATCGAGGCCGGCCAGACCTTGTTGCGCACTTGACATGGCCCCACATTATGCCAAGCATTTCAGGAAGACGTGGGTCGCGCCGCTTCGGTGGCGCGTGATTTGACCCTGAGAGCCGTCAGTTTTCAGGCACGACACCACATCGAGCCTGAAATGCGTAACACATATGACACCAACCTTGAAACCAACACGGAGACAAAGCCATTCGCCGCCCCATGAAAGCCACCGCCGCCCCGCAAAAAGACGGGCCGCGCACCAATGAGGACATACGCGTCCGCGAAGTTCAGCTCATCGACCACGAGGGCCACAATCACGGCATCATTGCCATCGAGGCCGCACTCGCCATCGCCAGTGAAGCGGCGCTTGATCTGGTCGAGATCGTGCCCAATGCCACACCACCGGTGTGCAAAATCCTCGATTACGGCAAATTCCGCTTCAACGAGCAGAAAAAGCTGGCAGAAGCGCGCAAGAAACAGAAAGTCGTGGAAATCAAGGAAATCAAGCTGCGCCCCGGCATTGATGACCATGATTATGAAACCAAAATGAAGGCGGTCAAACGCTTCTTCGAGGAAGGCGACAAGGTCAAGGTCACGATGCGCTTTCGCGGCCGTGAAATGGCGCATCAGGACATCGGCTATCGCCTGCTCGAGCGCGTCAAGGCCGAAACACTGCTGCTGGCCAAGGTCGAAGCCGAGCCCATGCTCGAAGGCCGTCAGATGATCATGGTACTGTCGCCGAAGTAACGCAGCCTAAAACATCGGAAGGGTGGGTGCGAGACGCCCGCCTATCCGCACGGGCGCGACATGAACCGCAAGACCTGAGGCGGCTGTTTCCACCAGCAAGCCGCAAAGCGTCGCCTCGCCATTGGCCGGCTCGAAGCGCCCCGAGGGAATCTTGCGAATGAAACGATGGATTGGTTCATCCTTGTCCATGCCGATGACCGAATCAAACGCTCCGGTCATGCCAGCATCGCATTGAAACGCGGTGCCATGCGGCAATATCTGGTAATCCGAAGTCGGCACATGGGTGTGTGTGCCCACCACCACCGAGACGCGGCCATCGCAGACATGGCCAAAGGCATATTTCTCGCTGGTCGCCTCGGCATGGAAATCCACCACTATGGCATCGCAGGCATCGCCCAGCGGACAGGCTTGCAAGGCCGGCTCAATCAACTGGAACGGGCTGTCGAGTATATCCATCGACACCTGCCCCATGATGTTGATGACCAGCACGCGGCGGCCATCTTCTGCCTCGATGAGATTGGCCCCGCGCCCCGGCGTGCCTTGCGGAAAGTTCAGCGGGCGGATCAGACGCGGCTGGCGCTCGATGAACACCAGCGCCTCGCGCTGCTTGAAAGCATGATTGCCGAGCGTCACCGCATCGGCGCCTGCCTGCAGGAATTCGTCACAGATCGCTTCGGTAATGCCGAAACCACCGGCGGCATTCTCGCCATTGACCACGATGAAATCAGTGCGCAGCCGCTGCTTCAAATCCGGCAAATGCCGACTGATCGCCTCGCGACCGCTGCGCCCGACAACATCGCCCACAAAAAGAATCCGCATTGATCAATCCTTGCCCGCCGCACAGGTGATCCATTCGGTTTCGGTCACAACAAAGTCAAGGCTTTGGTCATGGGCCTCGTGCGGAATCGCGGCAAACTCCTGCGCGGCATAGGCAATCCCCACAACCATCACCTTCTGGCGCGCCCGCAGCATCGCCAGCGAGCAATCGTAATGGCCAGCGCCATAGCCGATGCGGTGGCCGCCGCGGTCGAAGGCCGCCAAGGGCAGGAACATGAGATCGGGCCAGCATTCGGGCAGGTGCGGCGCGGGCTCGGCTATGCCCCATGGGCCGCGCACCAGCCGCTCGCCCGGCTTCCAACCGCGAAACAGCAGGGGCGTGCCGCGAGAACGGGTTACCGGCAAGGCGGTGGCAATCCCCGCCCCCGCCAGGGCCGCGAGCAAGGCTGAAGGGTCGGCCTCGGTTTTGATGGCAGCATAGAGGCTCGCCACCCTGGCACCGTGCAGACGGGCAAACTCAAGCCCCGCGCCCGCCAGCCGCTCGGCAAATGCGGCGCGAACGGCATCTGGCACCAGCGCCCGTCGCGCCAGCGCCGCCGCGCGAATCTCTGCCTTGGACGCCATGCTCAAGCTCCGCGCGGGCGCTTAACAGTGCGGGGCCACTGAGCCGTGGGATATCGAACCCGGGAAACCTACGAAGTAGGTGGGCACCATGTGATCAAGTCCACGGACGAGATCAGGGACAGTCCCCGTTGGGATCGATAAGGCCCCGGGTATTTGATCCTGCACAAACCCCGCAGCTCCGCATCAACACTTTAGTGCGGATGGCGACGCAATGCCAGCACGATACGCAAAAATCGCAAGCCACACGCTTGCCACCCGCCGCCCCTACCGATATAGGAACTTGCATCGCAAGATTGTTGCGGGCGCTTAGCTCAGCGGTAGAGCACTTCCTTGACATGGAAGGGGTCACAGGTTCGATCCCTGTAGCGCCCACCATCCGGCACGTGGCCCTTGGCCGACACGTGACGCATGGTGGAAATTTTCAATTTGGTGGAAGTTTTCAGTGTGGCGATCAGCGGCGACTCGATCGAGAGCCGCCCCTTCGTGACAAGCAATGTTTGCCGCCTGCCGCCCCGCATTTCTGGAACATTAACCGAGCGGCCCCACCTTTGCCGGAAATTGCTTCACGCGAATCTGGTCGCGCCCCACAAGTGCGAGCCCGGCAAGCGTAAAGCATCATCTCGCACATGCCAGCGAAAGCAACGGCGCGCTACAAGTTGCAACATCAGGGAAATGGTGCCCAGGGGCGGGATTGAACCACCGACACTGCGATTTTCAGTCGCATGCTCTACCAACTGAGCTACCTGGGCATGGCTTCGGAACGCATCCGGAGCGGCGTTCTTTTGGCAGAGCGCGCAGCGCTTGTCCAGCGCCAAAACGCGCCGCCCCTTGAAATTGGAGCTAATGCGGATTTTCGAGGCTGAAGGCCTCCGCCTGCTCGTCATAGGCGAAAAGCTCGGCATAGCGCGCCCATGACACCACCGATTTCAGCGTCTCGTCGGCATTGTCTTCGGACATGTAATCTTCGAGTTCGTTGCGAAAGCGCGCCGCTGGCGCCGAATGGCTGGGGCGCTCGTCGAGCACGCGGCGGATCAGCCCCACCAGTGGCACATAGGCGACCAGCAGGTCGGCAAACAGCTTTTTGCGGCCATCGGTATCGAGGGTCGCGAAGCGGCGGCCGGTGTCGGTGAGCACCATATCGCCTTCGCTGAGGTGGGCGAGTCGCAACAATTGCATCGCCTCGCCGATATGAAACAACTCGTCTGCTTCCATTTGCAGCGAGCCAGCCAGCACCGGCAGATCGGCCCGGCCAAGATAGGGCGCGCCCGCCAGAGCTTCGATGAGGCCGGCGATGACGTTGGTCGAGACATGGTTGAGCATCATGCCGACGCCAGTGCCGGGGATGCCTTCCAGCGTCGTGCTGCGCGGCTCGGGACGCTGCGTCATGCGTGCATAAATGCTCTCGACGATCTGGCGAAACGCCGGATCGAGCCGGTTGCGCGGATGCGCGAGATCCACCTTGATATCGGCCCCCACTCTGCCCGGATTGGCAGTAAACACCAGAATGCGGTCGCACAGCAGCACCGCCTCCTCGATATTATGCGTCACCATCAGAATCGACTGGATCGGCAACCGGCCCTCGATCCAAAGATCGATCAGATCGGTGCGCAGCGTTTCCGCGGTGAGCACATCAAGCGCCGAAAACGGCTCGTCCATCAGCATCAGATCTGGGTGCACCACCAGGGCTCGGGCAAAGCCGACGCGTTGGCGCATGCCACCGGACAATTCCTTGGGATAGGCATTCTCGAAGCCATCGAGCCCGATGAGATCGATCGCTGCCAACGCCCGCTCGCGCCGGGTCGCGGCCTCGATGCCGAGCGCCTCCAGCCCAAGTTCGACATTTTGCAGCACCGTCAGCCACGGAAACAGCGCGAAGGACTGGAACACCATCGAAATGCCGCGCGGTGGCCCGGAAATCGCCGCGCCCCGGCACAGCGCATCGCCCGATGAAGGCTTCACCAGCCCGGCGATGATGCGCAGCAAGGTGGACTTTCCTGAACCCGAGCGCCCGAGAAGCCCGACGATCTCGCCAGATTTAATGGTGAGATTGACCTTGTCGAGAACATGGATTTCCGTGCCGTTGGCCTTCGGAAAGCTACGACAAACATCCACGATATCAATCAGATGCGTAGGATTGCTGCGATCAAGCATGAAATAGCTGTCCTTGTTTTACATGGTCAGGCGGCGCTCGGAAAACTTGTAGAGCGGACGCCACAGCGCCCGATTGATCAGCGTCACCATCAGACTCATGATGGCAATGCCGAGCACAACTTTCTGGAAATCACCGGCGCTGCTGGCTTCGGCAATATAAGAACCAAGCCCCGCGGCGGTGATCTTGGTCTGGCCCCAACTTGCAACTTCCGCCACCAGCGCGGCGTTCCAGCACCCGCCCGAAGCGGTGATGGCTCCGGTGACGTAATAGGGAAAAATTCCTGGCAGCATGACTTTCACCCACCAGCGCCATCCGCGAAAATGAAACGAGCGGGCGGCCTCGCGCAGATCCGTCGGGAAGGCCGATGCCCCCGCGATGACGTTGAACAGAATATACCATTGCGTGCCCAGAATCATCAAAGGCGACAGCCAGATGTTCGGGCTCAGATGATACCGCACGATCAGCACGACAAACACCGGAAAGGCAATGTTGGCGGGGAAGGCCGCCAGAAACTGCACCAACGGCTGCAACCTTTCGGCAACGCGGGGGCGCAAGCCGATCCACACCCCGACCGGCACCCAGATGATCGTGGCCAGCACCATCAGCACGCCGACGCGCGCCAGCGTGTAAAGGCCCAGCATGAAGGCATGGCCGACTTCGGCCGAACTGATGGTGGGGGCAAGATAGGCATAAATCGCCGCCATGGCCGCCAGCGCCAGCACCAGAATCGCGCCATTCCACACCAGATCGATCTGCCTTGTCGAAAACGGCAGCTCGAGGCGCAGTT
>JAJZGX010000080.1 GCA_021804825.1 Pseudomonadota bacterium | reverse complement strand
CCATATGGAATGGGCGCAGCTTGCCAGATTCGTCGTGGCGTGCCGGACGCACGGCCTTGTTTGCGGGCTGGCGGGCGGTCTGGAAGCTCCCGACATTCCACGCCTTTTGGCGCTGGAGCCGGATTACCTCGGCTTTCGCGGCGCGCTCTGTGCCAACCGCAGCCGCACCCATGCCCTTGACCCGGCGGCATTGACGCTCGTGCGCTCGTTGATCCCGCCGCAAACCTTGCCCGCCGCCTTGAGTGAAGCGACCATGAACATCCTTGCCCAACGCAGCCCGCAGCACGCCGAGGGCGCGGAACCCACCGACACGATCTTTGTGCAGGATCTGGTGTTGCCGGTACGGATCGGCGCCTATTCCTTCGAGGAAGACACCCCCCAGAATGTGCGTTTTGGCGTCAAGGTCGGCGTGGCGCGGCGCCAGCAGGGCGGCGATGACATGCGCGGCATATTTTCCTATGATCTGGTGATCGACGCGATCAAGCTCATTGTCGCCAGCGGCCATATCGCCATGGTCGAAACCCTTGCGGAAGCCATAGCGCAGGCCGTGCTCGCGCATGGCGACGTGCATCATGTCGTTGTCAAGGTTGAAAAACTGGATGTCATCAAAGGCCTGGTCGGGGTTGAGATCGAGCGCCGCCGTCCCGTGCGCCAGGCCGCAGTGGTCGATCTCTTCAACCATGGGCCGGGGGCGTTGTCGTGACGCCATCGCCGCCCTTGACAATTGTCAAGCTGGGTGGCGCGGTGGCCGAGTCCGGTGGCGTCACGGGCTGGATTGCGGCCTTGCGGGCGGGCGGGCAGGCGATGGTGCTGGTGCCGGGCGGCGGTTCGTTTGCCGAAGCGGTGCGCTTATCGCAGCGCGCCATGGGCTATGATGATGGTCTTGCACATGATCTGGCTCTGGTGGCCATGAACCAGCTTGGCCGTGTGCTGGTGAGTCTGGCACCGGGGCTACGGCTGGCGGCAAGCCTTGCGCAGATTCGCACAATTCTGGCGCTGGGCCAGATGCCGGTCTGGGCGGTGGTGCCGTTGGCGCGCCGCGCCAATGTGCCGCAAAATTGGGATACGACCTCCGACACTTTGGCATTATGGCTGGCGCAGCGGCTGAAACCGGCCCGGCTGCTGCTGATCAAGGCCCGCGATGCCGATATGCAGGCCGCGACATTGGCCGCTCAGCAGCGTGACGGGCTGATTGATCGGGCGTTTGGCGGCCAGTGGCAACGCGCGCCCTGCGCAGTCTTTGTTGCGGGGCCGAGCGCCCTCGCCACTGCAGCGAAGCGGTTGCAGGCAGGTGAAACCCCCGGCGTCATGCTGACGCCACCCTCGCGGGGTCGCCATGGCGCGCGCTAAACTCATCAAGCCGCGCTGGGCCTGGGCGCTGACCGGCTCCGGGCATTATTTCACCGAATCGCTGGCGATGATCCGCCAGCTTGCCGATGTCGACGTGTTTGTCAGCAAGGCGGCCGCCGAAGTCTTGCGCATGTATCGCGAGGAACTGGCCTTGCCCGCCACAGCACGGCTTTACCGCGACACGACGGCCAGCGCCGTGCCGGTCGGCAATTTCTACCACGGTGATTATCATTCGCTGATCGTTGCCCCGGCCTCATCGAACACCGTCGCCAAATGTGCCCTCGGCATATCCGATACGCTGGCGACCAATGTCTTTGCGCAAGCGGGCAAGTGCCGCGTGCCGGTGATTGTCTTTGCCTGCGACACCGCACCCGAACAGGAGACCCGCGCCCCCGAAGGCATGGTGAAGGTGTTTCCGCGCGCCATTGACCTTGAAAACACCGCGCGCTTGAAGGGCTTTGCAGCCACGCAGGTGGTGGAAACGGTGGCGGAACTCGCCGACGCCATTGCTGCACGACAGACGGCCATGCATCATGGCTGAGACCTGGGCCTTTCTCACCGGCCATCTGGCGCGGCCGCGGCTGGAGGCCCTGCTGACTGGCCTGCCAAATCTGCCGTTTCACCCGCAGGTCATTGACGTCGGCGTGAAGGTGGCGGCCTTGATGACGCAGGCGATTCTGCTGCGCCGCCTGAAGCTCACCGACGCTGTCACCAAAGTGATCGTGCCGGGGCGCTGCCGTGCCGACCTCGACGCTCTTGCGGCGCATTTTGCCGTGCCCTTCGTGCGCGGGCCTGACGAACTGCATGATCTGCCGGAATTTCTCGGGCGCGGCGGTAGCGCGCCGGATCTCTCGCAGCACAACACCCGCATTTTCGCGGAAATCGTCGATGCCAGCGTGCTGTCGATGGCCGACATCCTGAGCCGCGCGCAAGCCCTTGACGCGCAAGGGGCCGATGTCATCGATCTTGGCTGTCTGCCCGACACGCCGTTTGTGCATATGGAGGCGGCGCTGGCGGCGCTTCATGCGCAGGGCTTCAAGGTCAGTGTCGATTCCGGCAACCCGCAGGAATTGCGCCGCGCCGCGCTGGCGGGAGCTGATTATCTGCTCAGCCTCACGGAAACAACGCTCGATATTGCTCGCGATTGCGCCTGCACGGCCATTCTGGTGCCGGAGCCGCAGGGTGATGTGGCATCCCTGATCCGCGCCGCCACGAAGGCGCAAGCGCGCGGCATGCGCTTTATCCTCGATCCGATCCTCGACCCGATCCATTTTGGCTTTGCCGCCTCGCTCGGCCGCTATCTCGCCGTGCGGCAGGCTTTGCCCGATGCCGAGATGATGATGGGCACCGGCAATCTCACCGAACTGACCGAAGCCGATTCAGCCGGGGTCACCGCCATGTTGCTCGGGCTGTGCTCGGAACTCACCATCACCAATGTGCTGGTGGTGAATGTCAGCCCGCACACGCGTCGCACGGTGCAGGAACATGATGCTGCGCGGCGGCTGATGTTTGCAGCCCGCCGCGAGGGTGCCTTGCCGCGGGGCTATGGCGCCGGGCTGGTGCAGATCCATGACATGAAACCAGCGGCGACGACCGAAAGCGAAATTACCGCACTGGCAACAGCGGTCAAAGACCGCAATTTCCGCATTCTGCATGATGGCGTCACCATCCATGCCATCAACGCCGATGTGCACGCGACGGGGCGTGATGCGCTGGGATTCTATCCGCAGCTTGGCGTCGCAGTCGACGGCGCCCATGCGTTTTATCTGGGGGCGGAATTGATGAAAGCCGAAATCGCCCTGCAATTGGGCAAACGCTATGCGCAGGACGAAGCGCTGAAATGGGGCGTTGCCAGCGATGCCGCGCCCATGGACCAAACCCGGCACAAAACGGCGGGGCCGACATTGACCATGCGCAAGGGGGGCTGAAGCCGTGCCGCTGATCATCGAAGCCATAGTGACCACCACCCGCGCCGACCAATCGCCACATATCTCGCCGCTGGGCATGATCGCGGAAGGTGATGGTTGGGTGCTCGCGCCGTTCCGCCCCTCCGCGACGCTTGAAAATCTGGCGCGCACCGGCCGCGCCATCGCCAATTTTGGTGCTGATGCGCGGGTCTATGCCGGCTGCTTGACCGGGCGGCGCGACTGGCCGCTCGCGACGCTCGATGACGGGCAGTTTCGGCTTGCTGATTGCGCGAGCCATGCGCAATTGCAGGTAATCGCGGTTGATGATCACGCCGAGCGTCCGCGCTTTACCTGCAAGGTCGTGCGGCATGTGACGCATCGGCCCTTTGCCGGCCATAACCGTGCCTATAGCGCGGTGATCGAGCTCGCCATCCTCACCAGCCGCCTGCACATGCTTTCACCTGCCAAGATTCAGGCAGAAGTCGCCTATCTGGCGATCAGCGTCGCCAAAACTGCGGGGCCGGCCGAGCAGGAAGCCTGGGACTGGCTGATCGCCAGGCTTCAGGCGGCGGGCATTGCGGTCTGATGCTGGCCTAGCGTTCCTGCAAGGTTTGATCGAGGGTGAGCAGATCGGCCTCGGCGGCATGAAGCTGCAGAAGGCTCCCTTGGTGCCTTGCGATGCGGATCGCCAGGTTGAAATGCCGCCGTGCGGTATCGAGTGCGCCGCGCGCCCGATAAAGACGCCCCGCCAGCCGGTGCAGTTCCGCAGAAAAATAAACATAGCCGCTGACAGCCTCGGGCAGGGCGGCTTGCAGCATGGTGCTGCATTCCTCGAAGCGCCCGGCTTTTTCCAACTCGATGGCCAGAAATACCTGCCAGATGTTGGAAAATGCCCGGTTGACGCGCAATTGCGCAATGCCCCGGTTCGCCAGTGCAAATCCTTGCTCCGGGTCACCTTGCCAGATCATGTCAATGCCGCTGAACAGCATCATGTGCCCGCGCCAGAACGGCTGATCTTCTATGAGTTGCAGGCTTTTGAGCCGTCCGGTGAAGGCGTTCATGCCCGGTTTGTCATCCATCAGCACCGCCGGGAAACACCCCGCGAAAATCAGGGAATTATACTGCGGGTTGGTTTGGTTGGTGGCTCGTGCCGTCTCAAGGCATTGCGACTGCCAAGCGCGCGCAGTCGCAAAATCATTCCGCATCGCCGCAATCTGGCAAAGACCCATCTGCGTATTGACCCAAGGGTTGGAAGGGCCGATGCGATAAATTTCGGCTTGATCGCGCTTTGGCTCGTAAAGCGTTGCAAATGCGGTCAATTCGCGATGGGCACCGGCAAGATCACCGCGAAACAACAGCGTCGTTCCAAGCGCCCGATGCGCCAGCAGCCTATCGATGATCGAGCCGCTGCGGGCGAAGGCGACGATGCTGCGCGCCAGTTTGAGATTTTCGCGCAAACGAACAATGTTGCCGGATGCGCCCCACTTCGACACCAGCAACGGCACCAGTTGCGACGTGACGCCCAAGCGCTGACCCAACAAGGTCGCGGCATCGAGTTGCTCCATGACGCTGGCATGGCCAAATCCCACGGTTGCCACCAGCGGTGTTATGACAGCGATACGTAGCGCCAATTCGCGCTCATCGCGGGCTTTGCTGTCGGGCAGGTGGGCGTTGGTGGCAATAGCCTCCTCGAAGCAGGTGACGGCTTCGCGGTAATCCGAGCGCTTGAGAGCAGCGGCACCAGCGTGCTCCCATTGCCGGGTTGCATCCACCGGCCGATCTGCGGCGGCAAGTTGATAAGCCAGCACGTGCGGCAACGCGGCAGCCATATCGGGAAACTGCATTTCAAGCGCATCCACGACCTTGCTGTGCAACAAAAGCCGATCCTTGCGCGTCAACAACTGATAGGCGGCATCACGCACCAGCGTGTGCCGGAATTCCAGGGTTTCGCCATAACGGCTATGGCTCTTGAGCAGGATTCCCGCCGCGTTCAATTCGACCAGCCCACGGCGGGCTTCGGCGAGGGAAAGCGGGACGACCGCCATCAGCAGCGGCACCGAAAATTCGCGGCCGAGCACCGCCGCGGCAGAGGCCACCTGACGGCCGAATTCGAGGCCATCGAGCCGGGCGAGCAAAGATTCGGCCAGCGTTGCCGGTATCGCGGCCCGGCCGGACGCCAGACCGTTTTGCTGGGCATCGCGATCAAGATAGCCGCGTGTCAGTTCTTCGGCAAACAGCGGCACGCCATCCGAGCGCTCGATGATGGCGGCCATGATCGTGGTGGGCAATAGTGTCGGTGCCGCCAGTTTGGTGACCAGCGCGTGCGTCTCGGTTTCATCGAGCCGATCAATGAACAGGTTGCGGCCATCCCAGCCAACCATGCCTCGCCCGTCGCTGTCTTTGCGCATCGTTGCGACCAGCAACACCGGCAAGCGATCAAAATGCTTTGTGAATTGTTCGAGCAATTCCTGCGTGGTCGGGTCAGTCCAGTGCATGTCCTCCACAATGAAGACCGTGGTGCGGCGCGCCATGGCTTCGAGGAAAACCAGCATGGTTTGCAGCAATTGGCTGCGCTGGCGCACCGGATCAACGCCCCTTGCCGGGGTCGCTGAACTGGCTGGCTGCATCATGGCATCGATCAGATCGAACTGTTCTTCGCTCAGCGGCCACAAGGCGGTGAGAAAGGCGCGCAACCTGTGTCGGTTGAGGTCTTGCGAATCGGTGTGCTTGATGGCCGCGCGATGCTCGAGAAAGCTCCGGAACGGATGTAGCGGCACGGATTTGCTGAGCGGCGAGCATTGCAGCAAGAAGGGTTCATTTTGCTCTTGCGTGCCAGCGCCGAACACATGCTGCAACAGGCGCGATTTGCCGGTGCCTGCATCGCCGATGATGGTGATGGTCTGGCCTTCGCCTTGAGCGACAGCGGCAAGGTAGCGCTGCAATTCGGCCACTTCCCATTCGCGTCCGACCAGCGCCGCCGGGCCGTGCGCCTTGTGCATGGCATCGAAGCGGCTGCGCGACAGGGCTTGCGCCCGCACCCGCCACAAGGTGAAGGGCTGCGCGAAGCCTTTGAGGTAATGCGCCCCGAGAGTGGCGCATTCAAAAAGATCGCCCACAAGGGCACGAGTCACCGGGGAAATCACCAAGGTGTCAGGTGCAGCGGTCGCCATGATGCGCGCCGCCAGATTGGGCACTTCGCCAAAGGCGCCCCCCGGCAGCGCCTGATCCTTGCTCTTTTGCTCGTCAATCAGGGTGACGCCCGTCGCAACACCGATGCGCAATTGCTGTTGGTGGCCATGGTAGCGTGCCATGCGCGCGCATTCATCGAGCATCTGCAAGCCAGCCCGCACCGCGCGCTCGGCATCCTGGCCGCTGGCCTGCGGATAGCCAAAATAGCAAACCATGGTTTCATTGGCATATTGGGCGACGACCCCCTCAAACGCCATGACTGTTTTCGTCAGCGCACTGCGACAGGACGCGAGATGGCTCTGATAGTCCTCAGGATCGTGGTGCTGCAGGTCTGATTGCGGCTGGGACAGCGCACAGAACAGCAAGGTGACTTGCCGCTCCTGCACGCCGAGCTGGGCCGAAGCCTGGGTCAGATTCGGGCCAGGCACCGGGGCCATGGCGTGGCTGGCAATTGACGCCAACATCCGGCGCCGATGACCAACTGACACCACCCCGATCTCGCGCAAGTCATCGCTCGACAATTGCAAAAGCTGATCCATGTCAACATGATGCTGATCAAACAGCGGGGCATAGTCCGCGAGCCCGAGGCTCTGCAACCATGCAAACAAGGTTCCCGAAGTGCCTTGGTTCATGGCGAGCCTGGCTTTGTTGAACGGTCTTGCGACGGCGCCTTGCCGAGCGGCTGGATCGGTTCTGCCAGCGCCGCCATGACAGCCTGCGGCACAGCGCGTGGCCGCGCGCCTTCAAGCTGATCCGCCCATGCTGCGCGCACCTGTTGCGCAAAGCGAAAATCATCATGGGGATCATATTTGCGCTTGACCGCCCCAAGCCCATAGCGCGCGTCACCCCAGTAATTCATGCCATAATTGGAAGGCTCAAGACTTGGATAGTTCTGATAGACATGACCATTCCACATGGGTTGCATCAGCGCGATCCAGCCGCGCAGAAACTGCTCGCAGGCGAGCCTGTCCGTTGTCTCGAACCAAAGCACATCCAACACCGCATTGAAGGCCGCATTTCGATGAATGAAGGCGGTTGCATCAACGGGTATCTCGTTGATGGCGCCGCCATAGACCTCGATATAAAAATATGAAAACTGGTTAGGTGTGGTGATGAAATAGGCCAGAATGGCGCGCCACTCGGCGGGCGTCAGGTCGCGTTCGACATAGCGGGCCGCCTTGTCCTCGAACGGCATCTGGTTGGCGGGCAAATAGGGCATGCCCTGCGGGTCATTCAACAGCTTGTCGTTCATGACGCTGAATGATGTCGTCGCCATCCATTGCGTGATGCAGCCCGGAAGCATCGTCAGCGGTCTTATCAAGGCCTGGCAGGTCGCGGCAGGCCCGACATAAAGCGCCCGGATCATCAGATAGGGCACCAAGGGTGCGGCCGGATTGACCGGCCCGCCGCCGGGTGAAATCTCGTTTTGAAAGCACAGCGACACCTGCACAGTCATGTCGGCGCCGCAGACACTGTGGCGCATGTAATCCTTTTGCAGCAAAACCAGCGCATCGCGCGCGCGATCGAGGTCTTGGGGTGTAACCAGCGGCCAGGCTAGCGCCCAGCCAAACACATCGCCCAGCGGCCGCAACTGGTAAACCACGCTGAGCAACACAGCGAAATTGCCACCCGTGCCACCACGCATCGCCCAGAACAAATCGGCATGATGCGTCGCATCGGCGATCACGATGTGGCCATCGGCCAGCATGACTTGAAATTGCAGCACATTATCGCAATTCATGCCAAAGGTTACGGAGGTGAAGCCATAACCGCCGCCTTGCACATAGCCACCAATGCAAACATCCGGACACTCGCCGCCCGGCACATGCAATCCGTGAAGATCAAGCGCGGCATTGAGCTTGCCAAAGGTGCAGCCGGTGCCCACCGTCGCTGTCAGTGAAACCGCATCAATGGTGACATCATCAAGGCCGCTGACATCAATCAGCATGCCTGAATTGGCCGAAAATCCGGCTGTGCAATGCCCCCCTGAGCGGACAGCAAAGCCAACCCGGCATTGGCGAGCCACTTGCAAGGCCACCGCCACGTCGCCCGGCACCTTGCAGCAAACCACCATCAGCGGGTGAGGATCAAATATCGGATTGAACAGCAAGCGCGCCGCATTATAGCCAGCATCACCCGGCAGCACGATTGTGCCATGCAAGTGGCGCTGGGCAGCATTCAGCGCGTCGAGGGCAATCGGCAGTTCTCCACCATCGGCCAGCGCCGCCCACGCCAGCCCCAATTTCCTGTCATGCTCACGCTTGCTCGAATAATTCGCAGGCACAACGCACTCCCGATGGTCCAATCACGCTCGCGCTTTCAGGCGATTTTAAGTGAACAACCGGAATTATAACAGAAAAATCGACCTTGCCAGAGGCTATATCCGAGACGACCAAGCGCCCGCCGCGGCGGGCTTTCGTGACGCCCCGTCGTGTCACTTCGGTTCTTTGAGTTTGCGCTTCGAGAGATGAAACAAAGCCTCGAACTGACCGCTGGGATCGCGGCCCGTGATGTAATCGCGTTGCCAGCCCAGTTTGAGCGCTTCCGGTTCCTGCCGGGCGAGGCGCTGGTGAAAAGCATTGCGCGACTCGCGCCATGCGTCATAGGCGGCATTGAGCTTGGGGGCCTCCGCGAGGTTCGACAATTTGGGCTCGATGTGATCCAGAATGCCATGCGGCACCATGGTGATGAAGCAGAAAGGCTCGTCCTTGTCGAAGCGCACGATTCCCGGCCGGGTAAAGCGCCAGTTCATGGTGAATGTGAAGGGCAGCCAGTCGGTTTCCACCATGCCCTCAAGTCCGGTAATGCCGTCCTTGATCGTATTGGGTGCCGCACGCGCTGTCAGCGCCCATCCGGGCGATGTGCGAAACAGATAGCCCGGATGAAAAGTCAGGACGCCGTGGCCAAAAACTGCGGCCACCACCTGCGCATGGCGTGGATCGCCATCCAGCGAGGTGATGCGCACGTCCGTTGGCAGATTGCCGCCATTCCAGGACGCGCTGATCGCACAGGGCATGAGAATTTCCCAGCCGCTGGCATTGGCGATGCTCAGGGGCGTGCAGCGATAGGCGAATCGCTGGGTGCTCGCCTCCATCCAGTCCCGCTCCGTGCGTCCCGGCACAAGGGCCGGTGGATCTGGATATTCGCGATAGCACAGCAATTCCGGGATGTTCGCAAGAAAGTCCGACATGCCCGAGTTCCAATGGCCCGTGAAAGATCATGGTCAATTTCAAGCACGGACAGGGGCCTGTCAAGAATAAGCGGCAGGCGTCCCCTGAAGGGTCATGTCCGGCCAGGGCCCGCGTCATGCAGCGGCAGACCGGCGCAAATCATCGCTCCAAAAGCCGTCGTCTTGCAGTTGCCGCCAGCCGCAGCACGGGTTATCGTGCGGCTCAGCCAACGTAGGAACGATCCACTAGCCTGCGACGCAAAGGGGACGCTATGATCATGAAATCAGCTGCGGTCAGGTGGCGGGCGTTTGCTCTTGGGGCCTTGTTGTTGATGTGCGGGGGCGGCCTTGCTCGCGCCAGCGCGGTACCAACGACCCCGACCACCGACATTCCAGTAATGCATGAAGAGGCCAAGGCGGCGGGCCTCGACAGCACCTACACCGGCTCCTTCAACTTCTATTCGGGTGGCGGCGGCGCGGCATTCGACTGCAATGGCTCGGGCTATCCGAGCGCGTTTCTGGCTGGTGGCAAAGGCCGCGCCAAGCTTTACGTGAATGAATCGACCCAAGGCGGGCCGCTGAAATTTGTCGAAAAGCGCCTGCATATCCAGACGGATCGCAAGGAATTGCACAATGTCATCGGCGCTTACCCGATCGACATCGACGGCGACGGCTTCATGGATCTGGTGGTGCTGCGGCTCGGCCGAACCTTGTTGCTCAAGGGCGGCAAGGATTGCACCTTCACCATCGCCAACAAGCTCTGGCATTTCAACGGCGATCCGGGCTGGGATACTGCCTTTTCGGCCATCTGGGAGCCGGGGCAGAAATTTCCTACGCTCGCCATCGGCCATTATATTGACCGCTTTGCGCCGGGTTCACCCTTTGGCACCTGCGAGGAAAACTCGTTGTTTCGCCCACAAAAAGGTGATGCGCCAGATTATTCCCAGCGCACGGCGCTGCGCCCCGGCTGGTGTGCGCTGTCGATGCTGTTCACGGATTGGGATCGCTCCGGCCACCCGGCTTTGCGAATTTCGAATGACCGGCAATATTATCGCGGCGGCGAAGAGCAGATGTGGAAAATTCTGCCGGGACAACCGCCAAAGCTCTACGGGCGCAATGACGGCTGGCGGCATTTCTCGATTTTCGGCATGGGCATAGCGCAAGGCTATCTCGATAATACCGGCTTTCCCGAATATGCCCTGACCTCCATGGGCGACACCATGCTCATGCAACTGGAGCACAGCGCCGCGCGGGACGACAAACCGGTCTATCGCAACATTGCCGGCGCCCTGAACGCTACAGCGCATCAGCCCTACACCGGCGGAGATCATCGTCCCTCGACCGGCTGGCATTCCGAATTTGCCGATTTCAACAATGACAGCCTAGAAGATTTGTATATTTCCAAGGGCAATGTCGCGCAGATGCCGGATTTTGCCGCCTATGATCCCAGCAACCTGCTGCTTGGGCAATGGAATGGCAAATTCGTCGAAGTCGGCAAGCAGGCGGGCATTGCCGACAATCGCCAGGCGCGTGGTGCCCTGATCACCGATTTCAACCTCGATGGCAATCTCGACATTCTGGCCATCAACCGCAATCGCAACGTCAGCTTGTTTCGCAATCTCGGAGCGCTGCAAAAGCACGGGCCGCCCATCCCCATGGGCAATTATCTGGAAATCCGCCTGCGCCAGCCCAATCCCAATCGCAATGCCGTGGGGGCCAAAGTCGCGGTGAAAATCGGACGGCGCACCCTCTATCGCTCGCTCGATGTCGGCGGCGGCGATGCTTCAGGCCATTGCTGCTGGATTCACGTCGGCCTCGGGGTCGCCGAACGTGCCGAGATTCGGGTGCATTGGCCAGGCGGTGGCTGGAGCTATCCCTACCGGGTGTTTGCCAACCAGTTCGTGGTGATCGATCGCACCAGCCCCAAAGCGCAATATTGGTACCCGGCGCACTAGGCGCATGAGGCAATTGGGGAGAAATTCTAACACCTGATGCCCGCGTCCAAAGACGATGGTATCTGCCTTGTCGTCATTGCGATTGTTGGAAAAGCAAGCCGTAGGCCCTGCGAAATCAACATCATAGCGCGCTCCGAGACCCTCAAGTTTGCTTTGTCGCTTCGCGCCGCGCCATGACGGCGGCGCGCGTCGTGGTGACAGGCAGGCGTGCCCGTGGTGAAAATCCGCCCCAAGGGATCCCATTATCAGAAATCATCCACGAGCCGCCCCGCCGAGGCTCACAGGGGCCACCGCGGCTTGTCGCTGGCCGCTTCATCCGGCGCGGCAGGGTTGAGCGCCAGACAAGGTGACATGAACAAGACACCGCTCAAGGCACCGCGCAGGGTTCTTGTTGCGACGATGACCCAGAATACGGCAAGGCAAGTCGCCAATACGCCGCCAGCTACCGAGAAGAACGTCGCCTGCGTGATCCGCGCCAGGGCCAGCGTCGCCAGGGTATAGACGGCGAGCGGGAAGGTGAAGCCCCACCAACCGAGATTGAAGGGCATGCCTTTGCGCAGGTAATGCGCAGTCTTCAGCACCGCCAGCAGCAACCACCAGACACCAAATCCCCAGAGTATCAAGCCGCCGAGGACGCCAAATCCGAAGGCGACGTCGCCCACCGCCCCCAGATGGGCGCTTGCAAACAGGTGTGGCGCGTCGCCACCAAGCACCAGCAGGCCAAGCGCTCCGGTGCCGATGGGGCCAAGCGCCAGCCAGCCCGAAGCCGCCATGTCGCTGGCTGGCAGGCTGTGCACCACCAGTCGCAGCAACAGTATGGTTAAAATGCTGAGCGCGAGTGGAACGGATAAGGCCCACAATACATAGCTGGTGATCAGCACGCCGAAACCGGCAGCGTTCGTCAGATGCGGGGCCAGCAAGCCGCCGCTGGCCGCCGCCACTTCGCAAGCGACGATCGGCAAAAGCCAGACCGCAGTCATTTTTTCCATGCTGTGATCCTGA
>JAJZGX010000079.1 GCA_021804825.1 Pseudomonadota bacterium | reverse complement strand
CTCGTTTCGCGGCAACGAGAAAGTGCGCGAGGCCATGCACGCCGTGTTTCTTTATCATGCGATAACGGCCGGCATGGACATGGGCATCGTCAATGCCGGGCAACTCGCCGTCTATGGCGAGATCGAGCCGGAATTGCGTGAGGCCTGCGAGGATGTGGTGCTCAACCGGCGCAAGGACGCAACCGAGCGCCTGCTCGATCTGGCAGAGCGCTACAAGGGCCAGGGCGGCGAAGTGCGCGAGAAGGATCTGGCCTGGCGCAACCAGCCGGTGGGCAAGCGCCTCGAGCACGCGCTGGTCAACGGCCTGACCGAATTTGTCGATGCCGACACCGAAGAAGCCCGTCTCGCCGCCGCCCGCCCGCTCGATGTCATCGAAGGCCCGCTGATGGCTGGCATGAATGTGGTGGGCGATCTGTTCGGGGCCGGCAAGATGTTCCTGCCGCAGGTGGTGAAATCCGCCCGCGTCATGAAACAGGCGGTGGCGTGGCTGATGCCGTTCATGGATGAGGAAAAGCGGCTGACCGGCGTCGATGCGCATGCCAGCGCGGGCAAGATCCTGATGGCGACGGTGAAGGGCGATGTCCACGACATTGGCAAGAACATCGTTGGCGTGGTGCTGGCCTGCAATAATTATGAGATCATCGACCTTGGTGTCATGGTGCCGTCAGCCCGGATTCTGGAGGTCGCCAAGCGCGAAAAGGTCGATGCCATCGGACTTTCCGGGCTGATCACCCCTTCTTTGGATGAAATGAGTTTCGTGGCAGCGGAATTGCAGCGCGAGGGCTTTGACGTGCCCCTGCTGATTGGCGGGGCGACCACCAGCCGCGTGCACACGGCCGTGAAAATCCACCCCAATTACACACGTGGCCAGACGGTCTATGTCAATGATGCCAGCCGCGCCGTGGGCGTCGTGCAAAGTCTGCTCTCGCCGCAAGCCCGCATGCCCTATATCGAGGGGGTGCGTCAGGATTACGCCAAAGTCGCTGATGCACATGCGAGGGCCGAGCAGGAAAAGACCCGTGTGCCGCTCGACAAGGCCCGTGCCAATGCCATGAAAATCGATTGGGCAACCTATCAGCCCACCAAACCGAGTTTCACCGGCGCGCGGGTTTTCCGCAATTATGATGTCGCTGAACTTGTCGATGCGATCGATTGGACACCGTTCTTCCAGACCTGGGATTTGAAAGGCCGTTTCCCCGCCATTCTGCAAGACGAGGCCCAGGGCGCAGCAGTACGCCAGCTCTACGAGGATGCGCAGGCCATGCTCAAGCGCATCGCCGACGAACATTGGTTCCAGCCCAAAGCCGTGATCGGGTTCTGGCCGGCCGGAGCAGAAGGCGATGACATCGTGCTGTTCACGGGCGAGTCCCGCACCGAAAAGCTGGCGACTTTCTTCACGCTGCGTCAGCAATTGTCGCGGCGCGATGGGCGCCCGAACCTCGCCTTGAGCGATTTTGTCGCGCCCAGCGCCAGCGGTGTGAAGGATTATATTGGTGGATTTGTTGTGACTGCGGGAGCGCAGGACGACAAGATTTCCAAGCGTTTTGCGCTGGCCAATGATGACTATGGCTCGATCATGGTGAAAGCGCTGGCCGACCGCATCGCCGAGGCGCTCGCCGAGCGGATGCACGAGCGCGTGCGCCGCGAATTCTGGGGCTATGCGGCAGATGAAATGCTCACCAACGAGCAGCGGATCGATGAGGATTACGCGGGCATCCGCCCGGCACCGGGCTATCCGGCCCAGCCCGATCATACGGAAAAGGATACGCTGTTTCACCTGCTCGATGCGCAAAAGCAGATTGGCGTGCAACTGACCGAGAGCTTTGCCATGTGGCCGGGCTCATCGGTAGCGGGCCTCTATATCGCCCATCCACAAGCCCATTATTTCGGCGTCGCCAAGGTCGAGCGCGATCAGGCCCAGGATTATGCAAGACGCAAGGGCATGGCGCTTTCAGAGGTTGAACGCTGGCTCGCACCCGTGCTCAATTACGAGCGGGTCGGGTGAGGCCTGGCGGAGAAATTCCGGCACCTGATGCCCGCGTCTAAAGGCGGTGGTATCTGCCTAGTCGTCATTGCGAGCGTCAGGGAAGCAACCCAGATGGCTCGTGAAATCAACAATGTAGCAATCTCCGAGCCCCCTGGCTTGCTTTGTCGCTTCGCTCCGCGCAATGACGGGGAAAGAGGTTTATTGCAAGCTCCCCAAGAAACGCCATCAGATCAAAGCAACTTGATAGATGTCGGCATCGTGTGTCGCGCTGACTGGCAGGCCAGCCCGCCCATTCAGGCACAAAAAAGCCCGCTGCGAGCGGGCTTTTTCTTCAAGCTGCCAAGCTCAACCCTGAGCGATGCTCTCGCTGAGGTCTTCGAGTTTGCGAACCAGATTTTGCAGTTCTGCCTCGTCGATCGGGCCGCGTGACAGCCGCAGCCTGAGCGCCTGTTTCAGCTTGTGCATGGCGTCGCGAAGCTGCGGCATCGCGCCAGTGCTGGCACCAGCCTCGGCAATGCGCGCCAAAACCGCATCGACGGTCTTGCGGCTCGCGACCAGCGCCGCCGTGCCAGCATCAGTGATGGTGTAAAGCTTGCGGCCATCCGCGCCATCGCTGACGGCGAGTTGACCCAACTCTTGCAGCAAAGTCAGGGTTGGATAAATCGCCCCGGCGCTGGGCGTATATGCCCCGCCGGACTGCTCCTCAATCGCCTTGATGATTTCGTAGCCGTGGCGTGGCTTTTCGGCGATCAACTGCAAGGCTACCAGCCGCAGGTCGCCATGCTCGAAGAAGCGCCCCATACGTCCGAGCGGCCCCCGATGGCGCTGGCCACCACCCTCAGCCCGCTCGCCAAAACCGCGCCCACGCCCGTGGCCGCAACCCATATGCGACGAACCGCCGCCGTCTTGATGATGTTCGTGTCTCATGTAACTCATTCCTTATCGCTCTATCGATAAATTCGATATGATGAAAATAAAGATATATCGAAATGTTGTTGGCGCAAGGGCCGCTATGAAAATATTTTTGGATGAGGGTCGTTTGAGGTACTGACCGCTCCGGTTTAACCCCACTCTTGCCAGCCCCGCGCACTGCGGGCAGATTGTCGGCGGCGCGCGCTTTGGGCGAATCACTGGTGAGAGACCGAATTACATGCTGGTCTATGTTTTACGCCGCCTCGGGCTGATTATACCGACCATTTTCGGCATTCTGCTGATTTCCTTCACGATTGTGCAATTTGCGCCGGGCGGGCCTGTCGAGCGGGTCATGGCGCAACTGCAAGGCACGGCGCAGGGTGCCAACGCCAATTTCGGCGGCGGTTCAGGAATTTCGGGTGGGTCGAATTACCGTGGTGCCGAAGGCCTTGACCCCAAATTCATCGCCGAACTCAACAAGCAGTTCGGCTTCGACAAGCCCGCCCCCGAGCGCTTCTGGATCATGGTCAAGAATTACGTGCGCTTTGATTTTGGCAAATCCTATTTTCGCGATCAGTCGGTGTTGTCGCTGATCGAGCAGAAACTCCCGGTCTCGATTTCGCTGGGCCTGTGGATGACGCTGATTTCCTACGCGATCTCCATTCCGCTCGGCATACGCAAGGCCGTGCGCGATGGTTCGCGGTTTGATGCCTGGACTTCGGCGGCGATCATCATTGGCTATGCCGTCCCCGGCTTTCTGGTGGGAATATTGCTCATCGTGCTGTTTGCCGGTGGCTCCTTCTGGCAGATATTTCCATTGCGCGGGCTGACCTCCGAGGGGTGGGCGCATTTCACGCTTGTGCACAAGATCACGGACTATTTCTGGCACATCACCCTGCCGGTGATCGCCATGTCACTCTCCTCGTTTGCCACCACGACATTTCTGACGAAAAACTCGTTTCTCGAAGAAATCCGCAAGCTCTATGTCCAGACCGCCCGCATGAAGGGCTTGAGCGAGACCCGCGTGCTTTATGGTCACGTGTTCCGCAACGCCATGCTGATCGTTATTGCCGGTTTCCCCGGCGCATTCATCGCCGCGTTTCTGACCTCCTCCCTGCTGATCGAAACCATATTCTCGCTGGATGGCCTGGGGCTGCTGTCGTTCGAGGCGATCCAGAACCGCGACTATCCGATTGTCTTCGCCAATCTTTTCATTTTTTCGCTGATTGGGCTGTTCGTCAATTTGCTTTCCGATCTGGTTTACACCTGGATCGACCCGCGGATTGATTTTGAAACGCGCGAGGTATGATGACCAGCCTCGCCCTCCCCCCCGCCACGCGACGCTGGGCACTGTCGCCGATCAACCAGCGACGCCTTGCGAATTTCCGTGCCAACCGGCGCGGCTGGTGGTCGCTGTGGATTTTTCTGTTCATGTTCCTGGCATCCCTGACCGCCAATTTCTGGATCAATGACCGCCCGCTGCTGGTGCGTTATCAGGGGCAATTCTATCTCCCGGTATTTGCGAATTACCCGGAAACCGACTTTGGCGGCTTTCTGCCGACCACAGATTACCGCGACCCTTTCGTTCAAAAGGAAATCAAGGCCAAGGGTTGGCTGATCTGGCCGCCGATCCGCTTTTCCTGGAACACCCACAAACTGGATTTGCCGACACCCGCACCCTCGCCACCAACCTGGTTGCTCAGCGACAAGACCTGCCGCCCGGCGGCCTTGCTGCAACACAAGCACCCGCCAAAAGGTGAAGCCTGCAGCGCGCTGGAATGGAACTGGCTTGGCACCGATGATCAAGCGCGCGATGTCGTCGCCCGGCTGGTCTATGGCTTTCGCATCTCGGTGCTGTTCGGGCTGCTGCTGGCCGGCCTTTCCTCGGTGGTTGGCATTCTGGCCGGTGCGGTGCAGGGTTTTTATGGCGGCTGGCTCGATCTTTCGATGCAGCGCTTCATCGAAATCTGGTCATCGCTGCCACAACTCTATATCCTGATCATCGTCGCCTCGGTCATCACTCCGGGCTTTTTCGTGCTGCTCGGCGTGCTGCTGCTGTTTTCCTGGGTGTCGCTGGTGCATCTGGTGCGCGCCGAAACACTGCGCGCCCGCAACCTCGAATATGTCAATGCCGCGCGGGCGCTTGGCCTGTCGAACAACCGCATCCTGTTTCGTCATGTCCTGCCCAATGCCATGGTGGCGACCATCACCTTCATGCCCTTCATCCTCAATGCCTCGATCGCCACACTGACGGCGCTGGATTTTCTCGGTTTCGGCCTGCCGCCGGGTTCGGCCTCGCTGGGCGAGTTGCTGTTGCAGGGCAAGTCCAACCTGCAAGCCCCCTGGCTGGCGATCACCAGTTTCATCGCCATCGCCTTGCTGCTGTCATTGCTGACCTTCATTGGCGAGGCCGTGCGTGACGCCTTTGATCCGCGAAAGAGTTTCGCATGAGCGCCTTCAACCTCGAACACCGGCATGTCTATCTCGATGCCAATGTGATGATTGCTGCCATTGAGCATAAAGCGCTGGGCGCTCAGGCCTTGCTTGGTGCGCTGGAGCGTCAGGAATGTCTCGGCACCACCAGCGAATTGACCCTGGCCGAAGTGCTGAGCGGGCCGCTGGCAAGGCACGAAGCCGCGCCCCTCGCCGCCTATGAAGCCCTGTTCGCGCCGGGCTCGACCTTGCAACTTGTGCCCGTCACGCGCGCCATCTTGCGCCGCGCCGCCGGTCTGCGTGGCATGGATTTGCCCGACGCCATTCACGTTGCCACCGCCATCAGCAGCGGCTGCGACGTCATGGCCAGCGATGACCGGCATCTTCAGCTTCCCGCCACGATCGAGCGTGTCGGTCTGGCGCAACTCGTGCCTCCCAACGAGGCCCGTCGACCATGACCAACCCCTTGTTGCAAGTCACGAATCTCGGCATCGGCTTTCACTCCGGCGGCACGCTCACGCCCATCGTGCAGGATGTCGGCTTCACGCTGGAAAAGGGCCGCACATTGGCATTGGTGGGCGAATCCGGTTCCGGCAAATCCATCACCGCCTTGTCGCTGGCGCGCCTGTTGCCGCCCTCGGCGCGCGTCACCGGCCAAATCCATTTTGCCGGCGACGATGTGCTGGCGATGAGCGAGCGGCAGTTGCGCGGACTGCGCGGGCGCAAGATCACCATGGTGTTTCAGGAGCCGATGTCGTCGCTGAATCCGCTGCACAGCATCGAGCGGCAAATTGGCGAAATTCTGGAACTGCATGGCACGCGAAAGCGCGACATCCGCGCCAAAGTGGTTGCGGCGCTCGAAGAAGTCGGCATTCCTGATCCCTCCGCAAGGCTCGGTGCCTATCCGCATCAATTGTCAGGCGGGCAGCGCCAGCGCGTGATGATTGCCATGGCCCTGGTCAACCGCCCTGATCTGTTCATCGCCGATGAACCGACCACAGCGCTGGATGTCACCGTGCAGGCGCAAATCCTGGCCTTGCTGAAAGACCTGCAAACCCGGCTCGGCATGGCTATGTTGTTCATCACCCACGATCTGGGGATCGTTCGCAAGATCGCCGATGACGTGGCGGTCATGCAGAAAGGCCGTATCGTCGAGACCGGCCCCGCCGCAACCGTGTTCGGAACGCCGCAGCACCCCTATACGAAAATGCTGCTGGCGGCTGAACCCAAGGGCATCGCCCCCGCCTCGGACGCCTCCAAGCCCTTGTTATTGCAAACCAATGATTTGAAAGTCTGGTTTCCCGTGCGCCGCGGCCTGTTGCGTCGTGTGGTCTCGCACATCAAGGCGGTGGATGGCATTTCCCTGCAGGTGCGCGCCGGTCAAACTTTGGGGATTGTCGGTGAATCCGGCTCCGGAAAAACCACGCTGGGTCTCGCCATCCTGCGCCTGATCCGCTCGGAAGGGCCGATCATCTGGCTCGGCAAGGATATTTCATCGTTGAATTCCACCGCCATGCGCCCTTTGCGGCGCGATCTTCAGGTGGTGTTTCAGGATCCCTATGGCTCGCTGTCGCCACGCATGTCGGTCGCGCAGATTGTCGAAGAGGGCCTGCGTATCCAGAGCCCAGACTTGACCGCCAACGAGCGGCGGGCGCGGGTTGCGGCAGCGCTGGCGGCCACCGATCTCGATCCAGCCACCATGGATCGCTTCCCGCATGAATTTTCCGGCGGCCAGCGCCAGCGCATTGCCATAGCCCGCGCTGTGGTGCTCGAGCCCAAATTCATCGTGCTCGATGAACCGACCTCGGCGCTGGACATGTCGGTGCAGGCGCAGATTGTCACGTTGCTGCGTGACCTGCAGGCGCGTCGTGGCATCGCCTATATGTTCATCAGCCATGATTTGAAGGTGGTGAAGGCCTTGGCCAGCGATCTCATCATTATGAAAGCCGGCAAGGTGGTGGAAAGCGGCCCGGCCGCGCCGATTTTCGCGGCCCCGCAGCATCCCTATACGCGCGCGTTGTTTGCGGCGGCTTTCAACATCGAGGCCGTTGCGGTTGCGGAGGTCGCAAAATAATGCCGCGCGCCCTGCTGATCGTGCTGGATTCATTTGGCATTGGCCATGCCCCCGATGCCCGCGACTTTGGCGATGAAGGTGCCAATACCCTCGGCCACATCGCCGCGGCTTGTCATGCAGGGCATGGCGACAGTGCCGGATTGCGCGCCGGAGCTTTGCGTCTCCCGGTTCTGGAGGGGCTTGGGCTCGGGCTTGCCGCGCAGACCGCCGGCAGTCTTCCCGCGGGCTTTGCCGCCGACATCAAACCTTGCGGTGCCTTTGGCAGCGCCATCGAGACCGCACCGGGCAAGGATACACCCTCGGGCCATTGGGAGATGGCTGGAGCGGGCGTCGATTTCGCCCCCGGCTATTTTCCCGCAGCGACACCAAGTTTTCCAGCCACCCTCACCGAGGCGCTGATCCGCGACGGCGCGCTTCCCGGCATTCTGGGCAATTGCCATGCCTCAGGCACGCAGATCATCGCGGATTTCGGCACGGAACACATGCGCACCGGCAAGCCGATTTGCTACACGTCGGTCGACAGCGTGCTGCAGATTGCCGCCCATGAGGAAACCTTCGGCCTGCAGCGCCTTTATGAACTCTGCTATATGGCGCGGCGGCTCTGCGATCCGCTCAAGATTGGCCGGGTCATCGCCCGTCCCTTCGTGGGCACGGACGCGACCGGCTTCCGGCGCACGGCGCACCGCAAGGATTTTGCCATGCCGCCACCGCCCGGCCATCTGCTGGATCTGGCCAGCGCCGCCGGGCGCGCAATTGTCAGCATCGGCAAGATCGGCGATATTTTTGCACACCGTGCCACCGGGCAGGAACTCAAGGGCGCAGATAATGATGCCAATTTTGATCATATGTTGGCGGCACTGCAGAGCCTGCCCGAGGGCGGCCTGATCTTTGCAAACTTTGTCGATTTCGACAGCGAATACGGCCATCGCCGCGATGTTGCCGGTTATGCCGCGGCGCTGGAGCGGTTTGATGCGCGCCTGCCTGCCCTGCTCGCGCATCTAAACCCCGATGATCTCATGATCATCACCGCCGACCACGGCAATGATCCGACATGGCGCGGCACCGATCACACCCGCGAGCAGGTGCCGATACTGGCGTTCTCTCCCAATCTGCCCGCGAGATCACTCGGTCAGCGAAAAACATTCGCCGACATGGGCACCACCCTCGCACAGCACTTGGGCCTGCCCGTCCCAGAATTTGGCATTGCATTTTAAGTACCGCAAATAGACTTGCAACGCCTTTACTTTGGCGTAAAACAGCGATGCGTTCACGGAGCCCGCCATGACGAACAGCCCACATCCGCGTGATTACAGCCTCACCGGCCCGCTCAATGCCGCTGCCATCGAGGCCGGGCTGGCGAACGCGCAATGGTACCATCCCGATATTCCCCGTGCCCGCATGAAGCAGTTGATGCAGCGTTCGGATGAGCCCGCCACGCGCGACACCGCCATCTGGATCGGTGCGATGCTGGTTACAGGTGCGCTCGGCGCATATTTCTGGGGCTCTTGGGCCTGCGTGCCGTTCTTCCTGATTTATGGCGTGCTTTATGGATCAGGCGGCGACAGTCGCTGGCATGAGTGCAGCCATGGCACGGCCTTCAAGACGCCGTGGAAAAACGACGCGGTCTATCAGCTTGCCTGCTTCATGATGATGCGCAACCCGATCGTCTGGAAATGGAGTCATTCGCGCCACCACACCGATACGATCATCGTTGGCCGCGACCCGGAAATCATCACGACAAGGCCGCCGGAATTATTGAAGGTCGGTTTGAACTTTTTTGGCCTGCTTGACGTGCCGCAAGCGCTGGCGGCCATGTGGCGTTACGCAGCAGGCGATCTGAATGCCAGCGAGAAGGATTTCATTCCGCCTGGCGAATGGGGCAAGGTCGTGCAGGTCGCCCGCAACTGGGTGGTCATTTATTGCCTGACGCTGTTCGCTTGTGCCCTCACGCACTCGCTCGTGCCGCTCATGCTGATCGGGCTGCCACGCATTTATGGCGCCTGGCATCAGGTCATGACCGGCCTCACACAGCATATCGGGCTTGCCGAGGATGTGCTCGACCACCGGCTCAATTGCCGCACGACAAGGATGAACCCCTTCAGCCAGTTCGTTTATTGGAACATGAATTACCACATCGAGCATCACATGTTCCCGATGGTGCCCTATCATCGGCTCCCCGAATTGCACGAGGAAATCAAAGACGTATGCCCGCCGCCCTACAAGGGCATCGTCGATTGCTACCGCGAAATCATCCCCGTGCTGCGCCGCCAGCTCAAGGAGCCCGATTATTTTGTGCGGCGGACTTTGCCAACCGGCAAGGGCGATTTGGCAGCGGTGGCGTGAGACGACCGGTTCGGCGTTGCCCCATGGCAGGGTTGATGGCGGCGGCCTGATCGCACAAGCAGCTTCGCGATGATTGCTTCCCCTGAACAAAGGGCCTAGGCCAAGCCTACCTTTTGAAAGCGACGCAATGCCCTTCCCAACACTACATCCTGCCCTGACCAAAGCGCTGCAAGCGCGCGATTATGCCGAACCCACCCCCGTGCAAGACGCGGTGCTTGCCGCAGACCCGACGCGCGATTTGCTGGTTTCTGCCCAGACCGGCTCCGGCAAGACAGTCGCCTATGGCCTGTCACTGGCTCCAGCACTACTAGGCGATGAACCACGCTTTGAGCGTCCGGGCGCACCTTTGGCGCTGGTGGTCGCGCCAACGCGCGAATTGGCCATGCAGGTGCATCGCGAACTCGAATGGCTATTTGCCGAAGCTGGCGGCAAAGTGGTTTCATGCGTTGGCGGCATGGATGCGCGACGCGAGCAGCGCGAATTGAACGCCGGCTGCCACATCGTGGTCGGCACGCCGGGCCGCCTGCGCGATCATCTCGAGCGCGGGCGTCTCAATGCTGGGGCGCTCAAAGCCGTGGTGCTCGACGAAGCCGATGAGATGCTCGACCTCGGCTTCCGCGAAGATCTTGAATTTATCCTCGCCGCGACGCCGTCCGAGCGGCGCTCATTGCTGTTCTCCGCCACAATCCCTAAAGCCATCGCCCTGCTCGCCAAGAATTTCCAGCGCGACAGTCTGCGCCTTGATGTCGCCTCCGCGACAACTGCCCATGCCGACATTGAATACCGCGCGGTGCGCTGCGCGCCTCAGGAGGGGGAACATGCGGTGGTGAATGTGCTGCGCTTTTTTGAAGCGCGGGCGGCCATCGTATTTTGCGCCACACGCGATGGTGTGCGCCACATGCACGCCAGCCTCACCGAGCGCGGCTTTTCTGCGGTCGCGCTTTCGGGCGAACTCTCGCAAAACGAGCGCACCCATGGCTTGCAGGCCCTGCGTGATGGCCGCGCCCGCGTTTGCGTCGCCACCGACGTTGCCGCGCGCGGGCTCGACCTTCCCGATCTGTCGCTGGTGATCCACGCCGATCTGCCCAACAACCGCGAGACATTGTTGCACCGTTCGGGCCGCACGGGCCGCGCAGGCCGCAAGGGCGTGTGCGTGCTGATCGTGCCGGTCACCCGCCGACGCCGGGCCGAGACCCTGCTCTTGAGCGCCCGGGTCGACTGTGTGTGGTCAGGGCCGCCGACTGCCGATGAGGTGCGCGCCAAAGACGAAGGGCGGCTGCTGGCCGACCCGGTTTTTCTCAACGCGCCGCTCGAAGAAGATGTCGAAATCGCCCGCGCGCTGCAGGCCCGTCACGCGCCCGACACCATTGCCATTGCGCTCGCCAGCTTTTTGCGCCAGCGCCTTCCGGCCCCAGAGGATATTGAAGACCCTGGCGCCGGTCGCCCTGAGGGCCCACGCGAAACAAGACCGGTTCGCAGCGCCTATGATCCGCTGCGCGAGCGCGGTTCCCATGCGACGCTCGATGGCGCGGTCTGGTTTCGCCTCAACATCGGGCGCGCCAAGGATGCTGATCCAAAATGGCTCATTCCGCTGCTGTGTCGCGCCGGGCGAATCAGCAAAGCTGAAATCGGTTCAATCAAGATCAGCGATCGCGAAACCATGTTCGAGATCGCGGCCACCCATGCCGACACCTTTATCAAGGCCACGGCGCGGATGGCCGACAAGAGCATGCGCATCGAACGCGCCGGTTCCGGCCCGCAAGGCGCGCCATCGAGAGACCGTCATGCCGCCAAAGGCCCGCGGAACAAGCAATCCTACGCCGCCGGGCCGAACCTTGCCACTGAAGCCGCGCCGCCACGCACGCCCAAGCCCTATATTTCCAAGGCCCAACGCCTTGGTGAAATCCCCAATCCCGCGTCAGTGGTAGCCCCCAGCGTCAAAGTAAAGCCCAGCAAGAAGGAGCGGGCGCGCCGCCGCGCGGCATTAGCTGAGACGGTTGGGTGAGCGCTGAGTCTGCCTGGCTTCAGCCGTTCAAAAGCCGTAGCCGACGCCGACATTGAGCGTGGTGTTGAAGGTTCGGCTGCTGGGTTCGTTGGCGAGGCCGCCCGGAACCGGCACCGGGGTGGATGCGCCATAATTGAAAGCAACCGCATCGATCCCCGCCGTCAGGTGGAGCTGCCGGGTCAGGGCATAATCGGCCGAAGCGCCAAATTTGAACAAGACCGAGTTGCGAAGCGAGGATGAAAACCCCGGAAATGTCGGATCGCCGGCGACTTTGATATGCGATGCCAAGGTCGTGCCCACCAATCCATAGGCTGAGAGCACAGTGGCCTGGAAAGGTGACACCTGCGCCATGAGGCCCGCGCCGACATAATAATGGCTGTAGAGCTCGCCAGCATTCACGCCACGATTCCACGAATGACTGCCGATGCCGAGATAGGGGGTCAGCATGGCCTGCGAACCCATGTCAAAGCCTTCGCCAAAGCGAAAATCGCTGTCAAAAACCTTGGCACCGCTACGGCTGATGATGGAACCAAACGGCGTTGCAGGTGGGCCAATGAACCCACCAATATATTTGGTGTGCCCTTGCGACCAGCTAAGCTCTACATTGAAATACAGATTTTTGACGCCGACATCCTGCATTTCCGAGAAATTCAGCGCCAGCCCCGGCACCCAGCCGCGCTCCTCGTCCAGCGGCCCCGCCAAACCGAATGCTGGATCCGCGGTTTCGAGATAATGAAAATCCATGTCGGTCGCCCTTAACCCGATCTGGTTGTTGGCATCGCGGATGGTGTTGCTGACGAAATCTGCCTGCGGCGGCGCTTGTGGATTTGTGCCGAGCCAATCGGCGGCCCGCA
>JAJZGX010000078.1 GCA_021804825.1 Pseudomonadota bacterium | reverse complement strand
GATCTTTGCTGGAACACCATGCCGACTTCGCGGCGGACAGCCGCGGTTTTTTTCACATCGCCCGTGAGTTCGACGCCATCGACGACAATGCGCCCGCTCTGATGTTCCTCAAGGCGGTTGAGGCAGCGAATGAGCGTTGATTTGCCCGAGCCGGAAGGCCCGCAAATGACAATGCGCTCGCCTTGCGCCACGTGAAGCGATATGTCGCGCAGCACATGGAAGGTCTGGTACCACTTGTTGACCGCCTCCATTTCGATGATCATCGCCAAAGTCACGCCTCCGGGCCGTGCTGCAACCGCCGCTCAAGGCCATGTGACCAGCGCGACATGGCATAGCAGCAGCAAAAATAAAACAAGGCCGCGAAAACATAGCCGGTTGTGGCAATTGACGGGCCCTGCCATTTCGGATCGGCGCGCGCAGCTTCGGCCGCACCGAGGAAATCGAAAATCCCGACAATCGATACCAGCGTCGTATCTTTGAACAAGCCGATGAAACTATTGACGATACCGGGAATGACGATGGTCAGGGCCTGCGGAAGCACAACGCGGCGCAGCGCCGACCATGATGACAATCCCAAGGCTCTGGCGGCCTCGATCTGGCCACGTGGCAGGGCCTGTAACCCGCCGCGCACCACTTCGGCCATATAGGCAGCGCCAAACAGTGCAGTGCCAATCATCGGACGCAGCAGCCGGTCAGGTTCCCAGGCGGCCGGCACGAACAGCGGCAGCATGAAATTTGCCAGAAACAACACAGTGATGAAAGGCACCCCGCGCACGGTCTCGATGAATATGGTCGCGGTCAGGCGGATCAGCGGCAGATTCGAGCGTCGACCCAGCGCCAGTGCCGTGCCCAGCGGCAACGCAAAGACGATGCCGGCAAGCCCCAACAGCAAGGTGACGAAAATGCCGCCCCACAGGCTGGTGTCGATGGTCTCGAGGCCGAGGGCGGGCGCGCCATGCAGCAAAATCAGCGCCACGACCGGGAACACCACAAAAAACAGGGCCGCGGCGAGGTTGCGGCGCGGCAAGCGCGGCGACGCCAGCCAGATGATCAAGGCGAAGCCGCTGCCCACAACGACATCGACACGCCAGCGCTGTGCCTCGGGATAGGCGCCATAGGTGAGGAAGGGCAGTTTCTGGGCAATGAACACCCAGCAGGCGCCCTTGGCCGAGGCACAGGCCGAAGGCCCGCCGTGCCAAACCGCATCGCTTACCAGAAAGCGCCACAGCGACGGCACGAGCAGCGCGATGAAGCCGAGCCCACCAATTGTCAGGGTGATGGATGTGGCATCTTGCAGGAGATTCTGCTTCAGCCAGCGCCACGGGCCGAAAGCTGTCACCGGTGGCAGACGTGCGGGTGCCATGTCTCGCACCACATAGCTCGATGCCTCAGCGTTCATGAAGCGCCGCCCTCTGGTTCCAAAGGTTCATGGCCAGCGCGGTGAACAGCGAAATCGCCAGATAGACGCCCATGGTGATGAAGACAATCTGCACCGCCGCGCCGGTTTGATTGAGCACCGTGCCCATGAAAACCTGCGCCAGATCCGGGTAGCCAATCGCCACAGCCAGCGTCGAATTCTTGGTCAGGTTGAGATATTGGTTGGTGAGCGGCGGGATGATGACACGCAGCGCCTGCGGCACGACGATCAAGCGCAAAATCAGCGCGGGCGACAGGCCCAGCGCAGCTGCCGCCTCGCGCTGGCCTTTGGCAACCGACTGGATGCCAGCGCGCACGATTTCGGCGATGAAGGCGGCGGTGTAAAGACTGAGGCCCAGCAACAGCGCGATCAATTCCGGGTAAAGGCTGACCCCGTGCACATAGTTGAACCCCTGCAATTGGGGCATGGTAAAGTGCAGAGGTGGCCCGAAAACCATAAAAGCGCCGGTCGGCAGAGCGATGGCCAGCGCAAGGCCCCACCAACCAAGACCGCTGGACACGCCTGTCAATCGCTTGGCGCGACGTGCCGCGCCGAGCAATCCCAGCCCGAGCACCAGGCCCAGCACGAGCGCCAGTGCCACCGGCCATGCACCGGGGGCGACATGGGGGCCGGGCAGCATCAGGCCGCGATTGTTCAGCACGGCACCAAGTGGCAAGTGCAGCGATTGGCGCGGCGCCGGCAGCGGCCGCAATATCGCATTGTACCAGAACAATAATTGCAGCAGCAGCGGGATGTTGCGAAACATTTCGACATAGGCGGCGCTCAAGCGCGCCACCACGAAATTGCGCGACAGCCGGGCAATGCCGATGACAAAGCCAAGGATGGTCGCGAGGGCGATTCCCAGTGCCGCGACCAGCAGGGTATTGAGCAGGCCCACCAAAAACGCGGTGCCATAGGTTGATGACGAGGCCGCGAAGGGAATCAGCGCCTGCTCTATGTCAAAGCCGGCGGTCTGATGCCAGAAGCCGAAACCCAGCGGCATGTGCCTTGCCAGCATCTTTTCATGGGCTTCGAGCGTGGCGCTCGCGACAACAAGGCCCAAAGCCAGCACGAGCAGGCTCTGGGCCGCAAATCCTCGCACGGCGGGCCGATTCCAAAGTCGATCTGCCTCGCGTGCCACGGTCAATGCTTCGATGTGTCAGTCAAGCGGTGGCGCATACATAATGCCACCCTTGTTCCAGAGTTGGTTCAGACCACGCTTCAGTTTGAGCGGCGAACCCTCGCCGACATTGCGCTCGAACACTTCGCCGTAATTGCCGACTTTCTTGATGATGTTATAGGCCCAATCATTGGTGAGGCCCATGGTCTTGCCGTAATCACCCTGCACGCCGAGCAGGCGCTTGATGGCGGGATTGGTCGATTTCATCATGGTATCGACATTGGCTTGCGTGACGCCGAGTTCCTCAGCGTCGATCATCGCAAACAGGCTCCACTGCACGATATCGAACCATTGGTCATCGCCCTTCCGAACCGAGGGGCCGAGCGGTTCCTTCGAGATGATTTCGGGCAGGATGATGTGATCGGCAGGATTGCCGAGTTTCAGGCGCTCGGAAGCAAGGCCGGAGGCATCAGTGGTCAGCGCGTCGCAACGTCCTGAATCATAGGCCTTGATGATGGCATCGGCATTGTCGAAATTCACCGGCTTGAAAGTCATGTGGTGGGTCTGGAAATAATCGGCGAGATTTTGCTCGCTGGTCGATCCTTGTTGCACGCAGATCGAGGCGCCGTTGAGTTTCAGCGCCGAAGTGATGCCGAGCGATTTACGCACCATGAAGCCTTGGCCATCATAGTAGTTGACGCCGGTGAACAACAGCCCCTGCGCCGATTGGCGCGATTGCGTCCAGGTCGTGTCACGCGACAGCATGTCGATTTCGCCCGATTGCAGTGCCGTGAAGCGATCCTTGGGGGTGAGCGGCACAAACTTCACTTTGGTCGGGTCGCCAAACACGGCGGTGGCCACGGCGCGGCAGGTATCGACATCGAGGCCCGTCCAATTGCCCTTGTCGTCCGGTATGCCAAAGCCCGGCAAAGAGGTTTCGACGCCGCATTGCAACACACCGCGCTGCTTGACCGTATCAAGCGTCGAGGTTGCATGGGCAACGCCAGCGAGGGTCGTCATGGCTGTCAGTGCCAGAATGGATAAGGAAAGTCTTCTCGTCACCGCATATCTCCTTTTGTGGGTTCCGGCCAAACTGGCAGCGCCGCTCTCAGCGGCATTTCACGCTTCTAATGGGCCCCGGTCAAGGCCCCGTGTCAGTTTTTGCCGATGATCAGCCAGCGGGCAGCAAAAATCGGCAAGACCAGCAAATTGAGCACAGTCGAGGTGATCAGCCCCCCTAAAATCACCAGCGCCATCGGCCCTTCGATTTCGTTGCCGGGTGCGCCGCTGCTGAGCGCCAGCGGGGTCAGAGCCAGGGCGGTGGCCGCGGCGGTCATGAGGATCGGCACCAACCGTGCCTGCACGGCAGCAATGGCGCGCCGCGCTCCGAGCCGTTCAGGGCCTTGGCTCGGACTGCGCTGGCAATGGGCGATGAGCATGATGGAATTGCGCAGCGAAATCCCGAACAAGGTCAGAAAACCAACCAGGGCGCCCAGTGACAGGTGGAGCCCACCCGGCAGCAGAACCGCGATGCCCCCGATGAAGGCAAAGGGCAGGTTGAGCATCACCAGCGCCACAGCGCGCAGGCTTTTCAGCGCCAGAGCCAGCAACACCATGACGCCCGCCAGCGCCATCGCGCCATAGGCGGCCAGATCCAGCGCGGCGCGTCGTGCGGTTGCGCCCTCCCCTGTAAACAGCAGGTAAGTCGCGGGCGGCATGGTCAGGTTGCGGGCAAGCAACGCCTGCGCGGTGCTGGTGAAGGCCGCAACACCGCCGGAACCTAGGTGAACAGAAACAGCGGCCACCCTTTGCCCATCTTCATGGGTGATCTGGTAGCGCCCGGACGTCTCGTCGATATGCGCCAAATCTCGCAGCGGAACCGCCAGCCCATCGCTGTTGCGCAAGGTGATTTGCCGCAAGGCCGCCAGCGGATCGCCTTTGGCGGGTTGCAGGGCAACGGTCACCGGAATGATCTCAGCGTCGCGATGCACCTCGCCGAGGGTAACCCCGGCGTTGGCTGCGGCAATCGCGTCGGTCACAGTGCCGGGCTGAAACCCCGCTGCCGCAATGGCGCGTGGGTCGAGGCGCACCGACACCAGCGGCAATGCCGCCGGCTGTTCAACATTAACGCTGCGCACGCCGTGAATCTTGCCGACGAGTTCGGCAATTTTCACGGCCACCCGATCAATGACATCGAGATCGGGGCCGAACACCTTGATGACGACAGGCGCGGTGGTGCCGCTGATGGTTTCATCGATCCTCTCGGTCAGAAAGGTGTTGACGGCGGTCGAGAGGCCGGGAAACCTGCCGAGCGTCGCCCTTATGGCGGCGAGCACTCTGGCTTGCCCGGCAGCGCCCATGGGTTTCAAGGTAACGCCGAATTCGCTGAGATGCACGCCGACCGGGTCTATCACATCCTGCGCACGTCCGGCGGTTTGGGCGACACTGGCTACACCGGGAATCTGCAGGATCGCCTTGGACACAGCCCGGCCCACCCGCATGGATTGCTGCAGCGAGGATCCCGGTGCCAGTCCCATATGGACGATATAATGGCCCTCGCGCAGCGCCGGAATTGTGCTGAGCTTCACGAAGGGAATGCTGGCCATAACGGCAAGAACACTCATCGTCGCAATGACGCCCGCCGCACCGACCCGCAAAATGACCGCCTGCAGGAACCGCGCATGCAGGTGTTTGAGGCTGGCGATCCAGCGACGATCTTGCCCACCGCTCTGCGGCTTGTTGAGCAATGTCAGCGCCAGAGCCGGTGTCAGGGTGAGGGCCACGAGCAACGAGGCCAGCACAGCGGCAATATAGGCCTCGGCAAGCGGCGCAAACAATCGACCGGCCACACCGCGCAGCGCCAGCACCGGCAAGAACACCGTGACCACCACCAATGTCGCAAACACCACCGCGCTGCGCACTTCCACTGCGGCGCGCAACACGACGCTGTGGGCGGGACGGGGCAGCGCGAGCGCTCGGTTTTCGGCAAGGCGGCGGTGGATGTTTTCAACATCGATGATGGCATCATCGACGACCTCGCCGAGCGCAATGGCCAAGCCGCCTATGCTCATGGTGTTCAGCGTGACACCAAAATGGCCGAGAACGATGATGGCCGTCAGCAATGACAGCGGCACGGCTGTGACTGAAATCAGCGCCGTGCGAGAATTGTCAAGAAAGGCCAGCAACACGAGAGCCACGAGGGCCGCTCCGATCAGCAGCGCCGATCCCAGATGGTCCAGCGCCGTAACGATGAAATCGGCGGGGTGAAACAGATGCGGGTGCAAAATGACGCCACGCTGAGCCAGTATTGGTGCAAGGGCGGCAAGACGTCGATCCAGCGCCTTCGACACCCGCAAAGTGTTACTGCCAAACTGGTTCTCGATCACCATGACGATGCCGCTGTGGCCATCGATACTGGCGGCGCCCAAGCGGGGCGCACTGGCATAGCCAACCTTGGCGACATCGCCGAGGCGCACGCCTGCTCCCTGGTGCCAGCCGACGGTAAGTTGGGCGATGGCGGCGGGGCTGGCTTCATCGGCGTGCAAAGATAACGCCAGCCGCTGGTTGGGTGTGCTGATAAACCCCAGATCGGGCGTGCCGAATGCCGCGCGCACGGCCTTGATGACATCGCTGAGGGCGAGATCATGCAGTTGCAAGCGTCTGGCGCTGGCTTCAATGCGGATCTGGCGCGCCGCGCCGCCAAACACGATCGCATCGGCGACGCCGGGCACGCTCAGCAATTGCGGACGCAAGGTGAAGCGGGCAAGGTCGTCGAGCGCCATGGGTGACAAGCTGGTGCTGGTCAGGCCAACCTGCATAACAATACTGGTGGCGCTGGCAAGCGGCAGCAGATGCGGCACGCCGGTGCCTTGTGGCAGGCTGGCTTGCAGTTGCGAAAGCCGCTCGTTGACCACCTGACGTGCCCGCCAGACGTTGAGCCTGTCGCCAAAAATCAATGTCACCATCGACAGGCCTTGCAGCGATTTGGATCGCATGGACGCAAGCCCGACCGTGCCACCAAGATCGGCCTCCACCGGATTGGTCACCAGCCGCTCGACTTCGCCGGCGCTAAGACCTGGCGCCTCGGTCACCACCACCGCCATGGGTGGCGCAAATTCGGGAAACACGTCAAAATTGGCCCGCACCAATGCGAGGATGCCATAGGCGATCACGAACAATGCCGCGGCAAAGACCGCGCTGCGATGGCGCAGGCTGAATTTGATGAGACCTGTCAGCATGAAGCACCGGCCCGGGCGCTGCGGGAACGGGGCTCAGTCATCGCATTCCGGGGGGTCTTTGCAGGCGGTGGCAATGGCGTGCGGCAGCAATTCCTGCGACAGCAGCAATTGCGCACCGCTGGTGACGATGGCATCGCCGACCTTGAATGGCGCACCGACCGGAAATTTTCCGTCGATGGAATGTCCCGGGAGCTTGCGGCGTTGATAGCGGCCCTGTGGCAGCGCGACATAGGCCCAACGTTCGCCCGCATACCAAAGCCGCGCCGAAGCCGGAACGAGCAGCGTCGGTTGGGGCGCTGCAAGCGGCAGGCGGGCGGTGGTGGCGAGGCCCTGAGGCAATGCCGCCGACGTGACATAAAGGAACGGCCTGCCGCTCGCGGACGGATCGACGGCGCTGGCCGGGCCTGCGAGATGGGCTGGTGCCGCGCTGCCATCGGGGGCGGCAAGATCAAGCATGGCTGGTGGCGCACCCGCAAAACCGGGCGGCAAGACCACCGACACAAGCCGGGCATTGCCGCTTTGCAAGGAGTCCAGACTAGCCGCTTCTCGGGCGAGTTGCGGGCCATAATGCTGCACCAATGCGGCTTTGATCATTTCGATGCGGGCCGTTGTGGCGACAACGACACTATCGGCGGCGGCGCTCGCGGCCCTGCTATCCTGCAAGGTTTGTGCAGAGGCTGAGTGATGGGCATTAAAAAGGCTGAGATCGCGGTTGTAGCGCGCGGCCAGCGCCGAGCTATGGGCGCTGGCGGCCAGCGCATCGGCCTTGGCTTTGGCAAGACGCTCGCGCAGCTTGATCAGCGGGGCGCTGCTCAGCACGCGCGCGAAAGCAGCACGCGTCGGTGCAAAGGTTTGAAGCCGCAGGATCGTGGTGCTGATGCCTTCAGCCTTGATTTCAGCCCCAGTCAGCGCAACTTCGCCGGGCGGCAGCTTCGGCGGGCTGGCTTGGCAAACACCTGCCGCCGCCATAGCCAAGGCGCAGAGCCAGATATATCTCATGGCCCGCATTTCTGGCCTCGTCATTGTGCCATTCCGGCAATCGGCTCCCCGAGTCGGCGATAACACACCTGCGGCCAGAGCGCCAAGCTTTGCGCGTCCAGAAGTGACCGCCATGCGCGCTAGCGCCGCACCACCTTCGTTACATGGCCCATTTTGCGGCCCGGACGCGTCTCGCGTTTGCCATAGAGTTGCAGCAAGGCATCGGGATCGGCGAGATGCTCAGCCCATGTCTCCACGGCCTCGCCGATGAGATTGATCATGACGATATCGCCCAGCCGGGCTGTGGCCCCCAGCGGCAGGCCGCAGATGGCGCGAATATGCTGCTCGAATTGCGAGGTCTGGGCACCGCCTTGCGTCCAGTGCCCGGAATTATGCACCCGCGGCGCCATCTCGTTGATGATGAGGCGCTCTTCTTTGGTGTGATAATCCTCGACGACGAACATTTCCACCGCCAGGACCCCGACATAATCCAAGGCATCAGCTATGGCGTGGACATAATCCTTGGCTTTTTGCGCGGTCTCAGGACGGAGGGTTGCGGGCACCACGGTGCGAGCGAGAATGTGATGTTCGTGGGTATTTTCGCAAGGCTCATAGGCCGCGAAGGCACCCTGTTCGGTGCGTGCCGCGACAATCGAGATTTCGCGAACGAAATTGACCACGCCTTCGAGAATGCAAGGCGGCGAACCCATCGCGCGGTAAATGGCGCCGATGTCACTGCCTTCACGGATCATCGCCTGCCCTTTGCCGTCATAACCAAGACGGCGCGATTTCAGGATCGAGGGCCGCCCGATCTGGGCGACGGCGCGGGCGAGTTCTCCGCCGTTTTCAACGGGCTGGAACGGTGCCGTCACCAGGCCGAGCGCATTGAAGAAGCGCTTCTCCACCAGCCGGTCCTGCGTGGCGACCAGCGCCTCCGCACCGGGACGCAGAGGACGCAGCTTCTCGAGAAAATGCGCTGTTACGGCGGGCACATTTTCGAATTCGTAGGTGACAATATCCACTTCCGCCGCGAAGCGCTGCAAGGCGCGCTCGTCTTCATACGCCGCTTTGGTAAAGGCGGCGCTGACATCGCGGGCGGGGCTATCGGCCTCGGGCGCATAGATATGGATGCGATAGCCCAGCCCTGCAGCGGCCAGCGCCAGCATTCGTGCCAATTGCCCGCCGCCGAGAATGCCGATGGTTGCGCCAGGTGCCAGCATCATCGCTCAACCCAGCGCCACGGGCGAATCATCCGGCACCTCGGCTACGGCATCGCTCTGCGCCTGACGCCATTGCTTCAGCCTTTGGCGCAGCGCGCCATCACTCAAGGCCAGCACCGCCGCGGCCAGCAAGGCGGCATTGATCGCGCCAGCTTTGCCGATGGCGAGCGTGCCCACCGGAATGCCGGCCGGCATCTGCACGATCGAGAGCAGCGAATCCTGCCCCGACAGCGCCTTGGATTCGACCGGTACGCCGAACACGGGCAGTGCCGAAAACGCCGCCGTCATGCCCGGCAGATGCGCGGCGCCACCGGCCCCGGCAATGATGACTTTCACGCCGCGGGTCTCCGCATTTTCGGCGAAACTGACCAGTCGGTGCGGGGTGCGATGCGCCGAAACGATGCGCGTTTCAACGGCAATGCCAAGCTCGGCCAGCGTGGCGGCAGCATGGCGCATGGTCGCCCAATCCGATTGGCTGCCCATGATAATGGCGACAGGTGCCTGCAAGCTGCATCGTCCTTTGATTCGAGCGGTGTTTCACACCAGCCCCTCGGCTATGCCGGACATAGCCAAAAGCGTGCCAAGGTGCAATCGCGGCGCCTCAGGCTATTATGTCGGGCGTCGCCTGATCCTCGAGAAAAGACAGGCGGTCACGCAGCACCAGCTTGCGCTTCTTCAAGCGTTGCAGTTGCAATTGGTCAGCGCGGCCAACCATCTGCAGCGCAGCAATGGCACTATCAAGATCGCGGTGTTCTTCGCGCAGACGTTCAATCTCGCTGGCTGTGCCCACACCCGGCGGCGCGTCATTATCCTGAATCATGAGCTCTTGTGCCCCGCACTAATTTGCATGCCATTATGAGCCGCACCGCGCCGCCTCACAAGCCGATTTTGCTTTTGGCTTTCTTAACGATAGCGCAAAAAGCAAGACATCGCGCAATTTTTCGCTTTGGATCCGGCGCAAAATGTGTCATGAATCCGTCATGCAGGCCTTCGACAAAGGAGCAGCAAGCATGTCTCTCGCAAATCATCTGGTTGAATTGCAGCGTCGCCACAGCGCGCTGGAGCGTGAACTCGTCGAGCTTAAGGCGCAACCCGCCACCAACGAACTTACTATTGCCGAGATGAAGCGAAAAAAACTGCAGATCAAGGATGAGATTGTCAGACTCACCAAACAGGAACCGCCGACGATTTTTCATTGATCGGCTGAGACTGGCAGGGTTTCTGGCATGTCCAGGTTGCCGCATCGCGGTGACGCTTGAGGGGCGTTTGAATGTCAGAAGCGTCGATCCAACCGCGCGGTGATTTGACCGTGCGCACCATCGCCATGCCCGCAGACACCAATGCCAATGGTGACATTTTCGGAGGCTGGGTGCTTTCGCAAATGGATCAGGCCGGCGGCATTGCCGGGGTGGAGCGGGCGCGCGGCCGCGTGGTTACGGTCAAGGTTGATACTTTGACCTTCATCCAGCCGGTCAAGGTTGGCGATGTGCTGTGCGTTTATACGCTGGTGGAGAATGTCGGGCGCACGTCGATGCGTATCCATATCGAGGCTTGGGCGCGGCGCTTTCGCCAGCAGACGCGAGACAAGGTCACCGATGCAACTTTCACCTTCGTCGCCGTCGATGATGCCGGGCGCCCACGGGTCGTGCCGCCTCTGGGGTAGCATTTGTTAACCATGTCACCAATGCCAATATCTCCGCCTAATTATCTAGGGTTGCATTAAGTTGAACTTTCACATTCTGCCGTAGCGTCAGACGCAGTCTTACTGTGGCTGGGCGTCCCTTACGCAACTGCCAGCACAGTGCCGGAGTTGCGCCATGGGTCGTTTTACAAGCAAGAACAACAAGGACAAGGCCCACCGTCAGTCGAGCCGCCTATCGGCAGAGCCGATCATGCTGCTGGAGCGACGCATAGCTTTCGATGCCGCTGCGGTAGCCACCCTGGCCGCCACCAGAACAATTGCCGACAAGGTCACCAATGCGCAAGTTGCCAATCTGCTCGGCGCGGCGCGGAACATGGCCTCGGGCTCTGCCAGCATTCCGGTGCTGTCGGTGGTGGATGCGTCGCGCGCCTCCAGCCCGGCGGCAAACGAAATCGTGTTCATCGATGGTGGCGTCGCCGACATTAAGACGCTCGTCGCCGACATTTCCAGCCAGCTTCCGGCGCATGCCGAAATCGTCCTGCTCGATTCGACGAAAAACGGCGTTGATCAGATCGCCCAGGTGCTGGCGGCGCATCAGGGCGTCAGTCTCGTGCAGATCGTCTCGCACGGCAGCGCCGGCAATCTCTATCTTGGCACCGCCGATCTCAATGTCGGCAGCATGACCACCACCTATGCCGCCGATATGGCGACGATCAAGGCATCGCTCGCGGCGCATGCGCAGGTGCTGGTCTATGGCTGCGATTTTGCGCAAGGCACGGCGGGCATAGATGCGGCCCGCACTTTCGCGCAACTCACGGGCGCGGAAATTGCGGCTTCAACCAATTTGACTGGTGCTGCCAGCTTTGGCGCAGACTGGACGCTGGAATTCCACACGGGCACCATGCCGGTGACCGCCAGTTTCGACGCCCGCACCATGGCCAACTGGAACCATGATCTGGCCATCGTCACCAACAGCTATGCCTGGCCAGGAACCGGCACGCCAGCGATGAACACCGCCACGAATGTGACGGTGGCAGGCACGGCAGGGGCCATGACATGGAAAGCCACAGGCACGGGCGCCAGTGTCTATGCCAACACGCCAACGGGTGCATTTTCCGGCGGAACCTCCCAGAACAGCTTGCTGTTGCAGGCCAACACCACAAGCACCACTACAGGTGAAACGCTGACCTTTACCTTCAACAGCGTGTTGTACCATCAGGGCGTCCAGACCCTCAATTTCGATATATTCAACATCGATTTTTCGGCCGGAGGCTGGTCGGACAAGGTCGTGGTCACGGCTTATGACACCAAGGGCAATGTGCTTCCTGCATCGGCGCTGGCCGCAGTGCCGCTGGCTACCGCCATCCCTACCAATCCTGTGGAATTCAGCACTACAACTTCCGGCAACAGCCTGGTGCTGACCGGGACATCAACGGATCCCGCCCAGACTTTCAACGTTCCGCAGGATTCTGCGGCGGTGACCGTGAAGGGGACTGCCGGTGTCAACATCGGCTCGATAAAGATCGACTATGTTTCCGGCACTTCCGGGACAAGTACCGGTATCGTTGGCATTGGCACGATCTCGACGACTTACGACAATGCGACGCTGTTCGCTTCCAGTGGGCTGCCGAACAAGACCTACAACGACAGCCAGAGCGGCATTTCCATTGGAACGTCGACGGCTTTTACCAATGTGACCACAAATTCCGTCACCTATTCGGCGAGCGGCTTGCCGTCCGGCCTGAGCATCAACGCCGCGACGGGTGTGATTTCCGGGACTCTGTCGCATGATGCTTCGCTGAATGCGCCGGTGACTTCGGGATCCGGCGCGACCCTGGATGGCACCTATTCGGTCACGGTCACGGCCCTCGACAGCGCGGGCAACAAGGCGACCACCTCTTTTTCGCTTGACTCGCTCAATCAGGCGCCGGTGCTGGGCACGGCGACCGCCAACCAGAGCAATGTCGATGGCGCCAGCATTGCGCCCGTCGATGCCTCCAAGGCTTTCGCTGATCCCAATGTCGGCGATATTGTCACTTACAGTGCCAGCGGCCTGCCTGCAGGATTGACCA
>JAJZGX010000158.1 GCA_021804825.1 Pseudomonadota bacterium | reverse complement strand
GGCCATGCCAATGAAGACGCCAAGCCACCGGCGCGCCTTGATGGTTTCGCCCAGCACAAAAGGGGCAAGAATGGTGGTGAGGATCGGCTGCACGGCGGCAATCAGCGCCGAGACCGAAGCTGGCACACCGTGACGAATGGCCCACCACACGCCGCCGAGATAAAGCGCATGCAGCATGACACCAGACAGCATTGCATGGCCATAGCCCGCCGCCGTTTTCGGCCATTGGGCACGCCCGATGATCGCCAGCGCCAGCAATGCGACGCCCGCGAAAATATAGCGCAGCAGCAGAAACGTCAGCGGATCGGCATATTCGGCGGAATAGCGCGCGACAATCCAGCCGGTTGACCAGATCAGGACAAAAATCAGCGGAATGGCGCGGTTGAACAGACTGGTCATGCTCGCCCGCTAAAGCATGGGCCGACGAAGTCAATGGCAAAATTCAGGTCTTGCGCCATCGAACCCGCGCTCTATCTGCTGAAGCTCAAGGAGACAATCGCCATGGATCCACATATTGATGCGCTATTTGCAAAATTGCCGAAACCCAGCCGCCGCACGCTGGTCAAAACCTCGATTGGCGCCGGCTTTTGTGCGGCCATAGCCCCGGTTTGGGCGCAGGTGATCAAAACGCCGTCAACGGGGCTGACGGCGGGCGAAGTGCATGTCATGTCGGGGGGCTTTGCGGTGCCAGCCTACCGGGCCATGCCCGATCATGGCGGGCCATTTCCGCTGGTGATCGTGATCCACGAAATTTTCGGCGTCCATGAGTATATACAGGACGTTTGCCGCCGCTGGGCACGGCTCGGCTATTACGCCATCGCACCGGATCTTTTTGCCAGAGCTGGCGACGCCGCGAAAATCACCGATTTCAAAGTTCTGATGAGCAGCATTGTCGCCAAAACGCCAGATGCGCAGGTCACAGCCGATCTTGATGCCACCTTCGCTTTCGCCAAGGCCTCCGGATCAGCCGATATGGCGCGGGCAGCGGTAACCGGCTTTTGCTGGGGCGGGCGGCAGGCATGGCTCTATGCCGCTCATAATCCCGGCCTCAAGGCGGCGGCACTGTGGTATGGCCCGCTCGATCCACCCAAAAATGCAACCCACCCCTTGAATCCGCCCGATGTTGTGGCGAAACTTAAAGTGCCGGTGCTTGGCCAATATGGCGGGCAAGACCCCAGCATCACAGCCGCCAATATCGCGGATATGGAAGCCAAGCTGAAAGCGGCGGGCGATGCTTACAAAATCATCGTTTACCCTGATGCGGGGCACGGGTTCCATGCTGATTATCGCCCCACTTACAACAAGGCCGATGCCGCAAAATCCTTCGAGGTTGCAGCGCAATGGCTGAAGGCGCATGGGGTGTGACCGGCGCGCTCAGCGAGGCGCTTCGGCATCGCCGTGCGCCCAGGCCTCGCGCACCCCCAACGCATAGGCCGCAAAGCTCTGCGCCGCGATGGCGGTGCGCGCATCGGCCATCAATGTCTGATAATAGCCGATATTGACTTCGGTCAGCAGCATCATGCCGAGGATTTCACCGGATTTGATCAGGTGATGCAGATAGGCGCGCGAATAGTCACGCGCAGCGGGCACCGCCGAATCGGCATCGAGGGGGCGCGGGTCATCGGCATGGCGGGCATTGCGGAGGTTGATCTTGCCAAAGCGGGTATAGGCCAGCCCGTGCCGCCCGGCCCGCGTCGGCATCACGCAATCAAACATGTCGACACCGCGCGCCACTGCAGCCAAGAGGTCATCGGGCGTACCCACACCCATCAGATAGCGCGGCTTGGCGGTCGGCAGCAGCGGCTCGACCTCCTCGATCATTGCCAGCATGACTTCCTGCGGCTCCCCCACCGCCAGGCCACCTATGGCATGACCACCAAAGCCCATGGCGGCAACCGCGCGGGCACTGGCGCGGCGCAGCGTCGCCTCCGCCCCGCCTTGCACGATGCCAAAAGCCGCCTGCCCCGGGCCGCCAGCAAAGGCCTTGAGCGAACGCTCACCCCATTGCAGCGACAGCGTCATGGCGCGTTCCGTCTCGGCGTAACTGGCTGGCAGCTTTACACATTCATCGAACTGCATCTGGATATCGGATCCCAGCAGGCCTTGAATCTCCATCGAGCGCTCGGGCGTCAGGCGGTGGCGACTGCCGTCGATATGCGATTGAAAGGTGACGCCATCGGCGTCGAGCTTGCGCAGTTTCGCCAGCGACATAACCTGAAATCCACCCGAATCGGTCAGGATCGGGTGCGGCCAGTTCATGAAGTGATGCAGGCCACCGAGGGTGGCGATCCGCTCCGGCCCGGGGCGCAGCATCAAATGATAGGTATTGCCGAGCACGACATCGGCGCCCAGCGCCCGCACGCCCTGCGGGTGCATGGCCTTCACAGTCGCTGCGGTGCCAACCGGCATGAAGGCTGGGGTCTGGATCGTTCCATGGGCGGTCTTTACCGCGCCGCGCCGCGCTGCGCCGTCCTGCGCCAGCAAGGTGAAGCCGAACATGTTGCTCATGGCCAACCGGCATGAGGCTTTTCCAGCAGGCAGGCATCGCCATAGGAATAAAATCTGTAGTTGGCGGCAATGGCATGGGCATAGGCGCGCTGCATCGGCTCCAACCCCGCAAAAGCCGCCACCAGCATGAACAAAGTCGAGCGCGGCAAATGAAAATTGGTGATCAACGCATCGACGGCCCGAAAGCGATAGCCCGGTGTGATGAAAATCGAGGTTTCACCGGCAAAGGGCTCGATCCGGCCTGACTGCGCCGCAGTTTCGAGCAAGCGCAGCGCCGTGGTGCCGACGGCGATGATGCGCCCGCCATGGCTGCGCACGTCATTGAGGGCCGCTGCCGTCGCGGCACTGATCTGGCCGTTCTCGGCGTGCATTTTGTGATCGCCAGTGTCGTCTGCCTTGACGGGCAGAAAAGTTCCGGCCCCGACATGCAGGGTCAGGCGGTGCAGGCTGATGCCCGCTGTTGCGAGGCGCTCGATCAGTGCCGGCGTGAAATGCAGGCCCGCTGTCGGGGCCGCCACAGCGCCGGGTTCATCGGCAAACAAGGTCTGGTAATCGACCCGGTCGGCCTCATCGGTCGGGCGTTTTGAGGCGATATAGGGTGGCAGCGGCATGCTGCCGATACGTTCCACGGCCTCATCG
>JAJZGX010000008.1 GCA_021804825.1 Pseudomonadota bacterium | reverse complement strand
TGCGAGGAGCGCAGCGACGAAGCAACCTAGGGGGGTTGGGAGGTTGCTGCGGGGCTGATTTCGCGAAACCCCTGGGTTGCTTCGCTTACGCTCGCAATGACGGCGAGTGGCACGCACCATCACCGCCGTCATTGCGAGGAGCGCAGCGACGAAGCAACCCAGGGGGCTCGGAGATTGCTGCGGTGGTGGCGTCACTAAACCCCTGGGTTGCTTCGCTTACGCTCGCAATGACGGGGGTGGGGCGCTCGCAATGATGGCGAAGGGGCTCGCAAGCCCTGCCTCAGCCTTTGCGGGCTTGCCATTGCGCCTGGAAGGTCTGGCCCTGCGGGGCCGGTAAATCGCGGCTGTCTGTCCAGCCACCAGCCAGCGGCAGGCGGTTGAAACGGCCCTTGGCGCGTCCACTCCAGCCCAGCAGCGCCATGGCGACGCGCGTTCCGGCCTGATACAGCCGCGGACGCCGCGCGAAAAACCCCCAGATGCCAAGCCCATAGCGTTGGGTGGCGGGCGTCAGATGGCGCTCGAACTCACGCTCGCGCCAATGGCGCATCAATTTTGGCAGCGGAATGCGCACCGGGCAAACGCTCTCGCAGCGTCCACAGAAGGTGGAGGCATTGGGCAATTGTCCCCCCTCCGAAACCCCGATCAGGCTTGGCGTCAAAACCGCACCCATCGGGCCAGGATAGACCCAGCCATAGGCATGGCCGCCCACGGCATGATAGACCGGGCAATGGTTCATGCAGGCGCCGCAGCGGATACAGCGCAGCATGTCTTCAAAATCAGTGCCGAGCATGGACGAGCGGCCATTATCAAGCAAAATCACATGATAGGCTTGCGGGCCATCGAGATCGTCGGCGCGGCGCGGGCCGGTCGAAAGCGTCGTATAGACGGACATGTCCTGTCCGGTCGCCGAGCGCGCCAGCACGCGCAGGATCTGGCTGGCATCTTCGAGGGTCGGCACCAGCTTTTCCAGCGACGCCAGCACGATATGCACCTTGGGCAGAATTTGCGTGAGGTCGCCATTGCCTTCGTTGGTGACGATGATCGACGTGCCGGTCTCCGCCACCAGGAAATTGGCCCCCGTTATCCCGACATCGGCCTTGAGGAATTTTTGCCGCAGCACGCCGCGCGCTTCGGTCAGCAGGCTCACGGCCTGCGTCAGATCGCGGCCCGGCGCCAGGTGGTCGTGCACACGCCGAAAATCATCTGCGACCTGTTCTTTATTCAGATGCACGGCCGGCGCGATGATGTGTGAAGGCGTCTCGCCGCGCAATTGAATGATATATTCACCAAGATCGGTCTCGACCACAGCCAGTCCCGCGGATTCCAACGCGGCGTTGACCCCGGTTTCCTCCGAGATCATCGATTTGCCCTTGGTGACGATCTTCGCATCGGCCTGACGGCAGATGTCGAGCACGATCTCGTTGGCTTCCGCGCCGGTGCGCGCAAAATGCACATGCCCGCCGGCTGCCTCGACCCGGCTGACATAGGCCTCAATGTAAAGATCGAGATGGGCGAGCGTATGGGTCTTGATGGCTTTGGCCGAATCACGCAACGCCTCAAATTCCGGCAGGCGGGCTGCGGCCTTCGCGCGTTTGTCGATAAAGCCACTGCGCACATTGCCCATGGCTTTCTGCAATTGCGCATCGCCCAAGGCCTCATGGGCATTGGCTTTGAACTGGCGTGTGGTGGGATCATGGGTCATGGCGCGTCCTTTGGTGGCAATCTAGCGCATGCTGCGCGCCATGCAACGACTCTGTTGGCGCCGCTTCACGCCAGCAAAGGCGCAATGTCTTTGGCCAGATCAGCGGGCTTGTCGGCGGGCGCATAGCGGCGCACGACCTTGCCTTGGCGATCCACCAGAAATTTGGTGAAGTTCCACTTCACCGCCTCCGTGCCAAGCAGCCCCGGCGCCTCGTGTTTCAAGGCCTTGAACAGCGGGTGGGTGTCCTCGCCATTGACATTGGTCTTGGCAAACATCGGAAAGGTGACATCATAGCTGGTGGAGCAAAAACTCAAGATCGCCGCCGCATCGCCGGGTTCCTGATGGCCGAATTGATCGCAAGGAAAGCCCAGAACCACGAAGCCCTGCGCCTTGAAGCGCCGATATAGTGCCTCAAGCCCCTCATATTGCGGTGTAAAACCGCACTTGCTGGCGACATTGACCACCAGCAGTACCTTGTCTGCATAATCGCCGACGCGCGCGTCCTGACCATCGAGCGTTTTGAGGGCGATTTCGGGCGAAAGGCTCATATCTGGCTCCGGAATAAAAGGATCGTGCTGCGCTATAGCACAGGATGCTGGGCCTGACGTCGCGCGCAATTGCACGCCCTCCTGCACAAATTCATCACTCGAAGTGCGCGACCATCGCCATTTCAACGGCGCAAATCTGGCAAAAGAGGATTGCGGCGCCGCGCGTTACCGCCTATTGAGTTGCCGCGCGATGGGACGTCGCCAAGTGGTAAGGCAGCGGATTTTGATTCCGCCATCCGGAGGTTCGAATCCTCCCGTCCCAGCCATCCGCGCCACTTGAGCCCGCCAGATGCGCTTCAGGCACCGACCAGCAGATGATCGAGTTCGCTCTGCAATGTGGCGACGATCGGCGCGGCGGCGTCAAGAATTTGCGCGGCCTTGAAAAAATCCAGCACACGAAAGCCCTCGACCGGCGGCTTCAGCAGAATGTCCGGCGCACGGGCTTTCAGCATTTGCGCGGTGATGGACCCCGCCATGATCTGTGCCGCGCCGAACATCAATTGAAAGGCGGTCGGGCGCTTGCTGCTGTCTTCAAGCGGGCCACCCGTGACATCGACGGCAATGATGATGTCGGCTTTGCCGAACAGATGATTGTAGGGCAGCGGGTTCACGGCGCCGCCATCAACCAGCAACATCCCTTCGGCCACCACAGGGCGGATGAGGCCGGGAATGGCCATCGAGGCGGCCACTGCGGGGGCGAGCGCGCCGGATTGAAACAGTGCTTCGCGACGCGCCGTAAAGTCGGTCGCTATCGCCATGAACGGAATTTCGAGGTCTTCAAAATGATCCGGCACCGCTTGCGGCCAGAAATGATCAAGGAAAATCTCGGAATCAATGGTGATGGGATTGCTCAATCTGCCGACAAACAGGTCGGATATGCGCCCGACCCGGGCCTTGAGCAGTTTGGCCATGACATCGGGCCGGTCGGCCGCGAGGCTGAGCACATGATGGCGCAACCTTGCTCCCGATAGCCCAGCCGCATAGGCCGCGCCAATCACCGCCCCAATCGATGTTCCAGCAATGATCGCCGGGCGAAGCCCCATATCATCCAGCGCTTCGAGCACCGCAATATGCGCCAGCCCGCGTGCGCCGCCACCGCCCAGCGCCAGTCCGATGCGCGGTTTGCTCCTCAAGCCTGCTTTCATCGCCCCGCGCCCTCGACAATTTCGCTGCCCCCCATATGGGGTGCCGATCAAAGAAAGGCCAACAACGCCGCCGCACAGGCCTGCGGATTTTCCTCGGGCAGGAAATGCCCGCCATCGAGCGCCATGCCGGTGATGCCTGGTGCCAGCGCCGCCCATAGTTCCAGCGGCCCAAGGCCGGTCTGCGCACCCGCCGGTATCCCCGCTGTGCCCCACAGCGCCAGCACTGGCATGTCGAGCGTCTTGCGCGCCGCCAGATCAGCCTCGTCGGCCATCCGGTCATGCGTTGCGCCGGCGCGGTAATCCTCGCAGCAGGCATGGATGCGCCCCGACGCTGCAAAGGCGGCGCGGTAATGCGCCAGCGCTCTGGCATCAAAGCCTTGCAGCGATTTGGTCTTGGTCCAGCTTGCCAGTGTGTGATCGAGATAAAGCTGCGGCGCCCCGGCAATGAGCACCTCAGGCAACGGCGCAGGTTGCGCCAGAAACATCCAGTGATACGCCTGCATGGCCCGCGCCGCATCCATGCGCGACCACATCTGGTAGGTTGGCAGAATGTCGATCAGCACCAGCCGACTGACGCGCTCGGGATGATCGAGCGCCAGCCGGTAGGCGACGCGTGCACCTCGGTCATGGCCGACGACGGCAAATTGGTCAAAACCAAAATGCGCCATCAGCATGATCACATCTTCCGCCATCTGGCGCTTGGTATAGGCCGCGCCACCAAGGCTTTCGGGCATGGCGGAATTGCCGTAACCGCGCAAATCAGGAATGATCAACGTGAAGCGTTCAGCGAGAGCTGGCGCGATTTTGTGCCATTCGGCATGGGTCTGCGGAAAGCCATGCAACAGCACCAGCGGCGGCCCATGCCCACCGACCCGCACGAACAACCCACCGCCCGGACTTGCCACATGCTGCGTGGTGAAGCCGGGGAACAGGTCGGCGGGCTCAGGCATGGAACCCCTCAGGCCTTGATCAGATCAGCGAGATCCTTGACCTCGAAATCGCCCTCGTGACGACGACCATTGATGAAAAACGTCGGGGTCGAATCGACCTTGAAACTGTTTGAGGCAATGTCGCGCATCTTGTTGACATTGTCATAGAGCGCCTTGTCGGCGAGGCATTTGTCGAAATCGGCCTGCGTGATGCCAACCTCGGCCACCAGCTTAGTGAGCGCCGGAATTTGCTTGTCGACGTAAACCCATTCGTTCTGGCGACGAAACAGCATGTCAACCAGTGCGTTGCGCTTGTCATCGCCGGCGTAGCGCGCCAGCATGAAGGCGGCCGTCGCCAAAGGATCGAGCGGGAACTCGCGCAAAATATGCACGGCCTTGCCGGTATCGAGATAATCCTTCTTCAGTTGCGGCATGGTCTCGACCTGGAAATGCGCACAATGCGGGCAGGTCATCGAGGCATATTCGATGATGGTCACAGGCGCGCCCGCCTTGCCCTCGGGCAAGTCTTTCAGCGGCATCGGCACCATGAGTTGCGCCATCGTATAGTCCGGCCCGGCGGCAAAGGCTTGCCCGCTTCCGGCCATGAGCAGCACACTGCCAGCGGTTGCAGCTTGCAGCAGGCGGCGGCGATTGAAGGACGGGGTATTGGACATGCGCGCTCCAGATAAAGTGATCTGCGGTTCTTTCTCACCCTTAGTGCATTTTCAGTTTGTCTGAAAGACGGCAAATGCAGGCAAAGCTTCATGCCTCGCAAGGATGTGATCACGCCTGTTCGCGCAGCACCAGCGCGCCGAGCGCTGCGATGCGGACCCGCAGAGCCTCATCCTCGATGCCAGCGCTGATCGCGTCGGCCTTGGCCAGCATCGCGGCATCAGGCGCGGCGCGGGCTGGCTTCTTCAGCGGTTTCGTGGCGACCGGCCCTTGGCGCAGCGCCAGCTTGCCAACCGCAGCCCAGCCGAAATGGCTGTTGATTTTTCCGATGATGACCGGTGCCAGATGCTGCACTTCGAGCGCCATGGCGCTTTCAACCCGCAGCACCAGCGTCGCCGGTTCAGATTTCATGTCGGGCGCACGCTTGGGGCCATGCGGTGCATGGTGCATCTTTTCTGGCAGGCACACCCGCGCCAACCTGTCACCGACAATGGTGGGCCAATGCCGGATCAAGCCGCCTTCGGTAAAGCCGCGCTTGGCCAGAACGGGGTCGAGCGAAGCGCCGAGCAACTCACCGAGCGGCTTTGCTGACGTGCGGCGGACGGGTCTGGTTTTCATGAGCAGATACCAACCTCGACGGCAACGACAAGCGTGGCTATAGCACAGCCATGACCACCGCAAAACCCACGCCCGCCACCTTCGGGCCTGATCTCCTGGCCTGGTATGATGCCGGCCATCGCGACCTGCCTTGGCGCGCCGCGCCGGGACGCAAGGCCGATCCCTTCCATGTGATGCTTTCGGAAATCATGCTGCAACAAACCGTGGTGGCCACGGTCATGCCGTATTTTCATCGCTTTTTGGCGCGCTGGCCGGATGTGCAGGCGCTGGCTGACGCCGAACGTGAAGCCATCATGCGCGCCTGGGCCGGGCTTGGCTATTACGCCCGTGCCCGAAGGTTGCACGAAGCGGCGCACCATATTGCCCATGACCTTCGCGGCGTCTTTCCGCAAAATGAGGCAGGCTGGCGAGCGCTGCCCGGCATTGGCCCCTATACAGCCGCCGCCATAGCCGCCATAGCCTTCGATCAGCAGGCGGTCGTGGTTGATGGCAATGTCGAGCGGGTGGTGGCGCGGCTGTTCGCGGTTGCCCAGCCCTTGCCCGCCGCCAAGGCGCAATTGCGTGAGCTTGCCGCCAGCCTGACACCTGCGTCGCGCCCCGGCGATTATGCGCAGGCGATGATGGACTTTGGCGCCACCTTGTGCACACCGCGGGGGCCGCGCTGTCCGGCCTGCCCAGTCGCGAAACATTGCGCGGTTGCGGGTGCAAGGGCTAGCGAATATCCGCGTCGCACGCTCAAGCCGCCCCGGCCCGAACGGCTGGGGCAAGCGTATTTTCTCACCCGGCCGGACGGTGCCGTGCTGCTGGAAGCGAGGCCATCGCGCGGCCTGCTCGGCGGCATGACGGGATTTCCGCTATCGGGGTTTGACGGCACCGTGCCGATTCTCCCGCAAGGCGTCACATGGCAGGCCTTGCCGGGCGAAGTGCGCCATGTTTTCACGCATTTCGGGCTGACATTGCAGGTGATGCGCGGCGTCGCCGCCGGGCCTGCTGCTCTTTCACCGCATCAGACATGGACGCGGCCGCAGGCGCTGGGCGAGGCCGCCTTGCCAAGCCTGATGCGCAAGATTCTGGCCCATGCCACCAACCATTCCGGGGAGCTTGCATGAGTGTCGTGTTTGCACAAGGCGAGGTGCGCGTCGTTTATCGCCAGATGACGGCGCTGCTGACCACAGCCATCGAGGATGATGAACTGGTGATCGAACTTGACCAACTCACCCATTGGCAGCCACCTCATGACGCCCTTGAAGTGTCGCTCGACGACTTGCTGGCCATCACGCAAATGATCGAGCAGGAGGCCGACCGTCTCAACCTGCCCATCGCCTTTGCCTGAAAGCCACGCGACCCGTGCGGGCGGTCTGTTGACGCTGCCAGCTTATGTGCGCACATTTGGCGCTTCTCTCTGTTGCAAAGATCGCCCATGACTCCGAAAATCTTCTCTGGTGTGCTTCCCGCCCTCATGACGCCCTGTGGCCCCGATGGTGCGCCGGATTTTGCAGGTCTGGTGCGCAAAGGTCAGGATCTGGTGGCGCAGGGGATGACCGGTGTCGTGTGGTGCGGCTCGATGGGTGACTGGCCGCTGCTGTCCGATGAGCAGCGCTTTGCAGGCGTCGAGCAACTGGTTGCGGCTGGCCTGCCGGTGGTGGTGGGCACCGGCGCGCAAAGCCCGGCCCGCGCCGCAGCGCTGGCAGCGCATGCGCGGCGCGTCGGCGCGGCGGGCCTCATGTTGATCCCCCGGGTATTGTCGCGCGGCAGTTCACCCGCGGCGCAGGAAGCGCATTTCAACGCAGTTCTGGCGGCAGGCGACGGCCTGCCCAGCGTCATTTACAACAGCCCGTATTACGGCTTCGAAACCAAAGCCGATCTGTTTTTCCGGCTCCGCCGCAATTTTCCGAATCTGGTGGGCTTCAAGGAATTTGGTGGCGCCGCGGCTCTGCGCTATGCCGCCGAACATATAGCCGGTGCCGAACCGGGACTGGTGCTGATGGTTGGCGTCGACACGCAGGTGTTTCACGGCTTTGTCACCTGCGGCGCCTTGGGGGCGATCACCGGAATTGGCAATGTGCTGCCGCGCGAGGTGCTGCATCTGGTGGCGCTATGCCGCAAAGCGGCATTGGGCGATGTCACCGCGAGGCGCGACGCGCTGGAACTTGAAGCAGCGCTGGCGGCGCTGTCGAGCTTTGATGAAGGCGCTGATCTGGTGCTGTATTTCAAATATCTGCTGGAGCTTGAAGGCGAGGCCGGTTATGCGCGGCATTTCAACCCTTCAGACGCCTTGACACCCAGCCAGAAGGCCTATGCCCGCGACCGGCTGGCGCAATTCAAGGTCTGGTACAGCGCTTGGACAGGGAGCGCCGCGTGAAGCCTCTGCAGGTCATCGATTCTCACACCGAGGGTGAACCCACCCGCATCATCATCGCCGGGGGGCCTGATCTGGGGGCAGGTGACATGGCGACGCGGCGGGCGCTGTTTGCCCGCCATCATGATGACGTGCGCCGCTGCGCCCTGTTCGAGCCGCGCGGTTGGGAGGCTTTGGTCGGCGCATTGCTCTGCGAACCGGTCGATCCGGCTTGCGCGGCCGGGGTGATCTTCTTCAACAAGGCTGGCATGCTTTCGATGTGCGGGCATGGCCTGATGGGTCTTGCCGTGACTTTGGCGCATATGGGCCGCATCAGCAAAGGCCGCCACAGCGTTGAAACTCCTGCCGGGCCGGTGAGTTTCGAGCTTTTGTCGCAAGACACCGTGCGGATCGAAAATGTCGCCGCCTACCGCCATGCCGCAAGTATCAGCGTCGATGTTCCCGGCCGCGGCATCGTCCACGGCGATATTGCCTGGGGCGGCAATTGGTTTTTTCTCACGAAAGCCCGCCCCTGCGCGCTGGAGGCCCAACATATCCCGCAACTCACCGCCTATGCGCAAGCCATTCAGGACGCCCTCAATGCGGCCGGACTTGGTGGCAAAGATGGGCTGGTCGATCATATCGAGGTGTTTGGCCCGCCGGGCGAGCAGGGGGCCAACGCCCGCTCCTTCGTGCTGTGCCCGGGTGGCGCCTATGACCGCTCGCCCTGCGGCACCGGCACCAGCGCCAAACTTGCCTGTCTTGCGGCCGATGGCGCGCTCGCACCCGGCGAAACCTGGGTGCAGGAGAGCATCATCGGCAGCCGTTTTTCCGCGCATTACCGCCCATCAGGTGAGGGTCGGATCATTCCGACGCTCACCGGTCGCGCCTGGATCATGGCGCAAGCGACGCTGCTGCGCGACGAAAATGATCCCTTCGCCGATGGCATGGCGACGGGCTAGATCCCCAGCTTCTGTTTCAGAAGTTCATTGACGCTCGTCGGATTGGCCTTGCCGCCGGTCTGTTTCATCACCTGTCCGACAAACCAGCCGAGCATGGTCGGCTTGGCCTGTGCCTGCGCTACCTTGTCAGGGTTGGCGGCGATAATGGCATCCACGGCAGCGCTGATGGCCCCGGTGTCGGTGACCTGCTGCAAGCCGCGTTCGGCGACGATTGTGGCTGGGTCGCCGCCTTCCGTCCAGACGATTTCAAACAGATCCTTGGCGATTTTGCCGGAAATGGCCCCCGAGGCGATGAGGTCAATGATCGCGCCGAGGCTGGCGGCACCCACCGGCGCATGGGCAATATCGAGCCCCTCCTTGTTGAGACGGCCGAACAATTCGTTGATCACCCAATTGGCGGCGAGCTTGCCATCGCGGCCCTTGGCGACGGTCTCGAAATAATCTGCCGACTCGCGCTCGGCCACCAGCACGCCGGCATCATAGGAAGCAAGTCCGTAATCGCTCATGAAGCGGGCCTTCTTGGCATCCGGCAATTCCGGAAGTTTGGCCCGCAATGCCGCGATGAAGGCATCGTCGAATTCCAGCGGCAACAGGTCGGGATCGGGAAAATAGCGGTAATCATGCGCCTCCTCCTTCGAGCGCATGGCCCTTGTCTCGCCCCGCGCCGGGTCGAACAGCCGGGTTTCCTGCACAATGGCCCCGCCATCTTCCAGAATGGCAATCTGGCGACGCGCCTCGGTATCGATGGCCTGGCCGATGAAGCGGATCGAATTGACGTTTTTGATCTCGCAGCGCGTGCCAAGCTCGCCGCCCGGCTTGCGCACCGAGACATTGACATCGGCGCGTAGCGAGCCTTCCTCCATATTGCCGTCGCAAGTGCCCAGATAACGCATGATCGAGCGCAGCTTGGTGACATAGGCCCGCGCTTCATCAGCCGAACGAATATCAGGCTTCGAGACAATCTCCATCAGCGCCACGCCGGAGCGGTTGAGATCGACAAAGCTCAAGCTTGGTGACTGGTCGTGCAGGGATTTTCCAGCATCCTGTTCGAGATGCAGCCGCTCGATGCGCACGGTGATCTGCTCGCTGGCAGTGACATCGACCACCACTTCGCCTTCGCCGACAATCGGGCTCTTGAATTGCGAAATCTGATAGCCCTGCGGCAGATCGGGATAAAAATAATTCTTGCGGTCGAATGTCGAGCGCTTGTTGATCTGCGCCTTCAGGCCAAGGCCGGTGCGCACCGCCTGTTTGACGCATTCCTCGTTGAGCACCGGCAACATTCCAGGCATGGCGGCATCGACCAGCGACACATGGCTGTTGGCCTCGGCGCCAAAGCCGGTGGACGCGCCGGAAAACAATTTCGAGTGCGAGGACACCTGCGCATGCACTTCGAGGCCGCAAATGACCTCCCAATCGCCGGTCGCCCCGGCAATGAGCTTTTTGGGGTCGGGCTTGCGGATGTCGAGCGGGGCGGCGTTGTGGGTCATAACAGGGCCTTCCTGAACAAGATGCTGGCCGCTTTTAGATCAGACTGTCGCCAGAAGGAAACGCAATTTCGCGGCCCCCGACGATGCCGTTATGGCGAGACCCCTGATCGCCGTCATTGCGAGCGATAGTGAAGCAAACCAGAGGGCTTTTGCGATCAACAACGCTGTGCGCCCCGAAACCCCTGGCTCGCTTCGGAGCTTCGCTCCTCGCAATAACGGCGTTGGGTTGTTGTAAGCACCCCAGCATCGTCATTGCGAGCGCAGCGAAGCAAACCATATGGCTCGTGAAATCAATGCAATAGCAGTGTTTAAGACCCCTGGTTTGCTTGTCGCTCGCCCGATGACGGCGGTGGTTTATGTCCTGTGCCAAAAAGCAGTCAGATCAAAACAACATGGCAGATGATGGTGGAGGCACCAGCCCAACCCCTCACTCCGCCGCCATGCCCACCACATCCTGGGGTGTGAAAATGCCGTTGTTTCCGGGTTGCATGGCGATCTGGCGTTGGTGGAAGGCGGTGAGCGAGGCGCGGTGGCCGATGGAGATGATTGTGGTCTCCGGCAAAGCCTCGTGCAAGGCGCGGTAGATGCGCGCTTCTGTCGCCTCGTCGAGCGCCGCCGTGGCCTCATCGAGAAACAGCCAGTCGGGTTTGGCGAGCAGGGCGCGGGCAATCGCGATCCGCTGCTGCTCACCGCCAGAGAGCCGCTGTGACCAATTATCTTCATCATCGAGTTTGCTGACGTAATCGGGCAATTGCGCCCGCACCAGCGCGGCGCGGATCGCGTCATCGCTGAAATTGTCCGGCGCGGCGGGATAGCTGACGGCGGCCCGCAGCGGTCCCATCGGAATATAGGGGCGTTGCGGCAACAACAGCAGGCTCACGCCTTCGGGCGCGACGACATTGCCGTCGCCAAACGGCCAAATGCCCGAAATAGCCCTGAACAAGCTCGATTTGCCCGAGCCGGATGGCCCCGTCACCAGCGCGCTCTGGCCACGCAGCAGCGTGAGGCTCGGCACGGAAACGATGGTGCCGCCACCCGGCTTGCTGACATCAAGCCCCTGCAACACCAGATCGGGGGCGCCGCCGGGCCGTTGGCGAATATGCGGCGGCGTCAGCCCGAGCAGACGCGCGCGGGCAATGTCGGCCTCAAAGGTCGTCAGGCGGTTCACCACGGCAGCAAAATCGGCCATCGAGGTGTAACTGTCCATGAAATAGGTCAGCGACGATTGCACGCTCGAAAAAGCCTGCAATGTCTGCATCATCACGCCAAGGGTGATCTTGCCGACGAAATAGAACGGCGCGGCGACGATCAAGGGCACCAGCGAATTGATCTGTCCCAGAAAATTCAGGAACATGGTCAGGAATTTGCGGATGCGGATGATCTTCAGATAATTGTCGAAAATGCTCTGGAACCGGCCTTTGATCGCGGTGCTTTCCTGCGGCTCGCCGCCCAACAGCGCGACCTGCTCGCCATATTCGCGCAGCCGGGCGAGGCCGAAGCGGAAATTCGCCTCGAAGCGCTGTTGCGCAAAGGCCAGCCGCACCAGGGGGCGCCCGATGAGATGCGTGAACAAGGTTCCGGCCCCTGCATAAAGCACCGCGACCCAGAACAACATGCCCGGGATGATCAGCGCCGTGCCGGGCAGATTGAAGTTCCGCGACAGCACCCAAAGCACGATGGCGTAAGACACCAGCGATGTCATTTGCGCGATCAGGCTGATCGAATAGCCATAAACGCCATATGACGTGTTGGAGCCGAAGATCCGGTTGGTGCCACCATCAATGAAGGCGTTGATGTCGTCTTGAATACGCTGATCGGGGTTGTCGGTCGCCATGCGCGCCACCGCCATGCGGTAATGCGCGCTGTGCGAGAGCCAGCGCTGCGTGAAATGCGCCGTCAAAAACCGCCGCCAGCGCAGCACCAGATAGGAGGTCGTCACGAACTCGATCACCACGGCCGCGATGAACACCATCGCCCAGGGTAGCAGCGCAAAGAATATCAGATGCCAGAACTGTCCGGCATTCTTGACCTGCAAGGCATTGAACAGCGCCTGATTGACGAAGGACAACCGCACGCTGATCGCGACTTCGAGCTGGTTGAGCAGCACCAGAAACACCACCATGCCCGCGGCCAGCCGGGCAAGCCTCACCTTGAAGCGCGGCAGCGGCCAGACGCCTGCCTCGGTGACTTCACTGGTCGTGAAATAGGGATCGGCCAGCGCCATGATCTTGCGCACCACCGCAAGGCGGCTGACAAGAAAGACGGCAATGCCGAACAACGACACCGCCAGAGCCAGACTGTCCGGGATCTGGAACGGTTTCAGCGCGGGCGGCCATGTCCCGAGATGACTGCTCAGATAGACAGTGCCGAACAGCAGCGTCTCAATGCCAAAGATCACCATGAGAATTTTGAGAAAGGCGGAAACGCGCCCCGAAAACCACAGAGCCACGGCCTCGCCAAGACTGGTAGCGGCCAGCAGCAAGGTCATATTGTCATCGAGATGCGCGCCCGACCATGCCGCCACCAAGGCGAACACACCCACCGCTAGGGACAATTTCCTCATTGCATAGCCTCGACCTGATCCCACGCCACTACGGGCACGTTCAGTTCAGCCGTTTGGGCGCAATCGTCCGATTATGCAAATGAAACTTCGGTTAAGTCTGTGTGAATATCGTCCCGCGACGGCCATTGTTCACGTAACTGACCAGCCGCGGCGAGGCTTTGAAGGTGGTGACGCGGCGCGGTTTGATCACCGCCGGCGTGCCGGTGCGCGGGTTGCGGCCGATGCGTTCGCGCTTGTTGCGCGTCGTGAACGTGCCGAAGGCACGCAGATTGACATCCTCACCACGCTCTAGGGCAAAACAGATGCCCTCAATCGTCTGCTCGAACAATTCATGCGCTTCTGCACGCGAGAGTTGCGGACAGGTTGCGTGAATGGCCTCCAGAAAATCGGCGCGCGTCAACGTGCGCAACTTCACGCCCTGATGAGTCATCAAACCAGCCCTTCCCGAAAGCATCCGACTAAAGGCGGAGTATGCTTGAATAATTGATATTAATCAAACCGCTATCAACATCGATTATGACGCAATGATTGGCACGTCAAGTTCAAAACATTCAACAAGTTGCCACATAGGGTTGATTTGGTGCCAGAAGCGAGAATGCAAAACTCGTTTGCGAAGCTGCATAAATGTAATGTCCAAGTCAGTTAGCGTGGCGAGCCACCAGCACGTCCGCAAAATTGCTCTTGCAAACAATCGCAGAAGTAGAAATTCTATGAATGGTTGTATAGCCACGGAGCGCGCCTGCCTCATGAGCTGGCTTGGCTTGCGTTGCGGGCAAAAAAATCCCCGACTTGCGCCGGGGATTCTTGTTGTGGCTTTGCGCACTTGCGCAAGCGTGGCTTGTGCGGTGGATCAGAAATCCATGCCGCCGCCCATGCCGCCACCGCCACCGCCCATCGGCATGGCAGGCTTTTCCTTCGGCATTTCGGCGACCATCGCTTCGGTGGTGATCAGCAGGCCGGCCACAGAGGCGGCATCCTGAAGCGCCGTGCGCACGACCTTCGCCGGATCGACGATGCCGTTGGTGATCATGTCGACATATTGCTCGTTCTGCGCGTCGAAGCCGTAGGTTTCCGACTTGTTTTCGGTGATCTTGCCGACCACGATCGAGCCTTCGACACCAGCATTTTCAACAATCTGCCGGATCGGCGCTTCGAGCGCCTTCAGGACGATGTTGATGCCGGCCTGCACGTCCGGGTTGGCGTTCTTCAGCTTGGCAACGGCCAGCTTGGCGCGCAGCAGCGCGACACCGCCGCCGGGCACGATGCCTTCTTCCACCGCAGCGCGGGTGGCGTTCAGCGCATCGTCAACGCGATCCTTCTTTTCCTTCACTTCGATCTCGGTCGAGCCGCCAACGCGGATCACCGCAACACCGCCAGCGAGCTTCGCCAGACGTTCCTGCAGCTTTTCCTTGTCATAATCGGAGGTGGTTTCCTCGATCTGCGCCTTGATCTGGGCGATGCGGGCTTCGATGTCTTTCTTCTTGCCAGCGCCGTCGATGATCGTGGTGTTTTCCTTGTCGATCCGCACGCGCTTGGCGCGGCCGAGCTGGGCAAGGGTCACATTTTCGAGCTTGACGCCGAGGTCTTCGGAAATCATCTGGCCGGCGGTGAGGATGGCAATATCCTCAAGCATCGCCTTGCGGCGATCACCAAAGCCCGGAGCCTTGACGGCGGCAATCTTCAGGCCACCGCGCAGCTTGTTGACCACGAGGGTCGCGAGCGCTTCGCCTTCGACATCTTCCGAAACGATGAGCAGCGGCTTGCCGGTCTGCACAACAGCTTCGAGGATCGGCAGCATGGATTGCAGGGTCGAGAGCTTCTTTTCGTGGATGAGGATATAGGCGTCCTCGAGCTCGGCAACCATCTTCTCGGCATTGGTGACGAAATAGGGCGAGAGATAACCGCGGTCGAACTGCATGCCTTCGACGACATCGAGCTCGGTCTCGGCGGCCTTGGCTTCTTCAACTGTGATCACGCCTTCATTGCCGACCTTCTGCATCGCCTGGGCAATCATGTCGCCGATCGAGCGATCGCCGTTCGACGAAATCGTGCCGACCTGCGCAACTTCATCTGACGACTTGATCTTCTTGGCGCGGCGCGAAATGTCCTTGAGGGCTTCGGTCACGGCAATATCAATGCCGCGCTTCAGATCCATCGGGTTGAGGCCAGCGGCAACATATTTGACGCCTTCCTTGACGATGGCCTGGGCCAGCACGGTGGCGGTGGTGGTGCCGTCGCCAGCCTTGTCATTGGTCTTGGAGGCGACTTCGCGCACCATCTGCGCGCCCATGTTCTCGAACTTGTCCTCGAGTTCGATCTCCTTGGCGACGGTAACGCCGTCCTTGGTGATGCGGGGTGCGCCGAATGATTTGTCGATCACGACGTTGCGACCCTTGGGGCCGAGCGTCACCTTGACGGCATTGGCGAGAATATCGACGCCGCGCACCATCCGGTCGCGGGCGTCAGACGAAAACCGTACGTCTTTGGCTGCCATATTGAATGTCCTTCAGTTGAGATGAATGGGTGGTCAGGGATCTGCGCTGATGCGTTCAGCCGACCACGCCCATGATGTCGCTTTCTTTCATGATCAGCAGCTCTTCGCCGTCGATCTTCACTTCGGTGCCCGACCACTTGCCAAACAGCACCTTGTCGCCCTTTTTCAGGTCGATCGGGATCAGCTTGCCAGCTTCATCGCGGCCACCGGGGCCAACGGCCACAACCTGGCCTTCTTGCGGCTTTTCCTTGGCGGTATCGGGAATGATAATGCCACCTTTGGACTTTTCTTCGCCATCGAGGCGCTTGACCACGACGCGGTCGTGGAGCGGACGAAATTTCATGGGTACAATCCTGTCTGAGGTTGTTCTGGCGGCTATTAGCGCTCTCACATCGTGAGTGCCAGCCGATCCTGAAATATGGATGGTGGCAGGCGATGTCAAGGCTCGCCGGGCCCTCCTTGATCAATCTGTCCGCAATCCGCAACGCAAGGCTGTCATTCTGGTTAATGGATCACGTGATGTTCACGATTTCATGAATAAAGCGAGATAACCAAGCACAAAAAATTTATATGTAAATACAAAATATCACGACATTATCAAATAAAAATAACAATGCCGTGAAAGTAACTAAATCCATTTGATTGTGGCAGAATATGATTTCATAAGGTGCGTGTCATTGCGCAAATATGGCTGAGCTGACGCAAGGAAAGCAGAAAAATATTTGCGAAAATGACGCAACTGAAGGAGTAAAAAATGAAGAAAGTGATACTGACTGCCGCAACATTGTGTGCCCTGGCGTTCGGGGCTTCCAATGCTTTGGCGCAATCACCCGCCGTGGCGATGGATTGCGGCACCGCGATCACGGTGTTTGGCAACATGATGGCGCATATGCCGTCCGACGCCAACCGCACCAAGGCCATGAAGGAACTGGCCATGGCCAAATCCGCCATGGCTGGTCATCACATGAAGCAATGCATGGTGCATATCGGCCAGGTCGAGCAGGTTTTCTCGGGCAAATAGGCTGATACCCAAGGATAGGGTCATACCCCTTCATTGACCAGGCCTCTGGGACTACGGCCCCAGGGGCGCAGAGTCAGGAGCGATCAGTCCTTCGACCGGCGCTAGCGCGCGGCCGTCTGAACCTTCTTGTCCAGCAGCAGCGCAACCGCCGGTGCCAATTCATGATAATGCGAGATCACCGTGCTGGGGCCGAAGACACTGACATGCTGATCGGTATAGCCAAAATCGACGGCGACCACGGGCACGCCTGCCGCTTTAGCCGTGTCGATATCGGTGCGGCTATCGCCCACCATGATGCTTTTGAGCGGATCACCTCCGGCCGCTGCAATGGTGGCGAGCAGGGTGCGCGGATCGGGTTTGCAGAAGGCGAACGTGTCCTGTCCGCAAATCATGCTGAACCTGTCGGCAAGCCGCATCTGCGCCAGCAGGTCGCGCGAGGCGGATTCATATTTGTTGGTGCAGACCGCAAAGCCAAAGCCCTGCGTGGCTAGCTTGTCCAAAGCCTCGTGAACGCCCGGAAACACCTTGGAATGCACGGCGATATTGGCGGAATAGTATTTTATGAAAGCCTGAAACAGCTCCTCGATCCGCGCCGCGCTGACGGTGCGGTTGTCGGCCGCAAGTCCGCGCGTGATCAACATGCGCGCGCCGTGGCCCACCATGTGACGCGCCGCTGCGCGTGCGACGCTCGTCGCGCCTTCCAGTTCAAGCACGTGGTTCAGCGCCGCGATCAGATCATCGGCGGTATCGACCAATGTGCCATCAAGGTCAAACACGATCATCGGTGAGGAAGGGGACAAAGCAATCTCCTGGGAATGGCTTGCGCGCCACGGCGATGCAGCGGGGCGAATTATCGCACTTGTCAGCGCCAAGCTTGCTTTATGATGGCAATGTTGATTCGCGGCAACTGCTCAGTTGTCGCAAGGCTTGAGGGAGTAAAGCCAATGCGTTGCAGTGCTTGTCGCAAATCCACGCTTTGGCGCGGCATTGTCGTGGCGCTTTGCATCGCGGCCAAACCTGCTATGGCGCTGGCTGGTACCTATCAGTTTCTGGCGCCGCCGGAGACCGATTTGAACCGGGTCTACAAGGTCGACACGCATACCGGCGAAGTTGGCGCCTGCCAGTTCGGCATCGACGAGGCGGCGCCCAAGGGGCAATCCAATTACGGCGTCACGCTGTGTTACCCGCAAGGGCAGGGCGCCGGCCCGCAGACACCAAGTGATTATCGCCTCGCGGCCTCGCATGATGCCGCCGATGGCAGCATTTTCAGGGTTGATCTGCGCAGCGGTGCCATGTCGGTCTGCTATGTCCTGAAAGAGAAGGTGGTGTGCACCGCCATGGTGAAATAGGGCAGAGCCAGCCGTTGCAAGCTCCAAGGCTTCGCGCCATAACCAGCAGCGAACCATAGCAGCGCCAACCCTTGACTGCGCGGAGTGCCTCCCATGAAACTTGCTGATCCAACACTTCTGAAAAATCAGTGCCTGATTGACGGTCAATGGCGCGGCACGCCACAGGACGCCATCATCAATCCGGCTACCGGCGCACTCGTCGCCAAAGTGCCAAACTTTGGCGCAGGCGAAGCCGGCGAGGCGATTGCCGCTGCCAGTCGCGCCTTCAAGCCCTGGGCGGGCAAGCTTGCCAAGGAGCGCTCCGCGATTTTGCGGCGCTGGTATGATCTTATGCTGGCCCACCGTGAAGACCTCGCAATCATCATGACCAGCGAGCAGGGAAAACCCCTCGCCGAGGCGCGCGGCGAAGTGGATTACGCGGCATCATTTGTGGAATTTTACGCCGAGGAGGCCAAGCGCGTCTATGGCGAAACCATCCCCTCGCACCGCGCCGATGCCCGTATCATGGTCATCAAGCAGCCGGTCGGCGTGATGTGCGCGATAACCCCGTGGAATTTTCCGGCGGCCATGATCACCCGCAAGGTCGCACCGGCGCTGGCAGTTGGCTGCACGGCGGTGGTGAAACCCGCACCCGAAACGCCGCTGACGGCGCTGGCGCTGGGTGAACTGGCGATCAGGGCCGGATTTCCCCCCGGGGTGCTCAATCTCATCACCGGCGACGCGCCCGCGATTGGTCAGGTGATGTGCGCGCATGATGACGTGCGTTTTATCGGCTTTACCGGCTCAACGGAAGTCGGACGCCTGCTGATGCGCCAGGCCTCGTCAACCATCAAGAAAGTCGGGCTCGAACTTGGCGGCAATGCGCCCTTCATCGTGTTTGATGATGCCGATGTCGATGCCGCGGTGCAAGGCGCGATGCTCTCCAAATTCCGCAACATGGGGCAGACCTGTGTCTGCGCCAACCGCATCTATGCGCAGGATGGCATTTACGATGCCTTTGTTGCCAAGCTCTCGCAGGAAGTCGCCAAGATGCAGGTCGGCAATGGCATGGAAGCGGGTGTCACCCAAGGGCCATTGATCAACGCCGAAGCGATTGTCAAAGTCGAGACCCATGTCGCGGACGCCCTGGCGCATGGTGCCAAGGTGCTGACAGGCGGGCAACGCCACGCCTTGGGGGGCACATTTTTCCAGCCCACCGTGCTCTCTGGCGTTGATGCCACGATGAAGATCGCCCGCGAAGAAACCTTTGGGCCAGTGGCCCCCGTGTTTCGCTTCCAAAATGATGCCGATGTCATCGCCATGGCCAACGCCACCGAATTCGGTTTGGCAGCCTATTTCTATGCGCGCGACTTGAAACGTGTGTTCCATGCCGCCGAACAGCTCGATTACGGCATGGTCGGGATCAATACCGGCATTATCGCCACCGAAGTTGCGCCCTTTGGCGGCGTCAAGCAATCCGGCCTCGGGCGCGAAGGCTCGCACCATGGTGTCGAAGAATTCCTTGAAATGAAATATCTGCTCGTAGCTGGACTGTGACCATGTCGCCAAAACAACGTGCCGCCAACGCTGCCCTTGCCTATGTCACGCCCGGAATGCGCCTTGGCCTTGGCACCGGATCAACCGCGGCGCTGTTTGTCGAGGCGCTGGGCGCAAGAGTTCAGGAGGGCCTCAAGCTGCGTTGCGTGGCAACGTCACGCGCCACCCATGCTCAAGCCACGGCGCTTGGCATCGACGTGACCACGCTCGATGAATTGCCGGAACTCGATCTCACCATTGATGGTGCTGACGAAATCGACCCGGCACTGCAACTCATCAAAGGCGGTGGCGGTGCGCTGCTGCGTGAAAAAATTGTCGCCGCCGCCTCGCATGCCATGCTGGTGATCAGCGACGACAGCAAACTGGTGTCAAGGCTCGGGCGATTTCCCTTGCCGGTGGAGGTCAACGTCTTTGGCCTCGGTGCGACGCTGAAACGACTGGAGAGCGTCATGACCCGCCATGGCGCGCATAAGTCCATGGGTCTGCGCCGCAACGCCGATGGCAGCAATTTTGTCACCGACGGCGGCCATCTGATCGTCGATTGTGCCTTCGGGGCCATCGCCGATGCCGGGGCGCTGTCAGAAGACCTCTTCGCCATTCCCGGCGTCGTCGAACATGGATTGTTCCTTGGCCTCGCCAAGCGCGCGCTCATTGGCCATGCCGACAGAACGAGCGAAATCCTCGCAACTGTGGCCTGAAAGCCACGCTTCCTTGCTGACGCGGCCATAAATTGCCGCTATAGGCAATGCCAAGGGCAAGGATCGGGCGCTGCAAAACGCCCGATGATGAAGAAAGGCTGAAAATGTTCGCGCTGCAGGGAAGACAATTTGGCCGCCGCCGCGTGGCGCTCGCTGTGATGGCGCTCGCCCTGCTGGCAGGTGCCGGGAACGCCAGCATGGCTGTGGCAGCGCAAGGCGCAGCCACGCCGACGGCCGCTGCCCCGGCCATCAAGGCGCCAACCGCCGCTGAAATCGCACTCGGGCGCAAAATCGTCGTCGATTCACGGCTCAATGTGCAAATTCAGGCAACGGTAGCCCTGCTGATGGATCAACTGGTGCGCAACACCAGCGTGACCAAGCCGGAAATCGTCAAGCCTCTGACCGAGACCCTGAAAGAACTTCAGCCCCAGCTCATGAAGCAGGCCGATGTGCTGATCGATAAAACCGGCAAGGCCTATGCGCAGGTTCTGACCGATCAGGAACTCAAGGACGTTGACGGGTTTTTTGCTTCGGCATCCGGCCAGCGTTACTCGAAAATCCAGCCGTTGATTCTGGGCGTGCTCGGGCAGGCGATGGTGCCTTGGCGTCAGCAACTCACCGCCAAAATGATGGATGATGTGCGCGTCGCCATGAAGAAAAAAGGTATCGACTTCAACTGACACCTTGAAAAAAAAGGCCAGCGCGTGACCGGCTTCGATGTTGATTTCTTCGTGATCGGCGCTGGCTCTGGCGGCACCAGAGCGGCACGCATCGCCGCCAGCCACGGCGCCAGCGTCATGATCGCCGAAGAGTTTCGCATTGGCGGCACCTGCGTCATTCGCGGCTGCGTGCCCAAAAAGCTCTATGTCTACGCCAGCCGCTTTGCCGATGATTTCGAGGATGCCGCCGGATTTGGCTGGCATGTGGCCAGCGCCACCTTCGACTGGCAAAAGCTGGTGGCAGCCAAGGAGCAGGAAATTTCCCGCCTTTCCGGGATTTACCGCGCCAATCTGCTGAAAGCTGGCGTTGACATCGTCGAAAGCCGGGCGACCGTTCTGGGGCCGCATGAAGTGCAACTCATCCAGAATGGCCGCAAGCTTCGTGCCCGGCATATTCTGGTGGCAACCGGCGCCGCGCCGGATCTGGGCGTGAATTGCAGCGGCCATGAACTGGCGATCAGCTCCAACGAAATTTTCGATCTGCCGCAACAGCCTGAACGGCTGTTGATCATCGGTGGCGGCTATATTGCGGTTGAATTTGCCAGCCTGATGGCGAGGTTGGGCAGCAAGGTGACGCTGGCTTTTCGTGCCGAGGCGGTGCTGCGCGGCTTTGATGTCGATATGCGCGAAGGGCTCACCGAAGCGCTGCTGGCGGCGGGCGTCGAACTGCGCGCCGGGCGCATGCCGCACAGCCTGCAACGCGCCGAAGGCGCCATTGCAGCCAGTTTCGGTGACGGCAGCATGGCAGATTATGATCAGGTGCTGCTTGCAACCGGGCGGCGTCCGCAAACCCTCGGTCTGGGCCTTGAAACCTGCGGCATCAAGCTCGGCCACAACGGCCAGATTCCCGTCGATGCCCATGCTGCGACATCCTGTCCCTCGGTTCACGCGGTTGGCGATGTCACCGACCGCATCAATCTCACGCCTGTGGCGATCCGCGAGGGCCATGTGCTGGCTGACCATCTGTTTGGCGGCAGCACGGTGGCGGTGGATCACAATCTGGTGCCGAGCGCCGTGTTCACGACGCCAGAAATCGGCACGGTTGGCCTGAGCGAGGCGGCGGCGCGGATCGCGCACCCTGATCTTGATGTTTATGTCGCCGCCTTCCGCCCCATGCGCGCGACCTTGTCGGGCCGGGCCGAAAAGACGATACTGAAACTGGTGGTGGATGCGCCGAGCCAGCGCGTGTTGGGCTTGCATGTTTTGGGCGCAGATGCAGGCGAAATGGCGCAACTGGTTGCCATTGCCATGAAAATGCGGGCATCCAAAGTGGATTTCGACGCGACCATGGCCCTGCATCCCACTGCCGCCGAGGAACTGGTGACGATGCGCCAACCAACGCGCCGCTACCGCCAAGGCGAACTCATTTAGGCCGAAGCCCGCAAGCCATCCCTGAGCCTAGGAAACTGCTGGCGGCCATGCTAGAGCAGCTTGGCTGCGTGAAACCTGCGTGATCATGGCTCGGCTTTCGTGATCGGCAGGCTTGCAGCATGGAATTCAAAGGTCCGGGATACGAGATATAGATGTCTGATCTAATTCGTGAAATTGATGAAGAACTGCGCACCGAGCGCGTTGTTGCGACGCTGACACGCTGGCAGCCCGTGATCATTGGCGTTGGCGTCGCGGCGCTGCTGGGCGTTGGCGGCTATAATTATTACCGGAAGCACGAGCAGCAGGCCCGCGAGGCTGCGGGCGCCCGCTACCAGAGCGCGCTCGATCTCGCCAAGCTCGCTGGCGCGGACCCCGCCAAGGCCAAAATCGCCGAGGCGGCTTTGCTCAGTGTCGCCAAGAACGCCCCAGCCGGCTACAAGATGCTGGCGCTTCTGCGCGCCGCGGCGCTCACCAGCGCCGCCGAGGCCGAAGCAGGCGTCAAGGACTATGACGGCCTTGCAAAAAATGCGGCATTGTCACCGCTTTATCAAGATGTGGCACGATTGCGGGCCGCGCTGTTGCGCCTCGATGTCGCCGACCTCAGCGAAATGCGTCAGCGGCTTGAACCCCTGACCGCAGCCACGTCACCGTTTCGCAATCTCGCCCGAGAAATTCTGGCGATTGCTGCCTTCAAGGCTGGCGATTTCAAGATCGCGGGCGACAATCTCGAGGCCATTATCATCGATCCCGCAGCCGATGCGTCGATGCGCGCCCGCGCCGAGCAATTGTCGGCGCTTATTCGCGCCGGCACTTTGCCCGCCGCCGCCGGGCAAGCAGCGGTCGCTCCTGCCGCCCCCAACGTCACGACCCCGCCGAAATGACATTTCGTTTGGCCATAGTCGGGCGGCCCAATGTCGGCAAATCAACATTGTTCAACCGCCTTGTAGGCAAAAAGCTGGCCCTGGTCGATGATCAACCCGGTGTCACCCGCGACCGGCGCGAGGGCGAAGCGCGCCTCGTCGATCTGATCTTCACGGTAATCGATACTGCCGGTCTGGAGGCGGGCGATCCGGCCAGCCTGTCCGGGCGCATGCGCGCGCAGACTGCGGCCGCCATTGCAGGGGCCGATGCCATTGCTTTCATGATCGATGCCCGCACCGGCGTCACCGCCGATGACAAGCATTTTGCAGCGCTCGTGCGGCGCGCCGACAAGCCATTGATCTTGCTTGCCAACAAGGCCGAGGGCCGGGCCGGGGCGACCGGTGCGATCGAGGCCTATGATCTTGGCCTTGGCGAACCCGTGGCCCTGTCTGCCGAACATGGCGACGGCATGGGGGATTTGTTCGAGGCTTTGCTGGCCCTGTTGCCCGAAGCCACCACCCCCGCCTCTGAAGTGCTTGACGAGCGCGCCGTCCTCGAACTCGAAGATGAGCAGGACGGAACCGAGCTTGATATCACCAAACCCTTGCGGATCGCCGTGGTGGGGCGTCCGAACGCCGGCAAATCGACGCTGATCAATAAAATTCTCGGCGAAGACCGGCTGTTGGTCGGGCCCGAGGCTGGCGTGACGCGCGACTCGATTGGCGTCGAATTCATGTGGGGTGCGCGTCAACTGAAGCTGTTTGACACCGCTGGGCTGCGCAAGAAGGCGCAAATTACTGAAAAGCTTGAAAAGCTCGCGGCCAGTGACGCCCTGCGCGCCGTGAAATTTGCCGAAGTGGTGGTGTTGCTGCTCGACGCCACCATTCCATTTGAAAAACAGGACCTGACCATTGCCGACCTGTGCCAACGCGAGGGTCGCGCCTTGGTGATCGGCGTCAACAAGTGGGACCTCGTGACCGACCCCGGCACCAGACTGGCCCGGCTGCGCGAGGATGCCGACCGACTGTTGCCACAATTGCGCGGCACGCCGGTGGTTCCGGTCTGTGGTCTCAACGGCGTCGGCCTGCCCAAACTGATCGACGCGGTGTTCAGGGTGGAAGCCGCCTGGAACAAGCGCATATCCACCGGCAGGATGAACCGCTGGCTGGCCGCCATTCTCGAACAGACACCGCCGCCTGCCGTATCTGGACGCCGCATCAAGATCCGCTACATGACGCAACCCAAGGCGCGCCCGCCGCAGTTTGTGCTGTTCGGCAACCAGCTCGAAGCCTTGCCCACAAGCTACGAGCGCTTTCTTGTCAATGGCTTGCGTGCGACCTTTGATTTTCCCGGCGTGCCGCTGCGCCTGAGTTGGCGCACCAGCGCCAACCCCTATAAATCAAAGCGCTCCTGAGCGCTGGGAGGCCTGCTCAGGCCTCGCGACGCTTGCTGATCGGCACATATTCGCGCTTGGGCGGGCCGACGTAAAGCTGCCGCGGACGGCCGATCTTCTGGTGCGGATCCTCGATCATCTCACGCCATTGCGCGATCCAGCCAACGGTGCGCGCCACTGCGAACAGCACGGTGAACATATTGGTGGGAAAGCCCATCGCCTTCAGGGTAATGCCTGAATAGAAATCAATATTCGGATAGAGCTTCTTTTCGATGAAATAATCATCATGCAGCGCGATGCGCTCCAGCTCCATCGCGACATCCAGCAACGGATCGTCATTGATGCCCAATTCCGCCAGAACTTCATGACAGGTTTTCTGCATGATTTTGGCACGCGGGTCATAATTCTTGTAAACCCGATGACCAAAGCCCATCAAGCGGAACGAGTCATTCTTGTCCTTCGCGCGGGCGATGAAATGCGGAATACGATCCACCGTGCCGATTTCACCGAGCATTTTCAGCGCCGCCTCATTGGCACCGCCATGGGCAGGCCCCCAGAGCGACGCAATGCCGGCCGCGATGCAGGCAAAGGGATTGGCACCGGACGATCCCGCCAGACGCACGGTCGATGTTGAAGCATTCTGCTCGTGATCGGCATGAAGAATGAAAATGCGATCAAGCGCGCGGGCCAGAACCGGGTTGACCTTGTAGTCCTCGCACGGCACGGCAAAGCACATTCTAAGAAAATTGGCCGTATAGTCCAAGGAATTTGTCGGGTAAACGAACGGCTGACCAATATTATATTTGAAGGCCATGGCCGCCAATGTCGGAATTTTGGCGATCATGCGCATCGAGGCCACCATCCGCTGCTGCGGATCGGTGATATCGGTCGAGTCATGATAAAAAGCCGAGAGCGCACCGACGCAAGCGACCATCACCGCCATGGGGTGGGCGTCGCGGCGGAAACCATGGAAAAACCGCGCCATCTGCTCATGCACCATGGTGTGGCGCGTCACACGATAATCAAAATCCGCCTTTTGCGCGGCGGTGGGCAATTCGCCATGGAACAGCACGTAGCAGGTTTCCAGAAAGTCGCCGTGCTCGGCCAGTTGCTCAATCGGGTAGCCGCGGTGCAGCAGCACGCCCTTGTCACCATCGATGTAGGTGATGGCAGATTCGCAACTGGCGGTCGACGTGAAACCCGGATCATAGGTGAACATCCCGGTCTTGCCATAAAGCGAGCCGATATCCAGCACATCCGGCCCGATGGTGCCCTTTTTCAGCGGCAGGTCCATGGCTTTGTCCGCAACTTTGAGATTTCCCGTGGTGTTATTCATGTCAACCCCTCGTGTGTCGGACGGAGCCTGCAGGAGCGCAGCCCGCAAACAATTGTGCAATGCAATATCAGATAACCCAATGAGGCTGCTGCATCAAGCGCAGCAACGCCAATCAAGGCAACTTCGTTGAAAATTGATCCTGCAAGCGTGCAAGGCTCTCGTCGCGGCCAAGGGCCATCATCACATCGAAAACGCCCGGAGACACCAGTGAGCCGGTCAAGGCTGCCCGCAAAGGTTGTGCGACGGCGCCGAGTTTTAGGTCATGGGCCTCGGCGAATTCCCGCATCACCGCCTCGGTCGTGCTCGCATTCCAGATGGTCAGGCCGACCAGCAAATCGTGACTGCGGGCCAATTGCGCCTGCATCGCCGGGCCGGCCAGCAGGGCCGCAGCCTTGGCATCGAGCGTCAGGGGGCGCGGCGCATAGAGAAACCGGGCATTATCAAGCAGTTCAACCAAAGTGCGGGAGCGCCTCTTGAGGCCGGGCAGGGCCAGTTCCAGCCGTGACGCGAGGCCTTGGGCAAAGGCCTCGGTGAACAGCGCGCCCTGCGGCAGATGGCCGATCAATTCCTTCACCGCGACCATGAGTTCGCCATCCGGTGTGGCGCGCATGTAATGGCCATTGACATGGCCGAGCTTGACGAAATCAAACCGCGCCGCCGAACGTCCGACCTGCTCGAGGGTGAAAGCCTTGGTCATCTCGTCGGTCGAGAAAAATTCCTGATCCCCGGCGCTCCAGCCCAGTCGCACCAGATAATTCCGCAAGGCGGCGGGGAGAAACCCCATGTCGCGATAGGCCTCGACCCCGAGAGCGCCGTGTCGCTTCGAGAGCTTGGCGCCATCAGGACCGTGGATCAGCGGAATATGCGCCATGCGTGGCAAATCCCAGTCCAGGGCCGCATAGATCTGCGCCTGCCGCGCCGCATTGGTGAGATGGTCATCGCCGCGGATGATATCGGTGACGCCCATGTCATGATCGTCGACGACCACGGCCAGCATGTAAGTCGGGGTGCCATCCGAGCGCAGCAGCACCAGATCATCAAGATCCTTGTTGGCAAAACTGACATCGCCTTGCACCTGATCATGAATGATCGTCGTGCCCGTAACCGGGGCCTTGAGACGAATGGCAGCGCGTGCGCCCGCAGGCGCCTCGCGCGGGTCACGCTCGCGCCAGCGGCCGTCATAGCGCGGTGCCCGGCCCTCGGCGCGCGCCAGCGCCCGCATCTCATCGAGTTCGGCCGGCGTCGCGAAACATTTGTAGGCACGCCCGCTGGCCAGCAGCAGTTCGGCGACTTCGCGGTGGCGCGCCGCCCGGGAAAACTGCATCACCGGTGGGCCGTCGCTCTCCAGCCCCAGCCATTGCAGCCCGTCCAGAATCGCCTGGATGGCCGCGTCGGTCGAGCGTTCGCGGTCGGTGTCCTCGATGCGCAGCAGGAAACGCCCGCCATGATGGCGGGCATAAAGCCAATTGAACAAGGCCGTTCGCGCACCGCCAATATGCAGAAAGCCGGTTGGTGAGGGAGCAAAGCGGGTTACAATCGGTGATGTCATGGCAAATCCAAGGGGCGGGCCTGAGCCGGGCGCGGCGCTGGTGCTGGCCGCGCCTTCGTGTATCATCAAAGCTGGTTGTGTAAAGCTGCGGGGCGTGAAAAGTTTCCGCAGCGTGGGCGGGCGGTGCGTATGGAGCCGAGAGCGGGCAAAGGGCAGGGGCGGGCGGGCGAACTCGGCCTGGCCTGGTGGCCCTTGCGCCACGGCCTGCAAACCGGCGCCGTCATCGACACGGCCAAACGAGCCCTTGTCGCTGGTTTTCAGGCCGAAATCGACCGGCGACGCGTCTTCCTTTGGGCGCCCGTCGCGGCCGGTCTCGGCGCCATCGCCGAGCTTCAAGCCGCCCGTGAACCGAACTTCTGGTATGCGCCGAGCCTCGCTGCCGCCTTTGCCATTCTGGCTTGGCTGGCACGCCAGCATCCATGGCGCGCTTGGCCCTTGACCGGCCTGATGCTGTTTTTTCTCGGCGTTTCGGCCGTGGAACTGCGAGAATACAGGGTCGGTGCGCCGGTGTTGGACCACATCCGCATTGTTGAAATCACCGGCTATGTAGCGCGTATCGACCGGCGTCCGATCGGCGCACGTCTGGTTGTCGATGTCGCCAGCGCCGATCCGCTGCCAAGGGCGCATCGCCCGCAGATGATACGGGTGACCATGCGTGCCGGGCCACGCCCCAAGGCTGGGGATTTCATAGCCTTCAAGGCCCGCCTGCTGCCGCCCTCGCATGCCGCCATGCCTGGCGGTTATGATTTTGCAACAGACGCCTTTTTTGCCGGACTTGGTGGCGTCGGTTCGGTTCTGGGGCGCATCGAAGTGTTTGATGCGCCCTTTCCTGCGACCATGCGCCAGCGCTTTGCCATGGCGCTCGACCGGCTGCGCAACCGTGTCGCCGACGATATTCTGGCCGCCGTGCCAGGTGAGCGCGGCGCCGTTGCCGTTGCCATGGTCACGGGCAAGCGTGGCATGCTCGATCAGGGCCTGCGCCAGTTGATCAGCAAAGCCGGAATTTTTCATCTTGTGACCATCTCCGGCATCCAGATGAGTCTGGTGGCCGGCCTGCTGTTTTGGCTGATGCGACGCCTGCTCGGCCTGAGCGCCACGTTGGCCTTGCAATGGCCGATCCGAAAATGGGCGGCCGGCCTTGCCATGGTCGGGGCGCTCGCCTACGCGCTGTTCAGTGGCGCGCGGGTCGGCACCGAGCGGGCGCTGATCATGACCCTGATCATGTTTGGCGCGGTGCTGCTGGACCGCGAAGCCTTGACCATGCGCAACCTCGCCCTCGCGGCTCTGGGCGTCATTCTGTTGCAGCCGGAAGCTCTGCTGGGAGCTGGATTTCAACTGTCCTTTGCCGCGGTTGCGGCACTGGTGGCGGTGCATGAAGCGCGTTACCGGCCACGCGGCCCGGCACCAGGCGAGCAAAGCCACGCCAAGCGCGTGCAGCGCCAGAGGCCCGCGCCACAAAGTGCGCTTCATCGTGCCAGCCGCTGGATTATCGCGCTGCTGATCGCCACATCCTGCGCCACACTGGCAAGCGCCCCCTTCATGGCCGCCGACTTCAACGAACTCGGCCTCTATGTGCTGATTGGCAATCCGCTGACCCTGGCGCTGATCGAACTCGTTGCGGTGCCCGGTGCCATGCTCGGCCTCGCGCTCTATCCATTGGGCTGGGACGGGCCGGTCTGGCATTATGTCGGCCTCAACATTGCGGTTGTGCTCAAAATGGCGCGACTCATCGCGGCGGCGCCGCATTCAACCATGCTGGTCGCGGCCTTCCCGGGCTGGGCGCTGGCGGCACTGACTTTCGGGCTTCTGGTGTTGATCATCTGGCAAGGCCCGCTCATGCGGCTCACAGCGCTGCCATTCCTGCTCATCGGCCTTGCCGGTGCCGCGACCCCCGCGCCCCCCGATATGTTGATTGCACCTGATGGATCGGCGCTGATTGTCCGTCCCGCCCATGGCCCGATGGTGTTGCTGGCAAAAAGACGCAATGATTTCATCATCACCCAATGGCTGCGCGCCCTTGGTGATGGTCGCGATCCATCAACCCTCGCCATAGCGGCCAACCCGCAGGCTGGATGCGACGACCGCGGCTGTGCCATCACTTTGGCCCACGGCCATGCCGCGGCGCTGGTCTGGCGCCAATCGGCCTTTGGTGAGGATTGCCGCCGTGCAGATGTCATTGTCACGCCCCTCTACGCGCCGCGATCGTGCCGCGCCAAAGTGTTTGATCGCGCCAGCCTCGGCACCGGCGGCGCGGTGGCATTGCGCTTTGCCAAGGGCGCAATGAACATCACCCGTGCCGAACCACCTGGTGCGGCACGCCCTTGGTTTCCTCAACCCCATGTCTATAAATTCGCGCGCCGCCCGAAGGCTGGCGCGACGCCTCAATAGCGCCGCAGCAGACTGACCAGCTTGCCTTGGATCTGCACCCGGTTCGGCCCGAAAATCCGGGTTTCATAGGCGGGATTGGCAGCCTCCAGCGCGATCGACACCCCGCGACGGCGCAAACGTTTCAAGGTCGCCTCTTCATCATCGATCAGTGCGACGATGATGTCCCCCGAATCAGCTGTGTCCTGACGGCGGATGATCACGGTGTCCTGATCGAAAATGCCGGCTTCGATCATTGAATCGCCGCGCACTTCCAGGGCATAATGGTCCCCGGCACTGAGAAATTCAGGCGGCAGGGCAATGGTATGGCTGCGGGTTTGCAGCGCCGAAATAGGTGTTCCTGCCGCGATACGCCCCATAACTGGCACATTGACAGCGCTGGCCGCTTCGTCTTCCATCGCCGGGCGATGCCGCCCCAGCGTGCCTTCAATCACGCTGGGCGTGAATTTCTGGCTGCGTTGCGGCTGCGCCGGAATCGAGGCTTCCGGCATTTTCAGCACTTCGAGGGCGCGCGCGCGGTTGGGCAGTCGACGGATGAAACCGCGCTCCTCAAGCGCAATGATCAGGCGGTGGATGCCAGATTTGGAGCGAAGATCCAGCGCGTCTTTCATTTGGTCGAAGGATGGGGCAATGCCGGTTTCCTTCAGACGTTCGTGGATGAAGCGAAGCAATTCGCTCTGTTTGCGGGTGAGCATGGCAGGCTGCCTTCTTGGGTTACAGGAACAATCCGGTGGACGTTCCATACAAAACGGGAACATCGTTAAACGTTCTATGTGCGTTCCGCAAGGGGTCTGCAAAGATATTCCAAAAAATATTATCGGGCTTCCACCATTGTTGGCGTGAGCCGCGGATGGGTCAGCGGGCCTTTGATGGAAAAGGCCAGCCGCGCCTGTGCCGCCTTGGGGGCGCTGTCCTGCCGGATCTGGCGCGCGCTGGCTTTGAGATCGAGGGTCATGGAGGCGGGATCGAGCGTGCCATGCGCTGCGGCGCTGAGCGCTGACGAACCGAGGCTGAGCGTCAATTGCGCCGGGGCTTGGGCTGCTAATTCAATATGGCCGTGCAAGCTGTGGAACACAGTGCCATCGGTGTTGAGCAGTGGCAGTAACGCGCCTTGGCTGCGCGCCTGCCAACGCAACCAGCGCCCCAGATCCGGGCCGGGCAGCGCGCCATCAAGCAGCGAGAAGGTCGCGCTGCCGGTCAGTGCCGTGGCGGGCGCTTGGGCCTTGTTCGGCGTGGTTTGCACATCGACATCGGCGGAAAGGCGTCCGCTCAGGGGCTCGGGGCATGTCATCGCCTTGCAGAAGGCCGCAATGTCGACGCCATTGAGATGCAGGGCCGCGTGCAGCGGTTGTCCCCCGCCATAGGGTGCCAGCTTCATGGCCCCACGCACCGTACCGCCGCCAAGGTCGGCCTGAGCGATTTCGAATTTCATGGGGCCGCCGTTGGCAGTCAGCGCCAAAGCCAGATTGCGGATGTCGAGGTGGTGCCAGACCAGTTGCAGCACGGAAGCGCGCAGATCGAGATCGAGCGCCCGCCCTGCGGGGCTAGCAGACGCGGTTCTGGCCGGGCTTGTGCTTGGTAAGGCACCGGGCAGAATGGCATCGGGCAGCAGCCAATGGCGTGCCGCGAGTGTACCGCTGAGTTTGTCGGCCGCACCGCGCCGGTCCAATGCCAGCAGGCCTCTGAATTTCTGGCCGTTGACGGTTCCGCGCAAGTGCGCAGCCTCGATTTGGCCGCTTTGCAGTCCGATCTGCGCGGCAAAGCTGAGGTCGCCGATCTTTCTGAGGGCGCGCATGATCTGCCCTCTGAAAGGCGTGATCCATTGCGGCGAGTGACTGCCGAAGGCGAGATGGCCGTCATAGCGGCCGGCGTGCCAGTAGCCGCTGGTCGCCACATGCGCCCAAGGCCCCGTCACAACGAGGTCAAAGGCTTGCCAGTCATCCCGATCCGGCCCCATCCACATATGGCCACCTATGTCACCATGGGGTGCCGCTCCCGAAAAACGCAGCGCCGCTGGCCCGCCTTGGCCGCGCGAATCATAAAAAGCTGTCACATGCTGCAACACCAGCGGCCAGCGCAAATGCGATCCCTTCAGCGTGACGCGCGCGTCGCGAAAGCCGATGCTCATGCGCTGCAATGCCGACAAGGGCCGGATCACCGATCCTGCCCCCGTGCGCGCCAGACCAGGTTCCACATGATCGAGATTGATGGTGAATTGTGGTCGAATCAGCCGCGCCTCAAGATGCGGCCGCTGCAGGAATGCCAGCCAGCGGGCGGCGAGCGGCACCTCGATTGCCGCCGCTGTCAGTTTGATGCGTCCCGCTTGGCGGATCACCAAGTGCTTGAAGCGCAAACGCGGCCAGGGCAACAGGCGCAACGTCGCGCCGGGGGCAAGGTCTGCCGCCAGCCCGCTGGTGCGCTCGATCTGCTGCAACAGGATCGCTGACGCATGGGGAGCGGCAAGCCGGTAAGGCACCAGACCAGCCACCACAGCGCAAAGGAACAGCGCCACCATCGCCAAGCGCCACCGCATCCGCCCATCAATCCTGTTCGTGGTGTCAGGCCCGATACTTAGCCCGTTGCGCCCTTGAGCGGCAAGGGCTGGTTCGTCCGCATGGTGCATAAAGGTGCCGCCGTGCCGCGTTCACAGGGCGGGCGGGCTGGCAGCATAGCTGGCATCGATCAGCTTTTGCAGCGCTGCGGCGCGGCGAAAATCCGGCGAGCCATCGTTCTTGCCCTCAAGCCCATCCACGAAGAACTGGTAGCTCGTGCGCACCGGCGGGGCCACGATCTCCCGCCAGCTGAGATTATGCACATCAGCGCCAGAACAGACACGCAAGATGCTGGAAGCTGCGCCATGGTGCAATTCGAGCGCGCCTTTGGTGCCAAAAATGTGCAGATGCAGCGAATTGGCATAGCCGGTCATGAAGCGGCTGGCGTGGATAACCCCCAGCGCCCCGCCCGACATTCTGACATTCATGGTGAAACTGTCATTGGCATCAAGCTGGTATTCGCCCACCCGATCATCAGGCGCTTTGGCGAACGTCTGCAATTGCGCCTGCATGGCCACAATGTCTTCGCCCGCCGCATGGGTGGCAAAATCGAGAATATGCACGCCAACATCGCCGAGCACGCCGCGCGAGCCATGGGCCTGCGACAGCCGCCACAACCAGCGCGGCTCGGTTTGCCAATCGCCCCAATGTTTGCCCACCAGCCAGCTTTGCCGATAGCTCGCTTCAAGATGGCGGATGGCGCCGATTTCGCCCGCCGCCACCAGCGCCCGCGCCGCCGCCAGTTGCGGCACATTGCGATAGGTGAGATTGACCCGGTTGACCACCTTCGCCGCTTCGGCAGCTTCGGTCATTTCCAGCGCCAGCGGATAGGTGTCAGCCAGCGGCTTTTCACAGAACACATGCTTGCCCGCCGCCAGCAATGCCATGGTGCTGGCGTGGTGAGCGCCATCCGGCGTGACATTGGCACAGGCTGAAAAATCGCCTTGCGCCAGCGCCGCCTCGAGACTGCCAAAGCTCTGCCCAAGGCCGAATTGCGCAGCAAAGCTCGCGGCACGCGCCGCATCGACATCACAGGCTGCCACCACATCGATACGCGGATCAGCCTGGAAGGCGCGGGCATGGGTCGCCGCCATGCTGCCCGCCCCAAGAATCAGCAGTTTGTGCCGCCTCATGTCACGTGAATCCCTGCTCGCCATCGCGATGCAGCCGCGCTCCTTGCGCTTTGATTGGCGAGGGGGCGGAGTCCACCGGCACATTCGGGGCCGCGGTGACATCGACCCAAGCCGGACTTGGGTTGAATGCCCAGCGTGCCGCATTGGCGATCACCTGTTGCACATGGGCATTGTGATAGGTGGGATAGGCCTCATGGCCCGGCCTGAAATAAAAAATGCGCCCGGCGCCGCGCTGCCAGGTCATGCCGGAACGGAACACCTCGCCGCCCGCAAACCATGAGATGAACAAGGTTTCGAGCGGTTCGGGCACGCTGAACGGCTCGCCATACATTTCTTCCTGCGGGATTTCGATGAAAGGCGGCAGGCCACTGGCAATCGGATGCGCGGGGTTGAGGCACCACAACCGCTCGATCTCGCCCGCCTCGCGCCATTTCAACGCGCAGGGCGTTCCCATCAATCGCTTGAATATCTTCGAGAAATGGCCCGAATGCAGCACGATCAGCCCCATGCCTTGCCAGACGCGCAGCGCCACCCGCTCGACCACGGCATCGCTCACCTCGCCATGCGCCTTGTGGCCCCACCAGATCAGCACATCGGTGGCATCGAGCTTCGCCTGGGTGAGACCATGCTCGGGCTCCTGCAGCGTTGCCGTGGTGACATGGTCGAAGCCGCGCGCCGTCAGTGCCTGCATCAAGGCGCCATGAATGCCCTGCGGATAAAGCTCGCGCACCAGTGCATTGCTGCGTTCATGGACATTTTCGTTCCAGATCAGAATTCGCGGTGTCATGGTCGGGCCTTGGTTCCGGGCGGCAGCGATGCGCCACAGGCGCCATCACAGCTGCATCAGAGCACCTCTGTCAAACTGGTGCGGGCGGTCGGGGTCGAACCGACACTCTGTCACCAGAACCGGATTTTGAGTCCGGCGCGTCTGCCAATTCCGCCACGCCCGCATCTGCCCCTCGCGGGAACCGACGGAAAGGCTTCTACAAGGCGAACAAGGGCGCGGTCAATGCAGATTTTGCACAAATGAAAACCGCCGGCAGGGGGATGCCGGCGGTGGTTTTGCGAACGGATGGCTGACGTGTCTCAGTTGGTGAGCAGCGTGCGGGCAAGGGCATTGGTGAAGATCTGACTTAACGCCGCGGCAATACTTACATTGGGCCCGGTTGAAACAAACAGGCTAGGGTCGGACACGCAGCTTTGCAGCGTGGTGTAGATTTGATTGTTGGAGGCATTGTTGAAGGGATCGACCTGGCCCATGTACCAGGCGTTGTTGGTGATCGCCAGATAGGGGGTGTAGACGACAGCCACCTGATCGCCAGCTTGCTTTAGCTTGTCACAATAGGCTGTATCGATCACACCTTCGTAGCGAGTGCCGCTAGCCTGCGAACAGTTTTGGGTACCAGAATTGTTGGTCAGGCCTATCAAAGGCCACGAAAGGCTCCAATTATAAGTGGCGCCGGAACAGGCCGAAGTGCTTGAGGCCGAGACTGCTTTATCTTGCAAGCCATCGGAAACCAGAACCACAAAATTCGTGGGGCTGCGCGGTGTCGTGACAGGAGCTGCCGCGACCTGGCCCTTGATGTAGTTCAGCGCATCATCAATATCGGTCTGCTCGCCATTGTTGCCCGGGTCGCCAGTCTTGTTGTATGAACTGTTGTTGGGCGACATATAAGCCAAATCCAAATTCGCCACATCGGTTTTCAGTGTTGAGTAGTTGGCGCTCAACCCTGATATTTTATTCTGCATGCCAGTTCCGCTAAAGCTATAGAGACCGAAAGCAAACTGGTTCGGCACCTGTGATGTCTGAGAAGCCTGGGTCAAAAGGCCTGTTACAGCATCACGCAGGTAATCAATGCGGGTCTTGATGCCATAATTCTTGGCGATGTGATAATTATCATACATGTCATCGGAGCCATCAGGATTTTTTTCATGACATGCAAAGGCGCAGCTATCTGGAGTGGCAGCGATAAGGTTGGTAATGTCGGTCTGGCTGCCGCCAATACCCATGGAAGGCGAATTATCCATCAGCATGTAGAAATTCAGGTAGGAAGGCAGCTTGGATTGAGCCGTGGCAGTGCCATGGATCATGACCTGTTTGATGCCCACCACCTGGAGGATCGTGGTTGGGATTGGCGCTGAATAGCTCACCGTGGCAATATAGCTATTGGGCGTGCACGGCGTCGTGACACTGCCGGTGGGCGTGCTGTAATCAATGCCCTCCGCCGCAGCGACATTTGCCGCAGGCTTCAAGACATTGAAGAAATGCCCGCCACGCAGGCCGGTCGAGAAACTGGCGTTGCTGTTATTGTTCTGGCTGTTTCCGTTATTGCCATACTGACCATTGTTGCCATTGTTGCCATTGTTGCCATAGTTACCGTTGTTGTTATTGTTGCTGTAATTACCGTTGTTGTTATTATTATTATTACCATAATTACCGTTGTTGCCGTTGTTGCCATAATTACCGTTATTGTTGTTACCGTTATTGCCATAATTGCCGTTGTTGTTGCCATACTGACCATTATTGCCATTGTTACCGTTATTGCCGTTATCTCCATTATTGCCATAATGGTTGCCATTATTGCCATTGTTCCCGCCATTGCCGGAGCTACCCGAAGTCGGGGTAGGCGTAGGCGTCGGTGTGGGAGTCGGCGTAGGCGTAGGCGTCGGCGTTGGGGTAGGTGTAGGAGTCGGCGTTGGTGTCGGAGTCGGCGTTGGCGTCGGCGTCGGTGCATTCACCGGCAACGTTGCGGGGCACGCGCCCGTCGGGCCCGTATAGAAAATGCTGTAGGTGAAGGAAGCGTCCTTCGGAATCGACGGCGACAAGCCGTCGTAATTTGCAGCGCCGACATATTGACTGTCGTTGGAGGCACCGTTGAAGAAATTCCGGATCTGCTTGGTTGATGGCGGACTGACGGCGGGGATCGCCGCGGCACCGTTGATGGCTCGCGTCACGGCATTGAGCGCCGCTGCGTCAGCTGCTGAATTCAACGAGGCCTTTGCTGAAGTCACGCGTGAATAATCGACCGCGCAGCCCATGAAGGTGATCAGCGGGAAGATTGAAAGGCCAAGCAACATGGCAAAATTGCCGCGCTGGTCCTTTTTGAACGCTGCCAGCAGTTGGCGATTGCTCATTTTTGTTTGCGCCTTTGACATGGGACACCTTGGATGTTCACACGCGATAGATCAGTCTTTCAAACAGCTAATCACTTAAATTTTGGCGTTATCGATCCGTAAAATTTTACGAAATGCCTCGCACCCGGCAGCGAGCGGCTCGCTCATCACGGCGTGACCGCCAAGGCAAAGCCGCCATTTCGGCGTCATAAATCATAAATCGTCAATAAAATCATTATCTTACGTTGCATCTAATGCCTGCCGACAAGGCCCGGTCTTTGTCGCAATGCGTTGGCAATCTATTAGGCATGTGTGCAAGTTTTGGCGGATTCGGGCCCGTTGTCCGGCCATGCCAGCGGCTTTGGCACGCTGCCCGCGCGCCGCTTGCCATCAGCAGCGGCACGCTTCACAGCACGTCGATTGCCGCCCCATTGTGGGCCGATTGGTGGCATAGTCGCAGGTGAACGAATCACCCAAACAGGCTGGTGGCATGAATTCCAAGACCGATCTGTTTCAAAATCTGGGCCCGACGCCCCCGACGCCAAAGCCTGCCAGAGCGCCGCTCAAGGTGGTCGCGCCCGCAGCGGCCAGCGACTATAACGCCGATTCAATTGATGTGCTCGAAGGCCTGGAGCCGGTGCGCCGCAGGCCCGGCATGTATATTGGTGGCACCGATGAGGCGGCGCTGCATCATCTATTTGCCGAGGTGATCGACAATGCCATGGACGAGGCAGTGGCCGGCCACGCCACCTTCATTGATGTCAGCATGGAGGCGGGCGGCCATCTCGCGGTGATCGACAACGGCCGCGGCATCCCGGTTGATCGGCACAAGAAATTCCCTGATAAATCGGCGCTTGAAGTGATCATGACGACGCTGCATGCCGGCGGCAAGTTTGATTCGGATGCCTATGAAACCGCTGGTGGGCTGCACGGCGTCGGTGTCTCCGTGGTCAATGCCCTCTCTGTCGAGATGGAAGTCGAGGTGGCGCGCGAACAGGTGCTCTACCGCCAGAAGTTTTCGCGCGGGCTGCCACTGGGGCCGCTGGAAACGCTGGGGCGGGTGCAGAACCGGCGCGGCACCAAAGTGCGGTTTCTGCCCGATCCACAGATTTTTGGCGAAGGGGCGCATTTTCGCCCGGCACGCATTTTCAAGATGGCGCGCTCCAAGGCCTATCTCTTCGGCGGCGTCGAAATTCGCTGGCACTGCGCGCCCGAACTGATCGAAGCGGGCAGCGCCATACCGGCGGAGGCGACCTTCCGGTTCCCCGGCGGCCTCAAGGATTATCTCGCCCGCGAGATCGAGGCGCGCGATCTCGTCAATGAGCAGATGTTCACCGGCCGGATAGATCGTCCGGGGCGTCATGGCTCGCTGGAATGGGCCGTCGCCTGGCAGGCGGGCGATGACGGGTTTGTGCATTCCTATTGCAACACCATCCCCACCGCCGATGGCGGCACGCATGAAGCCGGGCTGCGGGTGGCCCTGCTGCGCGGTCTCAAGGATCACGCCGACCGCATCGGCCAAACCAAACGTGCCGCCGCCATCACCACCGACGATGTCATGGCGACCTGCGCGGCGATGATTGCGATTTTCATCCGCGAGCCGGAATTTCAGGGCCAGAACAAGGGCCGCCTGATGTCTGCCGAAGCGACCCGCATTGTCGAACCGGCCATTCGCGATGCTTTTGACCATTGGCTGGCGGGCGCCCCGGCCCAGGCGACCAAGCTGCTGGAATGGACGATCGAGCGCTCCGATGAGCGGCTGCGACGGCGTGCCGAAAAGGATGTGGCGCGCAAATCACTGGTCAAAAAGCTGCGCTTGCCGGGCAAACTCGCCGATTGTTCATCCAATGCTGTCGAGACCACCGAGCTTTTCATTGTCGAAGGCGATTCGGCCGGCGGTTCCGCCAAACAGGCCCGCAATCGCGCCACTCAGGCCGTGCTGCCGCTGCGCGGCAAGATTCTCAACGTCGCCAATGCCACGCGCGAAAAGCTGCACGCCAATCAGCAGCTCGCTGATCTGGCGCTGGCGCTGGGGTGCGGCACGGGGGCGCACTATAACAATGCCGAACTCCGCTACGGCAAAATCATCATCATGACCGATGCCGATGTCGACGGCGCGCATATTGCCTCGCTGCTGATCACCTATTTTTATCGGCAAATGCCGAAATTGATCGACGGTGGACATTTGTATCTGGCGGTGCCGCCGTTATTTTCGATTCTGCAAGGCACCAAACGTCATTATGCGCGCGATGAGGCCGAGCGCGATGCGCTGGTCAAAACGCTGCAATCGGGGCGTGGCAAGCTTGAGGTCAGCCGTTTCAAGGGCCTCGGCGAAATGCGCGCCGATCAGTTGAAGGATACCACCATGGACCCTGCAAAGCGCACTTTGCACAAGGTCATGGTCGAGCCGGATGATCGCGAGGCCACCGTTGATGCGGTCGAGCGGCTGATGGGCAACAAGCCCGAGGCGCGGTTTGTCTTCATTCAGGAACGCGCGGCATTCTCATCCGAAATGCTCGATGTGTGAGCCCTCGCGCGCCATCATGATCTCACGTCGATAATTCCGCGAGCACCCGCGCCCAGCTGCGGGCCCCGCGCTGGAACGACGACAGATTGTATTTTTCATTGGGCGAGTGGATGCGATCATCGGGCAGGCCAAAGCCGATCATCAGCGCATCCATGTTGAGATCACGCTTGAAGGCCCCGACGATCGGGATCGAACCGCCCATGGCGATCAGCACCGGTTCCTTGCCCCATTCCGCCGCAAGCGCCCGGCGGGCTCTGGTCAAGGCCTCCGAGGTGAAGGGCAATTGCAGCGCTGGTGCATTCGAGAAGCTCTGAAATGACGCGCGGCAATCCGCCGGCAAGCGTGCTTTCACAAAGGCGTGGAACGCCTCGCGCACCGCATCAGGATCTTGCGTGCCCACCAGCCGGAACGACACTTTGGCGCTGGCTTCGGCCGGCAGCACGGTTTTCGAGCCTTGCCCGGTATAGCCGCCATAAATGCCGTTGACTTCGGCAGTGGGGCGCGACCAGATCATTTCGAGCACGCTGCGGCCCTGTTCGCCCGCCGGAACCGACAGGCCGACATTGGCGAGATAGGCAGCGCCATCAAATCCCAGTTCGCGCCATTGCGCGGCAATGGAGTCGGGCAGTTCGTGGACGCCCTCATAAAAGCCCGGCAGCGTCACGCGGCCTTGCGCATCATGCAGATCGGCGATGATGCGCGACAGCACGCGGATCGGGTTGATGGCCGCGCCGCCGAACATGCCGCTGTGCAGGTCCCGATCAGCAGCACGGATCGTCACTTCCTCGTAGACCATGCCGCGCAGGCTGGTGGTGATGGCGGGCGATGTGGCATTCCACATGCCGGTATCGCACACGAGCATGATATCAGCGTCGAGTTCGGCCTTGTTGGCGTCAAGGAAGGCGGGCAGGGACGGTGAACCGGTTTCTTCCTCACCCTCGAGCAGAATCGAAATATCGCACGGGTAACCGCCGCGGTCATGAAAGGCGCGGCACGCTTCGAGAAAGGTCATCAACTGACCCTTGTCATCAGCGGCACCGCGAGCGCGGATCATGGGGTTGGGCCCGTCGGTGAGCGAGGGCTCGAATGGTGGCCGCTCCCACAAGCCCAGGGGATCGGCGGGCTGCACATCGTAATGGCCGTAAAACAGCACATGCGGCACGCCGCGGCGGCCGCATTTGGCGTGGGCGACGACCATCGGATGGCCTGACGTGGGGCGCACCGAGGCGGTAAAATCAAGCTCGCTCAGCAGCTTCACCAGCCATTGTGCTGCCTCGAGACAGCCCGCAGCAAAGGCTGGGTCGGTCGAGACCGATTTGATCCGCAACAGTTGAAACAGCCGCTCCAGAGCGGCCTCGCGCCCATCGTCAAGTGCTTGCAGCACGTCATCCAACTGCGCCATGACCGCCCCTTTTAATTACCCAGCCGCCAAATAATCTAGGGCAAGCCGCAACGCCAACCAACCCCAAATTCATGAAAATGCTCAGAAGGTTTCCAGTTTATTTCCGCGTCCCGGCTTTGTGGCGCGCGCGGCCAGCCTCGAAGGATTGATAGCAGCGCGTCGAAAAATCCCGCCACAGCATGCCATCGGCCGCGCCGCCGCGTTTCATCGCTTGCCATTTTCTGGCACAGAGCCGCACGACCTCCAGCGGCGGGCGCCGCGGTGTCGCTCCATGCCTGGCGCCGCCGTTTGCGGCCTGCGCCGCGCCGGTCAACAACAGCAGCGCAAGGACAGCGCTACTGGCGCGACCAAACCTGCGATTTGCAGAAAATGGCGGCAACGCACCCCTGCACCTTGGCACGGGTCGGGCTGAGCAAAGTGAAATAAGCCGAATAGGTTTTTCCATCCTCGGCATTATAGATGGCGCCTTGCCATGAGTCATGCCCATTCGGCTTCATGCCGAGCAATACTGCAGACCCGAGGATCTTGCGCTTGCGCAGCGCGGCATTGACATTGTGAATATCGAGCTTCGGCTTGCCATCCGGCCCGTTGGGGTTGCGCAGTGCCACGACATGGCCGCAAATCGCGCCACCACAGGGGCCGACCCGCACTGTCGCCTTGCCGTCACCAGTGCGCCACAGCCCATCAGGCCCGGCTGCCACCGCCGGCAGCACCAGAGCCGCACTCAAGCCCGCAATCACCAGAAATTTGTTGAATGTCGTGATCATGACGTTCTCCCCATTTATTGTTTATGGGTGAACCGTATCATGAATGGCGATGATTTCAACCTGCCGTCGCGGCCGCCGCTCAGGCCAGCAGGGCAGGGAGGCTGCGCCACAGCATGTAAACCGCCACGACACAGACCAATCCGGCGAAGGCGATATGCAGGCTGCCCTTTTGCCCGGAAAGGTGCTTAGCCAGCCGCGCGCCGACCACGCCGCCCGCAAAGCCGCCCGCGATGAACACAAAGGCCAGAAGCCAGTCGACATAGCCTGACCATGCGTAATTCACCGCAGTCGTCAGACCGAAGGCCGCCACAGCCACCAGAGACGAGCCTATGGCAAACAAAATCGGCATGCCGGTCGATGCAACCAGACCCGGCACAATCAGAAAGCCGCCGCCAATGCCGAAAAATCCGGAGAAAATGCCGGTAAGGCCGCCGTAGCCGATCACCTTGGGGGCATTTTCGCGGGTGCAGGCCGCGCCGGGGTCGCCATCATGACCGCGCTTGCGAAACATCAACGCGGCGATCACCAGCATCAGCAGCGCAAACAGGATCAGCAGTTTGTGGCCATCGACAGCCTTGCCGATGGTCGAGCCTACCAAGGCGCCGATCACGCCTGCGACGCTGTAGATGCCGGCGCAGCGCCACTTGATATTGCCCTGGCGCGCATGCGGCAACAGATTGGTGAAGGCATTGGCGGCTACTGCAAAAGCGCTCGTGCCAATGGCGACATGCGGATTGGTGATCCCCACCAGATAGACCATCAGCGGCACCGCGAGGATCGACCCGCCGCCGCCAAACAGACCAAGCGTCAGCCCGACCAGCGAACCGGAAACCGCCCCAAGGCCATATTGCAGGGGTTCAAGTGTCATGATTGTCACATTTCCTTGAATGAGCGGCAGTTCATGTCGTGGCCGGTTTGGCGAAAGCTTTACGTCCCCTGAGCAAGGCGTGCCGAAAAAGCGGCGGCTTGCCGGATATTTTGAGGTGCCAGGCCAGTCGCGATGGCTTGGTGCCGTCGATCAGCCATGTCGGCAAGGAGGGCAGCAAGCTGTCGCCATAACCAAATTCGGCCAGCACGATCTTGCCGCGCTCCACCGTCAGCGGGCAGGCGCTGTAACCGTCATAAGCGGCATCGGCGCCAGCGATATGGCCACGATCCTTCAGGAGATTATGCGCAACCACCGATGCTTGCCTGCGGGCGGCCGCCGCCGTCTTGACATTCGGGGCATTGCACACATCGCCGAGCGCATAGATGTTGGGCAAGCTGCGATGGCGCAGGCTGGTCGGATCAACGTCCACCCAGCCGGTTGCATCCACGAGTGGCGAAGTCTTGATCCAGTCCGGGGCGCTCTGCGGCGGCACGACATGGATCATGTCGAACGTCGTTTCGGTGCGCGCGCTCGTGCCGTCGGGATTTTGGCGCGTGAAGAAGGCACGCCGCGACGGGCCGTCGATCTTGACGAGTTGATGCTGGTAGTGCGCATCGACGCGGTATTTTTCGATGTAGCTCTGCAGGGCCGGAACATAGGCGGCAATGCCGAAAAGCGCCGGGTCTGCGTTGAAAAAATCCATGTGGATGTCGGCCAGCGCGCCATGCCGCAACCAATGATCACCCGCAAGATACAGAGCCTTTTGCGGGGCATCGACGGCTTTGATCGGCATGGGTGGCTGCGTGAACAGCGCCCGCCCGCGCTTGAGACCCTTCACCAACTGCCAAGTATAGGGCGCAAGATCATGACGGTAATTCGAGGTGACGCCGTTTTTGCCAAGGGTCGCCTCAAGGCCTTCGATCGCGCCCCAGTCAAGCTTCAGTCCGGTCGCAACCACAAGAGACTTGTAGCCGATCTGCCGCCCATTGGCCAAACGCACCTGCCGCTTGATGGGATCAATGGCGCTGGCAGCACCCCGGATCAGTCGCAGGCCTTTGGGCATCAGGGCGGCGAGCGCGTGTTTCGTCCTCTCCGGCGCGATCAGGCCAGCCCCCACCATCGTCCAGCCGGACTGATCAAAATGAAAGTCGGCAGGATCGATCAGCACAATATCGAGGCCGCGCTTGCGCGCCTTCAGGCTTGCCGCCGTCGCCAGCCCTGCCGCCCCGGCGCCAATGATCACGATGTCGTGGGTGGCCGGGCCGCCAGTCGCCGCCTTGGCCGCCACATTGCTGGTTGCGGCGACCTTCTGGCTCATCTTGAACAGGCTTCCCGCACGGTTGCCGCTCGCGCAATAGGCCAATATCGGCTGCGGCAAGGTCTTGACGTGGCTCGCAAAAGCCCGCGCCTCGCGCTCGCCGAAGCTACCGGGCCGCACCGGCAGGTGCACCGCCTGCATTCCCGCCGCCTTCGCCGCCGATGCGACACTGGCAAAACTGGGCTGGCCACCGCCTTCATTGTCAGGGCGATTGCAGATGATCGACTTGAAGCCCTGTCGCGCAAGATCAGGCAGATCGGCTGGGCTGATTTGCGGCGCTACCGCTAGGTGCGGTGCAAGGAATCTGGCGCGAGGCATGGGAGGCGTCCAACCGGTAATTCAAAACGGGCAGCCGCGAGGTTTGAAATTCGCGGCTGATGGCAAGGTCGCGCCTTAGCGCTGCGGCATGCGCACGCAGGCGGCAAACAGCGTGCTCGAGCGGTTGCCAGTGCGGCAAAACGCCAGGATCGGCTTGGGCAGTGCCGCCAGATGGCGTGCGAAGGCCTCGGCATCCGCCATGCTCATGCGGTTCGGATAGATCGGCAGATAGACCGCTTCCAGCCCCGCCGCCTTGGCCGCCGCCTCCAGCGCCGCAAAGCTCGGCTGTCCGGGGCTTTCATTATCGGGCCGATTGCAGATGATGGCTTTGAAGCCATCGCTCGCCAGATCCTCGAGATCATCAGGAATGATCTGTGATGCGACTGCAAATTCGGGTGACAGGAATTGCGCTTGGGCCATACTCATTGCTCCATGGGGTTGGGGTTCAGGGTTCAAGGGGTTCAAGGCTTTCACAGCCCGTTCAGCGGCACTTTCAAGAATCTTTTGCCGCTGTCGTCGGGCGTCGGCAACTGCCCGGCTTTCATGTTGATCTGAAGCGAGGGGATGATCAATTTCGGCATGGCGAGGGTCTTGTCGCGCGCCTCGCGCAGCGCCACAAATTCGTCTTCGCTCATGCCTTTGCCGACGTGGATATTGTGCCTGAGCTCGTCACCAATCGTGGTTTCCCAGCGGATATCGCGGCCGTTGGGGCCGTAATCGTGGCACAGGAACACCCGCATCGCCTCAGGCAGTTGCAACACCCGCTGGATCGAGCGGTAGAGCGTGCGCGCATCGCCGCCCGGAAAATCGGCCCGCGCCGAACCACCGTCCGGCATGAACAGCGTATCGCCGACAAACACGGCATCGCCGATGACATGCGTCATGCAGGCCGGGGTGTGACCGGGCGTTGACATGGCAAAGGCCTGCATGGAACCGATCTGGTAGGTGTCGCCATCGGCAAACAGTCGGTCGAACTGGCTGCCATCGCGCTGAAATTCGGTGCCCTCATTGAAAACCTTGCCGAAGGTTTCTTGAACAATGCGGATATTCTCGCCAATGCCGATCTGGCCGCCCAGCTTGCCCTGAATATAGGGCGCAGCGGAGAGATGATCGGCGTGGACATGGGTCTCGATCAACCATGCGAGTTGCAGGTTGTGGGTGCGAATGAAAGCGATGATTTCATCGGCCGAATCATAAGATATTCGCCCCGCCGCATAATCCATGTCCATCACGCTGTCGATGACGGCGCAGGCCTTGGAGGCCGGATCACCCACCACATAGGATGCCGTATTCGTGGCAGCATCGAAAAACGCGGTCACCTCTGGATGCAGCGTCATGCTGACGGCATGGGGCAGCGGCTCAACCATGGGGAAATCTCCATCTGATGGGCGCTATATAACAACATATTCCAATTATACAATATGTATGGGCCGAAGCAGGCAGCGCTATGTTGTCACGCCGTCCGGCGCATCCATGCCCAGAGCAGCGCAAAGACCTTGCCATAGGGCGGATGCAGCAGGGGGGCGAGGCTGCGCGTTGATTGATAATAGACCTGCGTCTGCTTGGTGAAGGTCAAAAATCCCCATTCACCATGGTAAGCCCCGTTCCCCGAAGCGCCCACGCCGCCAAAGGGGGCGTTTTCCTGCGCAAAATGCATGAGGCAATCATTGATGGTGACACCGCCCGCCACCGTCTGGGTGAGCAGAAGATCTCGATTGGTCTTGTCGGCGCCGAACCAATAAAGCGACAGCGGCCGGTCTTTCTGGTTGATCAGGCTGATCGCGTCCGGCATGGCTTCGTAGGTCAGGATCGGCAGGATCGGCCCGAAGATTTCCTCCTGCATCACCCGCATCTGATCGGACGGGTTCAGGATCAGCACCGGCGCAAAACGCCTTGCATCGGCTTTGCGCACCTCGTCACTGAGCTTGATGATTGTTGCGCCCTTGGCGGCGGCATCGGCCACCAACGCATCGAGCCGGGCCAGATGGGCATCACTGATGATGGCAGTGTAATCTGCATTATCGTTGAAATGCGGATATTGCCGCGTTGCCGCCGCGCGAAACGCCTTGACGAACTCATCCTCGCGCGGCTTTGGCACCAGCACGTAATCGGGCGAAATGCAGGTCTGGCCGCCATTGAGCAATTTGCCATGCGCAATAGACCGGGCGGCCACCGCCATATCCGCACTGCTGTCAATCACCGCTGGGGATTTGCCGCCGAGTTCCAGAGTCACCGGCGTCAGATGGCGCGCCACCGCCACCGCCAC
>JAJZGX010000157.1 GCA_021804825.1 Pseudomonadota bacterium | reverse complement strand
TCATTGAACACGGTGGCCTGCGCCATGTCGCCATGGATGAGGCGCACGCATTGCCCGGCTTTGAGATCAATGGCGGGGTAGAGGATCAAGGCGACCACCTCAAGAAATTGGCAATCAGACCGAGGCCGAGGCGCTGGCTCTTTTCGGGGTGAAACTGCGTCCCGGCAATGTTGTCGCGCCCGACCATGGCGGTCAGCGGCGCGCCATAATAGGTGGTGGCGATCACATCATGGGCGTTGCGCGCGGCGAGCTGAAAGGAATGCACGAAATAGGCGTGCAGGCCTGCCGGGCCGGTCGAAAGGCCTTCAAGCAATTTGTGCGGCTTGGCATCAAGCGTGTTCCAGCCCATGTGCGGGATTTTCAGGCGCGGGTCATCGGGCGTGATGACCACGACATCGCCTTCGATCCAGCCGAGACCCGGTGTGGTGACATGCTCAAGCCCGCGGGTCGCCATCAATTGCATGCCGACGCATATGCCCAGAAACGGCCGGCCGCCAGCGATGACGACTTCATCGAGGGCCGCGACAAGGCCCGGCACGGCATCGAGGCCGCGACGACAATCGGCAAAGGCACCGACGCCCGGCAACACGATGCGATCTGCCTTGCGCACCACATCAGGATCGGCGCTGACCGCAATTGTGGCACCGATGCCATTGTCACGCGCGGCGCGCTCAAAGGCTTTGGCGGCCGAGTGCAGATTGCCTGAGCCATAATCGATGATGGCTACTTTCACGGTTGCTGTTCCTGCCGTTGTGCCTGAGGCAGGGACGCAAAATGCCGCTGTTCGGCCTCATCGCGGCTGGCACCGGCAATGACACGCGTCAGGGGCCTGTTGCCGCGCTCCAGCCGGGCCTCGATCATCGACGCGCCTTCAAATCCGCAATAGAGCGAAATCAGCAGGCTGATGAGCATCGACGTGCCGGGGTTCAGGCCATAGAGCCGCATGCTCAGCGTGAGGCCGAGGGTGGCGAGCAGCCACAAGGCAAATTCCAGCCACAACCGGTGCGCCAGCAGCCAGAGCGGCGTGAAAAACAACGCCAGCCAGCGAAAGCCATCCTTCACGAAGATGGTTTTCATGGCGCGCTCTGCCGGGCTCGAAGCTTTGGCCGGCTCATGCACAAAAAATACGCTCATGGCCTCACAGGCTACCTTTGGTGGAGGGGATGCGCCCCGCTTGCGCGCTGTCAATGGTGATGGCCTGGCGCAGAGCACGTGCCAGGCCCTTGAAGCAGCTTTCGGCTATATGGTGATTGTTCAGGCCATAAAGCGTCTCGACATGCAGGGTGAGGCCCGCGTTAATGGCGAAGGCCTGAAAAAACTCGCGCACCAGTTCGGTGTCGAAAGCACCGATTTTCGGCGCGCTGAAGCTGGTTTTGAAGACAAGAAAAGGCCTGCCGGAAAAATCCAGCGCGACGCGTGTCAAAGTCTCGTCCATCGGCAGATAGCAATGGGCGTAGCGGGTGATGCCGGCCATGTCACCGAGGGCCTGACGCACCGCCTGACCCAACGCAATGCCGATATCTTCGGTCGTGTGGTGCATGTCGATGTGCAGATCGCCCTTGGCGGCAATCGTCAGGTCAATCATGCCATGGCGGGCGACCTGATCCAGCATGTGGTCGAGAAACCCGATGCCGCTGTCGATGTTGGCGGCGCCCGTACCATCAAGGTTCACCGCAACCTTGATGGTGGTTTCCTTGGTCTGGCGAGAAATGGTTGCTTGACGGGTCATGGCCGGAAGGCTCGAGGTTGAAAGTCTTTGAGAGGTCTCTCTAGCAAGGCCCGTCGCCAATTGCCACCCGCCTTAAAGCGGCAGGCCGACGTAATTTTCTGCCAGCGCCATGCGGGCGGCGCGCGATTGCTCGAGAAAGCTGAATTCGGCCGCCTGCATCCGGGTTTCAAAGGCGGTGTGCTGATCAAACTTGTGCAGGAGCGAGGTCATCCACCACGAAAAACGCTCCGCCTTCCAGATGCGTTCGAGCGCGCGGGCGGAATAATGGTCAATCCCTGCGGATGAGCGTTCGCCATAATGCTCGCGCAGCGCCTCTGCGAGATAGAAGGCATCGCCCATGGCCAGATTCAGACCCTTGGCGCCGGTCGGGGGCACGATATGGGCGGCATCACCAGCCAGAAACAAACTTCCAAAGCGCAGCGGTTCGGCGACATAAGAGCGCAGGGGGGCGACAGACTTTTCAATTGCTGGCCCAGTCACCACTCTAGCGGCGGCCTCTGGATCGAGCCTGCGACGCAGTTCATCGAAAAACCGCGTGTCGGACCACGACGATAAATCCTCATCAATGGCGCATTGGATGTAATAGCGGCTGCGCGTCATCGAGCGCATCGAGCAGAGCGCAAAACCGCGCTCGTGGCTGGCATAGATCAGTTCCGGGTCGCAGGGCGGCACATCGGCAAGCACGCCAAGCCAGCCAAAGGGATAGACCCGCTCGAATTCCTGCAGCGCCGTTTTGGGCACGCTGGCGCGCGAAATGCCGTGGAAACCATCGCATCCGGCAATGAAATCGCAATCAATGCGCAGGGGTTGGCCGTTGTGGGTGCAGGTGATCGACGGCGTTGCGGTTGCAAAATCATGCAATGCAACGTCTTCGGCTTCATAAAGCGTGCTCAGGCCGGCAGCGGCGCGCGCATCCATCAGGTCATGCGTGACCTCGGTCTGGCCATAGACGGTGACTTTCTTGCCATCGGTCAGGCTCTCGAGGTCAATGCGCAGGCTGCGATGGGCAAAATTGATCGCAAAGCCGCCGTGCGGCAGGCCTTCGGCGTTGAGCCGGGCCTGAACGCCGAGTTGTTCGAGGATGCTGACGCTGCCTTGCTCCAGAACACCGGCACGGATGCGCCCGAGCACATAGGCGGCCGATTTGCGCTCGATGACGAGCGCGTCAATGCCCGCCTTGGCCAGCATCGCGCCCAGCACGAGGCCACATGGGCCTGCCCCGATTATAGCGACCTGAGTGCGCAAGACCTTACCCCTCCTGGCAAGAGCATAGGCGGCAGGATCGCTCAAGGGAACGCCGCCGCCTTGGAAGTTCGCACAGCGAGCGCCGCTCTCGCCGCGCCCTGCCGGGGGCGAGGGTAACGGAACAGCAATCAATCTGCCGCACACAAATACTTGAACAATCCTGCTCCCGAATGATGCCTTTCGGCAACAAGGTTCCCCATGAC
>JAJZGX010000156.1 GCA_021804825.1 Pseudomonadota bacterium | reverse complement strand
GCCATGTTACCCACAGTTGCAGAAGCTTGGTCAACATGCTGCAAGCCCAGAGACCGCTAAGTCACTGCGCCGCATTGTTGCAATTATATCACTGTGTTGCCGAATTGCGACATTTTTGCGCCGCCCGTGCCTCAATTTTCCGCAGCGGGGTTTATTTGGGCAGGCGCAGCGTCTGAATGTCGAGGTCACGCACCTTTTTGCGCAATGTGTTGCGGTTGAGCCCCAGCAGGTCGGCGGCGCGGATCTGGTTGCCCCGCGTCGCTCCGAGCGCTGCGGCAATCAGCGGCCCCTCGATCTCGCGCAGCACCCGATGATACAGCCCCGGCAAGGGCAATTGCCCCTCGGGCAGTTTGAAAATCTGGGCGAGGTGGCGCTCCAGCGCTATTTGCAGGCTGGCATCCTCCAGGCGGCTTTGCGCACCATGGCCCGCGCTGCCCCCCGCTGCCGCCGCGGTCGCATCCGCCACCAGAGGACGCTCAAAATCAATTTCGGCCTCGATCAGTTCCGCGCCGATCACCTCTTGCGGGTAAAGCGCGGCGAGGCGTCGCGTCAAATTCTCCAATTCCCGCACATTGCCCGGAAAGCGATAGCGCTTCAGGCGCTCGGCCCCATCCCGATCGAGCCGCTTCAGCGGCAGACCTTCGGTTGCCGCAATATGAAAGAAATGGCTGGCGAGATCAGGAATGTCTTCACTGCGCTCGCGCAACGGGGGCAGCCGCAACGGCACGACATTGAGCCGGAAAAACAAATCCTCGCGAAACAGCCCCGTCTGGATCGACTGGCGCAAATCCTTGTTGGTGGCGGCAACGATGCGCACATTGGTCTTGATCGGCTGACGCCCGCCGACGCTGGTATATTCACCCTGTTGCAGCACCCGCAGCAGGCGAGTCTGTGCCTCCATCGGCATGTCGCCGATTTCATCCAAGAACAAAGTGCCAAGCTCGGCCTGCTCGAAGCGGCCCACCGCCCGCGCATTGGCACCGGTGAATGCACCCTTCTCGTGGCCGAACAATTCGCTTTCGATCAACTCGCGCGGGATCGCCGCCATATTGATCGCGACAAACGGCCCGTTCTTGCGTCGGCCGTAATCATGCAGCGCCCTTGCCACCAGTTCCTTGCCGGTTCCCGATTCCCCGGTGATCATCACGGTGAGATCGGTCTGCATCAGCCGCGCCAAGGCCCGGTAGATTTCCTGCATGGCCGGTGAGCGTCCCACCAGCGGCATGCCTTCCAGCGCGGGCGCGTCATGATCATGCGCCTTGCCACGCGGTGTCGCCAGCGCTCGTCCGACGATGGCGACCAACTCGCGCAAGTCGAACGGCTTGGGCAGGTAATCATAGGCGCCGCGCTCGGAAGCCTTGATTGCCGTCATGAAAGTGTTCTGGGCGCTCATGACGATGATCGGCAAATCCGGACGCTGCTTCTTGATGCGTGGCAGCAGATCGAAAGCGTTTTCGTCAGGCATGACGACATCGGTAATGATCAGATCGCCCTCGCCCGCTTGCACCCAGCGCCACAATTGCGCGGCATTGGCGCAGGCCCTCACCCCATAACCAGCGCGGGTCAAAGCCTGCGTGAGAATGGTGCGGATGGACATGTCATCATCAGCAACGAGGATCATTTCACCGCTCATGGCTGGCTCCTGAAGGCACGGCGGCGCGCATAGGCGCGCTGGCCACCGGCAAAAGCACGCGGAACAGGGTTTGACGTGGCTGAGATTCGCACTCGACAATGCCTCCATGATCACCAATCAACTTGGCAACCAGTGCAAGTCCGAGGCCAGTTCCACTCGGCTTCGATGTCACGAAAGGATCGAACAGCGTCGTCGTTATTTCCGGCGGAATTCCCGGGCCATTGTCCTTGATGATGATTTCCAGCGGCAGGCTGGTGATGGCATTGCTGCCGGGTGAACGTATGCGCACGCCGGGGCGAAACGCCGTTGCCAGTTCGATGGTGCCATCGATGGCATCTTCACCAAGCGCTTCTGCCGCGTTTTTCACAAGATTGAGAAACACTTGCACCAATTGGTCGAAATCCCCCGCCACCGCTGGCAGGGAAGGATCATAAGTTTCGATAATGCGGATATGGCGGGCGAATCCGGCCAGCGCCCCGCGCCGCACCCGATCAAGCACCTCGTGGATGTTGACCTCGCGCCGTGCCACCGGCCGCACATCGGAAAACACTTCCATGCGATCGACCAGCCCGACAATGCGGTCGGTTTCATCGCAGATCAGGCGCGTCAACAGGCGATCATCCTCGCCAAGCCCCTGTTCCAGCAACTGGGCAGCGCCGCGAATGCCCGCCAGCGGGTTCTTGATTTCATGGGCCAGCATCGCTGCCATCGCAGATACCGAGCGCGCCGCCCCGCGATGCGTCAATTGCCTGTCTATTTTATCGGCAATTGTGCGTTCTTGCATCACAATGGCGATTTGGCGGGCAGAATTGCGCAGCGGCATTACCTGAATATCGACGATCCGCTCGCTGCCTATGCGCGGCGCGCCAAGATCGACCCGGTATTCCTGCACCGGCGCGTCGCGGGCGAGCACGTCATCGATTAGCGCTTTCAGCGGCGAATCGAACGGAATGAGCCCGGCGATGGTCTGGCGCGCCAACAGCGCCCGCGACATGAAAAAAAACTGCTCGGCAGCCGGATTGGCATCGATGATGGCACCGTCCCGCCCCAGAACCAGAACCGGATTGTTGAGCGCGGTGATCACCAGCCGCGCCATATCGACGTTGTCCTCGAAAGGCGTAACGGCTTCAGGCAGCATGACGCCCATCCCTGTCCTCAAAAACCTCACCAAGCAGGTGCAGCGCGTTGTCGGCTTGCGTGGTTTCCACCAGAGCGCGCCGCAGGTTTTCGGGGGCACCGGCATGGCGGGCATAGGCAGCAAGGTGCTTGCGCGCATGCAGCAGTCCGGCGCGCCGTCCCATGGTCGTGAGCAACCCTTCAAGATGCTGGCGGGCCGCGGCGCAGCGCGCCCCGGCGCCGGGCATGCCCATCACCTCGCCGCGCAAACCCTGTGCGATCATTCCTGGCAGCCACGGCTGGCCGGTAGCGGCGCGCCCCACCATGACGCCATCAGCACCCGACAGGGCCAGCATCCGGCGTGCCGACGCCAGATCTGTGCAATCGCCATTGGCGATCACCGGAATAGCGACAGCCTCACGCACCCTGCGGATCGCCCCCCAGTCGGCCGTGCCCTTGTAAAACTGCATGCGGGTGCGGCCATGCACACTCAGCACCGCGACCCCGAGGCTTTCGGCGTCCCGCGCCAGA
>JAJZGX010000077.1 GCA_021804825.1 Pseudomonadota bacterium | reverse complement strand
CCGTGGCGGTTCTGGCCGATGCCGGGTTGCCGCTGATCAGCCAAAGCGTGCTGTTGCGGGGCGTGAATGACGATGTCGAAACATTGGCAGCGCTGATGCGGAATTTTGTCGCGTTGCGCATCAAGCCCTATTATCTGCACCATCCCGATCTCGCGCCGGGCACAGGGCATTTCCGCCTGCCGATCGCCGAAGGCCAAAGCCTGATGGCAGCCTTGCGCGCCCGCATTTCGGGCCTCGCCATGCCGGTCTATGTGCTCGATATTCCAGGAGGCTATGGCAAGGTGGTGCTGACGCCGGGCGCGGTGGCTGACAGCGCTGCGGGCCTGATGGTCAAAGACCCTTCAGGGCGGCAACATCCCTATTCTTCCTGATTGGGGTTCAAAGTGCTGCCGGTGCCGGTCGGATCGGGCGCAGACAGCGGCACATGGGCAGTGAGCCAGGCCTCAAGCTTGTCGGCCACACCGGGTGCAGGCAAAAGATCGTGGCCGTCGCCCGGAAATGTGAGCATGTCTTTGGGCTGTGGCGCGAGATCGAACAGGCGTTTGCCAAACTGATAGGGCACGGTTTTGTCGGCGGTGCCGTGCATGATCAGGATCGGCGAGGTCACCTTGGCGATGCGCAGATCCGAGCGGAACTGATCGCGCATCAGGTCGCGCACTGGAAATTCAGGGTAGCGAAAGGCGCCGACATCGACGGCGGAGGAAAACGGTGCTTCCAGCACCAAAGCTGCCACCTTATGGCGGGCGGCGAGGGCCACTGCGACGCCACTGCCCAGCGAATGACCGTAGATGATGATATGGCTGAGGCCGATCTCGCGGGCAATCAACGCGTTGTAGGCGGCCTCGCCATCAGTGATCAGCCCGGTTTCGTCCGGCGCGCCTGTGGATGCACCAAAGCCGCGATAATCCACGGCCAGCACGCCATCGCCATTGGCGCTGAGGATCTTGTAGCGCTTCGCAAACTCTCCCAGATTCCCGGCGTTGCCATGCAGGTACAAGATTGTTGGATGGAGCGGCGCTGCCTTTTTGTACCAGGCGATCAGGGTCTGGTTATCGGGGGTGCTGAGCGTCAGCCGCTTGAAATCCGTCAAGCCATAATCGCCTGGCTGATCGGTTGAGGCGACCGGCGCATATTCCAGATGTTGTTGATCGAAATAAAGAAACGCGCAGGCCGCAATATACAATCCCAGCAGGATTTTACCTGCCAGCTTCACCTGACCCGCATGATTGCGGAGCCAGTCCATGTCAGTGGGCCAGAGCCTTCAGAATGGAATCAACCATCTTCTTGGCATCGCCAAACAGCATCATGGTATTGTCCTTGAAAAACAATTCATTCTCCACGCCGGCATAGCCAGAGCCCATGCCGCGCTTGATGAACAGCACGGTTTTGGCCTTTTCGACATCGAGAATCGGCATCCCGTAGATCGGCGACGTCTTGTCGGTTTTGGCGGCAGGATTGGTCACGTCATTGGCGCCGATCACGAAAGCCACATCGGTCTGCGAAAATTCGCTGTTGATGTCTTCAAGCTCGAAGACTTCATCATAGGGCACATTGGCTTCGGCCAGCAGCACATTCATGTGCCCCGGCATGCGGCCCGCAACCGGGTGAATGGCGTATTTGACGCTGACGCCCTCTTTCTTCAGCATATCGGCCATTTCGCGCAAGGCATGCTGGGCCTGCGCCACGGCCATGCCATAGCCCGGCACGATGATCACCGAGCCGGCGTTCTTCATGATATAGGCGGCATCGTCGGCCGAGCCCTGCTTGACCGGGCGCGTTTCCACCGCACCCCCGGCAGCCGCCGTCTCGCCGCCAAAACCGCCCAGAATGACGGAAATGAACGAGCGATTCATGGCTTTGCACATGATGTAGGACAGGATCGCGCCTGACGAGCCCACCAGCGCACCGGTAATGATCAGCGCAAGATTGCCGAGGGTGAAACCGATGCCGGCCGCGGCCCAACCCGAGTAGGAATTTAGCATCGAAACGACGACGGGCATGTCCGCGCCGCCGATGGGAATGATCAGCAGGCCCCCCAGCGCGAAGGCCACGAGGGCGATCAACAAGAAGACGAAATGGCTTTCGCTGGCGAAAAACACGCCGATCAGCACCACGAGCAGCGCGCCGAGCGCCAGGTTGATGACATGGCGTTGCGGCAGCATGATCGGCTTGCCCGACATGCGTCCGTCCAGTTTCAGGAATGCGATCACCGAACCGGTGAAGGTGATGGCACCGATGGCCGCGCCCAGCGACATCTCGATCAGGCTGGCTTTCTCGATGGAGCCGATTTCGCCGATGCCGAAAGCATGCGGGGCATTAAGCGCGCCGCCAGCCACAAACACCGCGGCCAGACCGACAAGGGCGTGAAACGAGGCCACCAACTGCGGCATGGCGGTCATTTGCACGGTGCGCGCCCGCCAGGCGCCAAAACTGCCGCCGAGTGCGATGCCGAGCAGTACCAGCAGCCAACCGAGGCCGGAAGGCGGCGCATAAAGCACGGTGGTGAGCACGGCAATGCCCATGCCGATCATGCCGAAGCGGTTGCCTTGACGTGATGACGCGGGCGATGACAGGCCGCGCAGTGCGAGCACAAACAACACGCCGGCGACGAGATAGAAAAAGGCTGCAAAATTAGCGTTTAGCACGGCGGCTCAGCCTTTCTTCTTGTACATGGCCAACATTCGCTCGGTGACGAGAAAGCCGCCGAAAATGTTGACGCTGGCCAGCACCAGCGCGATGAAGCCAAAGACCTGCGCAATACCCGTGCCGACACCGACGGAAAGCAGGGCGCCGACGATGATCACCGATGAAATTGCGTTGGTGACGGACATCAGCGGCGTATGCAGTGCCGGGGTGACCGACCAGACCACGTAATAGCCGACAAAAATCGCCAGCACGAAAATCGCCAGGCGAAAGACGAAAGGGTCAACCGCGCCGCCACTTGCCGCATGGGCAATGCCGCCCGCAGCGAGCGCGGCATGGTCGGCATTGGCCTGCGCGGCGCTGAGCGCCTGTTGCGCCAATGCGGCGGCTTTTTGCGCCGTTTCGAGGATTTGCTGGGCGGATTGGGCGGCCATGATCGACTAACCTTCAGGCAGATTTTGGCTGGAAATTCGGGTGCACCACCGCGCCATCGCGCGTCAGCAGGGTCGCTTTCACCAGTTCGTCATCGTAATTGACGCTGACTTTCCTGGCGTCCTTGTCGATCAGTGTCTCGACGAAGGTGACCAGGTTCTTGGCGTAAAGCTGGGAGGCGCTGGAGGCGAGGCGCAGCGCGCTCGAATCGCCGACAATGGTGATGCCGCCCTGACCGACCGTCTTGCCGGACTCTGCGCCTTCGACATTGCCGCCGCGTTCCACGGCGAGATCAACCAGCACCGAGCCTGGACGCATTGAGGCCACCATTGCCGCATCGACCAGTCTGGGGGCGGGGCGGCCCGGGATCAGCGCCGTGGTGATGACGATATCCTGCTTGGCGATATGGCTGGCGACCAGAGCTGCTTGTTTCGCCCGGTATTCGGCTGACATTTCCTTGGCATAGCCACCAGCAGTCTCGGCCTGTTTGAATTCATCATCTTCGACCGCGATGAATTTCGCGCCCAGCGATTCGACCTGCTCCTTGGTGGCCGGTCGCACATCGGTCGCGGTCACAATCGCGCCGAGGCGCCGTGCGGTGGCGATGGCCTGGAGACCAGCGACGCCGACGCCCATCACAAACACGCGTGCTGCCGGCACGGTGCCGGCCGCCGTCATCATCATGGGCAAGGCACGTCCATAAGCAGCAGCGCCATCGAGCACGGCGCGATAGCCAGCGAGATTGGCCTGGCTCGAAAGCACATCCATGGACTGGGCGCGGGTGATGCGCGGCATCAGTTCCATCGCGAAAGCCTGCACCTGCGCCTTGGCCAGGCCTGCCAATTCCGCATCGTGGCCATAGGGGTCCATGATGGCTAGCACCAGCGCACCTGGCGCAACCCGTTTCAGCTTGGCGGCACCAGGGCGACGCACGGCCAGCACAATATCGGCGCCCTGCAAGGTCGCCGCCGCATCAGCGGCTATCTCTGCGCCGGCCTTGGCAAAGTCCGCATCCGGAACCCCGGCACGAAGGCCTGCACCAGCCTGAACGGCAACATTGGCGCCGAGCCCGACGAGTTTGCGAATGGTTTCAGGTGAGGCCGCGACGCGGGTTTCGCCATTATCGGTTTCAGTGGCAATGGCGACACGCATGAAGAACTCCGCAGCAACGTCGGAAGGGACGGCATTTCACAGAGAATGACAAGGGTGGCCGGAAGTCAAACGATTTGTTTGCTGCCAGCAGCGCGATTTCAGAGCGTGATAAAGGCGAGAATGATCAGAATCGCCACGACCGTCACGGCCCCGTATTTGACGAGGTGGGTGAAGCGCACATAGGTTTCTTCGTGGGCGGCGTAATCCATGTCGGAATTGCCAAGATCGATGCTGTCGGACATAAAAACCCCCTGAGTGGATATCTCTTGCCTCTAGCGCAATTTTTTGGCGGCCGCAAACGGCGGGCGAATGGCAGGTTGCGGCAAAACAGCCGTGGCAAAAGTGCGAAAATGCCTTGAGTCTCAGCCGCGAATCGAGCGCGCGCATCATTCTGCCCGCGATCAACTGATGGACACAAGCGTCGAAGCCCGTGCGAGCGCGGGGCGGCGGTGGTTTGCAATTGTTGTTGGCTGATCGGCATGCTGTGGAAAACTGGTGCTGCGAGACAGGATTGAACTGTCGACCTCTCCATTACCAATGGAGTGCTCTACCACTGAGCTACCGCAGCTGGATTCATTCCGAGGCAGGCGCTCTGTGCCACAGCGGCACGGAGCTTTCAAGGGCCAATCGGCGCGTTGCCTTGCCACAAGCGCTGCACTACACATGAAACTCGTGCTTTGCCACACTCCCGAAATCATGACGGTCAGCATGCCATGAGCGATTCTCCCGATGCGGCCAATGGCGCCAAAATTGCAAAAACTGTCGCAAAGCGGCGGCTCGAGCGGGCATTGCGTGCCAATCTGGCACGCCGCAAGCTGCAAGCCCGCGCGATGCGGGACGCGGGGAATCATGACAAAAATGTCACAGCGGCAGGACAATCGCCCGTTATCAACCCCGATGACGTGTAATGGTGGCGCTTTTTTTGCTAAAGGCCACCACGAGGGCATCATTGAGCCTTGTTCACATTTGATGCGCACAACGCGCAAATTCAACTTGCCAACGGCCAGGTGCGCGCCGCGTTGGCCATTTGCTTGAAAGGACGTCCCACATGGACAAAATTCGCATTGTCGGGGGCCGCCCGCTCCATGGCGTCATTCCGATTTCGGGAGCCAAGAATGCGGCGTTGCCGCTGATGATCGCATCGCTCCTGACGCCCGAAACCCTGACGCTGCACAATTTGCCGCGCCTTGCGGATGTGAGTTTGCTGGTGCGCATCCTTGGCAATCATGGCGTCGATTACATGATCAACGGCAAAAAGCCCGGTCAGACCGTGACCTCCGGCCAGACCGTGCGGCTCAGCGCGGAACATGTCGTCGATACTTTCGCGCCTTACGAGCTGGTCTCGAAAATGCGAGCCAGCTTCTGGGTTCTTGCGCCGCTTTTGGCGCGCATGGGCCATGCCAAGGTATCGCTGCCAGGCGGTTGCGCCATCGGCACACGTCCGGTGGATCTGCTGCTGAAGGCGATGGAGCGGCTGGGTGCGCAGATTTCCATCGAAGCTGGTTATGTCATTGCCAAGGCGCCGAGTGGTCTGCGCGGCGGGCACATCGCGTTCGACAAGGTGACGGTCGGCGGCACGCATATGGCCTTGATGGCGGCCAGTCTGGCGCAGGGGCACACCCTGATCGAGAATGCCGCGCGCGAGCCTGAGATTGTCGATCTGGCTGATTGCCTTGTCAAAATGGGTGCGCGTATCCACGGTGCCGGGACATCGCGGATCGAGATTGAAGGCGTTGCCGGGCTCAAGGGGGCGGAGCATCACGTCATGCCCGACCGCATTGAAACGGGAACCTATGCCATGGCCGTCGCCATGACCGGGGGCGATATTCTGCTCGAAGGCGCGCGGCCGGAATTGCTGCAATCCGCGCTCGATGTGCTCATCGAAGTGGGCGCACATATTTCGACCACCAATGAAGGTATTCGTGTCAGCCGCAATGGCGCTGGGCTGCGGGCGGTCGATGTGGCAACCTCGCCGTTTCCGGGCTTTCCCACGGATTTGCAGGCGCAGTTCATGGCCTTGATGACGCGCGCCAAGGGATCGTCACGCATCACTGAGACCATCTTTGAAAATCGTTTCATGCATGTGCAGGAACTGGCACGGCTGGGGGCGAAAATCCGGCTCGATGGCGACACGGCAATTGTCGATGGCGTCGAGGATTTGCAGGGTGCCCCGGTGATGGCCACTGATTTGCGCGCTTCCGTGTCGCTGGTGATCGCGGCTTTGGCCGCCAAGGGCGAAACCACCGTCAACCGCGTTTATCATCTTGACCGCGGCTTTGAGCATCTGGAAGCCAAGCTTTCGGCATGCGGCGCCGATGTCACCAGATTGACGCAGGCCGGCTGAAGGCTGCGCCACTATTCTGGTGCCGGTGGGCGTGTCCTTAGCGACGTGCCCTCAGGCTATATAATCGATGATCTCGAAACCGCCGCCGGTGTTGAGGGTGTGAACATTCCGCCAGCCGGTCGCGGGCGGCGGCGTCAGTTGCGTGATCTGCGTCTGGTGGAAGGTGTGCTCGTCGAGGTGATCAACGCGCAGCAGACTCAGGGTGCGGCCATAATCGCCGGTGCAATCTTGTGCAATCCGATAGAGCGTGCCGTCCTTCATCCACATATTGCCCGCCGGACGCGCTGATCTTGCGTCAAGGCAAGCCGGGTTGTCGCGATGCGCCGTCCACGGCCCGAGCGGATGTGGCGCGCTATAGATGACGAGTTGATCCCAGCTTGAACCGAAGGGCAGGCGGCGCGTGGCGAAAATCCAGCAGCGCCCGGCATGAACCAGGAAAGTCGCATCGGCGAGGTCGGCATTGTCGATCAAGACCCGCTCGGGCAGCCAGTCATCAGGAAAATGACGGGCGCGGTAAAGCTCCAGCTTGTGGCTGGCGCTCGCTTCGGGGAGCATGTAAATCTCACCGCCAAAAGCGAAAACCTGCGGGTAGGAAATATGGAACGGAAGTTCCAGCACCGGGCGCACCGCACTGGCGCCACGTTGTCGATCAAGCGTGAAATGGCTGATGATGCCCTTGCGTGTGGCGAAGGGGTATTCCTCGCAAAAGACATGGGCGACGCCGTCCTCCACGAAAATGAAGGGGTCGGCAAAATAGCGCTGCCCATCATCGGCCAGTGTGGTGAAGGCGGTCTGCGGCCAGCGGCCGGTGTCCTGCATGGCGTCACCCTCGATGCGCCGCCAGGCAATGCGCCAGGGGGGCTCCTTCTTGTTGCGAGCGCGCAGATTGCGCATGATCTTGGTCACGAGCATGGCCGCGCCATAATGCAGCGGCGCTGGCGGGCGCAGGCGCGCCTCCGGCACCGGGGGCGCTGGCAGATCGGGCAAGGCGCCGATGCGCTCAACGGCTTTGGCCAGCAGTGCCGCCGCCGCCATTGCGAGATGGCCAAGGCCATAGCTGCCGATTTCGCGATTTTCGATGGCAGGATGGCCCATGAGCAGGGGTGCGGCGGCATCCGAGGACATGATGGCGAGCAGGGGCTCGTCTGGATGGGTCAGGTCAGCAAACATGCCCAACTCGCCGCGCATGCCGCGGAACAGCGGGAAAAGGCAGGTTTCCGCCCCGCAACCCGCGCTGGTGAGGTCGATGCAAAGGCCTTGCACGGCGGTGTCGGGGGGTTGTGGTGGGCTGAAGCCTGCAAACGCATGATTGTCTTTGATAGCGTAAATGCGGCGCTCCCAGGCTAGAAGCTGGTCAAGTCGATGCAATTGTCGTAACATGCGGCGATCTTGCAATGGCACGGCCAGAAAGCTGACCTCATGACCCTGCGCGCTCAGGGTCGCGCCCAATATCTGGTGCCAGTTGCGGGCGCGGCCTGCGTCAAAAGCAAGGCGCAGCTTCATCGGCAAGCTCGTCGCGGTGGGCCGTTCATGGGTGCGCCTTGTTCACTGTGTTGGGCGTTTATATGCTGAACCCTGCCTGACAATGGTAAAAGGCCGGTGCTAGGTTGGAATTTTTGTCAAGCTCATGAATCAGCCGTTACGTTTGATGTTTTACACGCATGCACTCGCCGGGGGCGGAGCTGAGCGGGTCTGGGCCCTGCTCGCCTCAGGTTTTGCGGCGCGTGGGCATGATGTGCTGTTTGTGGTCGATCATGATGCCATGGAAAATCGCGACTTCCTGCATCCTGCTGTAAAATATCGGGTTTTGGCAAGTGGACATGGGCACGCCGTGCTCGAGCTGGCAAAGTTGCTGCGCCAGGAAACGCCGGATGTGATCTTGTCGGCGCTTTGCGTCGCCAATCTGAAATTGGGCTTGGCGGGCCTCATGGCCGCCGCCCGGCGGCGTTGCGTGCTTAGCTATCATGGCTACAGTGTCAACGAACCGCAACGCCTCAGTCAGATTTCCTATCGCCTGACGCCGGTGCTGACGCGGCTTTGCGCCCGCACAATTTGTGTATCCGATGGTTTGCTCACCTATCTGCGCAAGGTTTGGCACGCCGATGCGGTGCGCACGTTGCGCATTTATAACCCGGCAGTGCTGACGAATTCCAAGGTTCCGGCCCCATGGCAACCGCATCATGCCGAAAGCTTGCTGTTCATTGCCTGCGGGCGTCTCAATGCCGCCAAAAATTTCACCGGGCTGGTGCGGGCCTTCGCGGCGGGTGCGCCATCCGACGCGCGACTGCGCATTCTGGGTGAGGGCAGCGAGCGCGCGGCAATCATGGCGGTGGCCGCGCGTTTGAAGGTTGCTGACCGCGTCGAAATGCCGGGCTATGTTGCGGATGTCGGCGCCGAATTTGCGCGTGCCGATTGCTTTGTGTCGAGTTCTGATCAGGAATCCTTCGGGCTCGTCGTGGTCGAGGCCCTTGCATGCGGGCTGCCGGTGATCGCCACCGCTTGTGACGGCCCCTGTGAGATTCTTGACTTCGGGCGCTTCGGCACCCTTGTTCCTTGCGGCGATGATACGGCGCTCGCCAAGGCGCTGGGCGCATTCGTGCCCTCACCCTTGCAAGCCGACATGCGCCGGGCGCGGGCGCGCGAGTTTGGCCTGGAGCCAGCGCTGGCCGCCTATGAGGGGCTCATCCGCGAGGTGATGGCGGATGCCGGGCCGCGCCTCTAGCCGGGTTGCGGGTCTTGGTCCGTGACGAACCTTGTGCCGCGCGTTGCGGGTCGTTGCAGGCTGCGATGCCGCTCGAACAGGCGGCCCATCTGCGCAATCACCGAATAGGGCTCGATCAGCGCATGAATGGCATCAGGCGCGAGGGTGCCGCTTTGCATCGCATGACGCAGGCTCACAAAGGCATCGCACAGGGCATCGACTGTCACAGCTTCGGCAGCGTTCCGTTCCACCAGCGCGCCGCTGACCCCGGCGACGATCAGCGGATCATATTGCGGCAGACGAATGGCCGCGAACGGCCGTCCAACCGCCAGAAGTTCGAGCAGGTAACAGGGCATGCCCTCGAAAAATGATGTCAGGATTCCGGCGTGACAGCTTCGGTAAAGCGCCGCCAGAGCCGACGCATCGAGAAAGCCGTGACGGGTCGTGAAGCCGGCGATGGCGTCAAATTCCGGGTAACGGGCCGGGTCCGTGGTGCCGGCATAGTGGAATTCCAACGCCCCCTTCAGACGCTTATGCAGCGCCGCCACAACCTTGAACATGAGCGGCGGGTCTTTGAATTCATCCAACCGGCCAGCAAAGACCAGGCGGTAGGGGCCATCAGTGTCTGCAAAGGCGGCCGCGGCAAAGCGGTCGGTTTCGACCGAAACGCTCATGACCACCGCCTTTTTTGCGGCCTTCGGCAAAATCACCTTGAGCCGCTTGATGATCGTGCCATTGACGCAAAAAATGGCGCTGGCGCGTGTCAGGGCTACAGTCTCGTTCAAGCGGTGCAAAAACCATAATTTTCGGATCAGACTGTCCATTTTCTGGTCTTTGCGGCCCTCGCCATGCACCATCTGCACGGTTTTGAGGCCAAGCAATCCGGCAATGAGGGCAAATTCGAAGCGCTGCAAATCCGCTGTCGCGCCCGTTCCGGCCAAGGCACGCCGCAGGGCTGGCAGATGGCGCAGCGCGCCGGACGCAAAGCGGAACGTCGTGGAGCGGAGCAGCGACGTGCCCGCCAGATTGATGGCGTCGCTGCCAATGCGGGCGACGGGCAGGAAATCAATCTGACGACCGGCATAGTCGATGGTTTGAAGCTGGCCGAGCGCTAGATCGCCGATCTCGTCGACGCCGACGAAAATGATGCGGAAATCTTCGGGATGATGCGCCAGAATCAGGCGCACATGGGTCTCGATGCCGCCGAGCTTGCGCCCGCGCGGGTCCATCGGGTGCATCAGACAGACGGTGAAGGGCCGGTTCAAGCCGACACACGCGGCTTGGGCGCCAAGCGCGTCGCCACCTCGATGCGGGCCAGTAGCATGGCGCAGCGGCTATAACGCACCGCCAGACGGCGCGGGTGCTGGGCCAAGCGCCACAACCATTCGAGGCCGAGGCGCTGCATGGCCATGGGTGCGCGCCTTTGGCCGCCAGCGATGAAATCCAGCGCCGCGCCGATGCAGCAATAGCCGATGTCGCCATGGGCTTTCAGCCAGCGGTCGGCAAGCAATTCCTGTTTGGGCGCGCCGAGCGCGATCAGGCAGAGGCCAGTGCCGGCCTTGGCCATCGCCTCGCCTGCTGCATCTGCAGCCGACGATTGCGGGTCAAACCCGAATGGCGGGGAGTCATAACCCGCGATGATGAGGCCGGGGTGGGCGGCGCTCAGCACGTTGGCGGCGGCGGCAAATTGGGCCGTCGTCGAGCCGAAAAAATACAAGGGCGTCTTTGTTTCTGCCGCCAGAGCACACAAGGGGTGGATCAAATCCGCACCCGTCGTGCGTTGCAGGGTTGCGCCCTGGCGGCGCGCCAGTCGCACGATCGGCGCGCCATCGGCCGTGACCAAAGTTGCCCGCCCATAGGCTTCGCGGAATGCCGCATGGTCGCGGCGCTTCACGAGATGGTCGAGATTGAGGGTGAACAGGCAAAAGCCCTGCCTTGCGTCGATGAAGCGGCGCATGTTGGCAACAAGATCCGCCATGCTGGCTATATTGACCTTTTGGCCGTCAACGGTGGCGATGGAGGATACTGCGGGTATCATTCAGGCATACTCAAGGCGGCATGGTTGATCATGACAAATTTCAGGTCGCGATGCACCTTAAACGCGGCGCTAACCTTAATGTCGACTGGCATCAGCGTGGCTGTGGTTTGAGGTGCAGCAGCGCGCGCAATTCGTCCGAGGCCAGGCGGCGCTCGGTTGGGAACAGGGCCGCGATGGCCAGTCCATAGGCGAGTATCCCGGTGAGAATTTTGGCCACCAGGTGCAGGCCATTGCCACCCGGCACGCCCGCCCAAAGCGTAGGGGTCAGCAGTAGTGTCATGAAGGCCGTTGCCAGCGCGAACCTTGCGATGGCGCTCCAGTCCATGAACAATCCGAAGCGCTTCTGGCTGACGGCAAATCCTATGGCAAGCGTGACGATGGCGCTCAGCGCACAGCCAGCGACGGCCGCCTGAAGGCCGCCCCAGCTCAGGCCGATCATGCAGAAAATCACCGCCAGGCCCGCCTCCAGCGCATTGACCATCACCACCACATCAGTGCGCTGGCACAGCAAATAGGCTTGATTGGCAACATGAATCCGAATGTTGGTGATCCCGCCAGCCAAAGCGGCCATTGGCAGAATGGCAAGGGTGATGGCCTGGAACGGCGGGGCAATAAGCAGGGCGACAAGTTCATGATCAAGCATGACGATGCCTGCCATGGCGGGACATACCAGCCCGATGAGCAACAGGCCATTGCGCGCAGTCTGCTCCAGACCATCGCGGCGGCCACCCTGTTGCAATCGGGATACCGCCAGCGGATAGGCAGCGGCGGTCACCAGCATGGCGACGATGGAGGCGACACGCTGGCCCAGACCCCAGCCGACGGCAATCAAGCCGACGGCGGCCGTGCCGCGCGCGTGCTCGACCACCAAGCGGATGGCGTTGATGCCGAGCCAGCCCAAGGCACCGGCCGGCACCAGCGGCAAGCCATAGAGCGCGGCCTTGATCAGCAGGCGCTTGTCGAGCGCCGGGCGCGCCAGCGGCAAATCGAGCATCCACCAGAGGCCGATGATCCCCAGGGCCTGTGCCAGTGTGAAGCCGGTGAGTGCTGCGAGCGGTGTTGCCGCCACGCCTGCCACCAGCGCCAGCGCCATGAGAAATCCGGCAAGGGGCGCCACTGATTGGCCAAATGTATAGGCTTTGGCCGATCCGATATTGCGGGCGCGATCAGTGAGATGATGGGTGATGTTGCGCGTGAGATAATAGGCAATGGCAATGACCACCAAAGCTGCCGAAAGCTGAAGATGCAGGAGATGCAGGGCCAGAAGCGCGATGAGGCCCTGTGCCAGCGCCGATAGCAGCAACACGGCATTTTCGGTCGCCTGATAGGCTTGCCGCGCCGCGTCATCCTTGAGTTCGCCGAGGTGGCGCATCATGAATTGCGACCACCAGCTCAGCGCCACCAGAAAGGCAAAGTCCTGACCTGCGACGATAAAGGTGAAAATGCCATAGTCGCGCGGTGACAACCAATGAGTCCAGACCACCGCCGCAATGAACAGGCTGAGGGGGCCGATGATTTGCGCTGGCAGATAGCGCAATGTCTGGCGGATCAACATGGCGCAGCCTTGGACCTGACCGCTGCGGCTTGACCCGCAAGGCGGCCGATGAGGGCGATCACGGCGGCGCTGTCGGCGGCTGCCTGAAGGTTCCAGCGCCGCAGATTCGCCATGGCCGCGGCGGCGCGCGGGGCCGCTTGGCCGGCAACACCGGCAGCAATGGCAGCGGCGGCGCTGTCGCTCGCGGCCGGGTCGATGAACAGCCCGCTGGACCCCAGAACCTCGCGAAACACCGCCTTGTCGGGCGCAATCACCTGTAGTCCGGCATATTGGGCCTCCAGCAAGGGCAGACCCAGACCCTCGTCATGGGCTGTCGAAATCAGGGCATCGGCGTCGCCTAGCAGTTCGCGCACCCGCTCCAGCGGTTGATAG
>JAJZGX010000007.1 GCA_021804825.1 Pseudomonadota bacterium | reverse complement strand
TATCATTTTGCTGGGGGCCCAGCAGGTGCCGAACAGGACCCCGTCTCAAATCGAAGTTGCGGCAATAAATCAAGGGTTTACATCGGTCTGGTAAGGGGGCCAGATTCAATGCTTATTCACAGCCAATGGCCGGGAAAGGCCTGCGCCGGGTCGCACAACAGGTCCTTCATCCACCTGCGCAGCAGGTTCCCGTGCAGATCAAGATCCCGCGCAGCCTGCGCCACACTCACCTTGCGGTCCTGAACGAGACGCACCGCCTCGATCTTGCCCTCACGCGCAAACTTCCGTCATTTGATTTCGCCACCGCCGACATCGGTTGGCACCTTACCTCGGTGTCAGCCCGACTGGCAGCACCCCCTATCAACCGGCATCCCCCCCCGGGGTCGGTTGCGCCATCGCGCCGTTCTGATAGTTTTGGCTATCAGGGTTCGCCGCGGGAGGAAATGCCATGGGCAAGGTGCGTGTTGCAGGGTTCAGCCTGTCTGTCGACGGGTTTGGCGCGGGCCCGGAGCAGAGCCTGGAGCATCCGCTTGGTCTCGGGGGCCCAGACTTGCATAAATGGTTCTACCCGACCCGAACGTTTCGATCGATGATCGGGCAGGAGGGGGGCACGGACGACCCCTTCGCGCATCGGGCAATGGAGGGATTTGGTGCCTTCATCATCGGCCGCAACATGTTTGGCCCGATCCGTGGTGCTTGGCCCGACGAGGCATGGAGGGGTTGGTGGGGCGATAACCCGCCCTATCACGCGCCGACCTTCGTTCTCACCCATCACGCCCGCGCCCCGCTGGTGATGGCAGGGGGAACCACCTTCCATTTCGTCACGGCGGGGATCGAGCAGGCCCTGGCACTGGCCAGAGCCGCCGCCGGCGACCTCGATATCAAAATCGGTGGCGGCGTCGAGACCATCCGGCACTATTTGCTCGCCGGGGTCGTCGACGAGATCCACCTCGCCTTGGCCCCTGTGGTTCTGGGACGTGGCGAAGCGCTGCTTGCCGGCATCGACCTGCCGCGCCTTGGCTACCGCGTGACAGAAGTCGTGCCGACCGCGCTCGCCACCCATCTTGTTCTCGCCCGCTGAGCTTGGCAGCAGGACAGGGCGATGCTTTCAGCGCCGCTCCAGCATCATGCCCTTGATATTGGCGATGGCTTTGGCCGGGTTGAGCCCCTTGGGGCAGGCTTTGGCGCAATTCATGATCGTGTGGCAGCGGTAGAGCCGGAACGGATCTTCGACATTATCGAGCCGCTCGCCAATGGCCTCATCGCGCGAATCGATCAGCCAGCGATAGGCCTGCAACAGCGCGGCCGGGCCGAGATAGCGATCGCCATTCCACCAGTAACTCGGGCATGATGTCGAGCAGCAGGCGCACAGGATGCACTCGTAAAGCCCGTCCAGCCTGGCGCGGTCTTGCGGCGACTGGCCCCATTCCTTTTCCGGCGCGGGCGTCGTCGTCTTCAGCCAGGGCTCGATGGAGGCATGCTGCGCATAAAAGCGCGTGAGATCGGGCACGAGATCCTTGACCACCGGCATGTGCGGCAGTGGGTAGATTTTCACGGCGCCGGTGATTTCGTCCATGCCCTTGGTGCAGGCCAGCGTGTTGCTGCCATCTATGTTCATGGCGCAGGAGCCACAAATTCCCTCGCGGCACGAGCGGCGAAACGTCAGCGTCGCATCAATCTTAGATTTGATCCAGATGATGCCGTCAAGCACCATCGGCCCGCAATCGTTGCGATCAACAAAATATGTGTCGATGCGCGGATTGGCGTCGTCATCTGGATTCCAGCGATAAATGCGGAATTCCTTCAACACCGTCGCACCAGCCGGTTTGGGCCAGACCTTGCCGGGAGTGACACGGGAGTTTTTCGGGAGCGTGAGTTCAACCATGTTCGTTCCTGTTGGTAGGGTCTGAAGGCTGCCGCCCCCGTGGCCCCGGGGCGCAGCGTCACTTCAGCAAAGTCAGAAAAACCGCGGCCAAGGGCAAGGTGATGCCCGTCAAGTCTCCCTCAATAAACCCGTGCCTTTGGTTCGATATAGGCGATATCATTCGACATGGTGAAAGCGTGCACCGGACGATAGTCGAGCGTAACGGTCTGCTTGACGTTATCGAGATAGGACAAAGTGTGTTTCATCCAGTCCTGATCATTGCGATTGGGGAAATCCTCGCGGGCGTGGGCACCGCGTGATTCCTGACGGTTGACCGCCGAATCCATGGTCACCACGGCTTGAACAATCAGGTTGTCAAACTCCAGCGTCTCGATCAGATCGGAATTCCAGATCAATGACCGGTCTTCAATGCGCAAATCTGCGGCACCGGCCCACACCTGATGAATACGCTTGGAGCCTGCAGTCAAGGTCTCGCCGGTGCGGAACACCGCGCAATCATCCTGCATGGTGCGCTGCATCTGATTGCGCAGTTCGGCAGTCGGAGTGCCACCATTCGCGTTGCGAAAGCGGTCGAGCCGGGCCAGCGCCATATCCGCAGAATCCTTCGGCAGTTCAGCCTGTTTTTCGGACTTTTCAACGACTTCAGCGGCACGCAACCCTGCGGCACGGCCAAACACCACGAGATCGATCAGCGAGTTGGAACCAAGCCGGTTGGCCCCATGCACCGAGACGCAAGCCGCCTCGCCAATGGCCATGAGTCCCGGCACCACCGTGTCAGGGTCGCCCTTGACCTTGTTGAGCACTTCGCCGTGGAAATTGGTCGGGATGCCGCCCATATTGTAATGAACGGTTGGCAGCACCGGAATGGGCTCCTTGGTGACATCGACACCAGCAAAAATGCGCGCTGATTCAGAAATGCCGGGCAGACGCTCGTGCAGAATCGCCGGATCGAGGTGCTCAAGATGCAGGTGAATGTGATCCTTGAGCTTGCCGACACCGCGTCCGCCGCGAATTTCCATGGTCATGGACCGCGAGACGACATCGCGTGAGGCGAGGTCCTTGGCGGAGGGCGCATAGCGCTCCATGAAGCGCTCGCCCTCGGAATTCGTCAGATAGCCGCCTTCGCCGCGCGATCCTTCGGTAATCAGACAGCCCGCGCCATAAATGCCGGTGGGATGGAATTGCACGAATTCCATATCCTGCAGGGGCAGGCCGGCGCGCAGCACCATGCCATTTCCATCGCCGGTGCAGGTATGGGCGGATGTCGCCGAGAAATAAGCCCGGCCATAGCCGCCGGTCGCCAGAACGACTAATTTGGCGCGGAAGCGGTGGATCGTGCCGTCATCCATTTTCAGGCAGACAACACCGACACAGCGGCCCTCGTGCATGATCAGGTCAATGGCAAAATACTCGATAAAAAACTCGGTATGCGCGCGCAGGGCCTGGCCATAGAGCGTGTGCAGGATGGCGTGGCCGGTGCGGTCAGCCGCCGCGCAGGTGCGTTGCGCAATGCCCTTGCCGAAATCGGTCGTCATGCCGCCAAAAGGGCGCTGGTAGATTTTGCCAGCATCGGTGCGCGAGAACGGCACACCCCAATGCTCGAGTTCATAAACCGCAGCAGGTGCGTTGCGCACCAGATATTCGATGGAATCCTGATCACCCAGCCAGTCAGACCCCTTGACGGTGTCATACATGTGCCAGCGCCAATCATCCGGGCCCATATTGCCAAGAGCTGCCGAAATGCCGCCCTGCGCCGCCACAGTATGCGAGCGCGTCGGAAATACTTTGGAAATGCAGGCCGTGCGCAGACCCGCCTGCGAGCAGCCCACAGTGGCGCGTAGCCCCGCACCGCCCGCCCCCACCACCACGACATCGAAGGTGTGATCCGTGATCGCATAGGCTGGCCCTGCACTCTTGCTCGCCGCGCCGTTCATTGCACCGTTTGCTGCCATGTCATTGACTCACGAAAGTTGAAGGGGCGCTCACGCCAGGCCGATACGCACCAGCGCGTATAGGCAGGTAGCCCCAAGCGCCACGCAGAAAAACAGATTGGCAATCAGCGCCGCATCCTTGATGGCATGATCATGGACGTAGTCATCGATGATCGCCTTCATGCCAATCTGCATGTGCAGGATTCCGGTGCCGAGGAACAGCATCATGAGAATGGTAGGGCCGGGATGGCCCAGATAATTGCGCACGCCATTGTAGTCATGTGCGCCCAGACGCAGCATCATCACCATGAAGGCAATGGCCAGCGGGATCAGGGCCAGCGAGGTCAGGTGCATTTTGGCATGGTCACCCGTGCCGCTATGTGCCGAACCCAAATAATTGAACCGGCGTCGACTGGTGCGAAGGGAAGGCTCTGTCATGGTTCAACCCCAAATCCCGTAAATCAGCCAGACGATCAGCGTCAGACCCAACCCACCCACCAGGGTGCCCATGGCGAGCCACTCGCGCTCCGGCGCATCGAGCCCCCAACCATAATCCCACAGTGCATGGCGCACACCGCCCAGCAAATGGTGCATCAGCGCCCAAGTGAAGCCGAATAGGATCAGCATGCCGAGCCAGGAGTGCATGAAGCCGCTGGCGACTGCAAAGGTGGCATTGTTCATCGAAGCGGCGATTAGGAACCAGGCCAGCAGCAAAGTGCCAAGATAGAGCGCAGCGCCTGTGAGACGATGCGCCATTGACATCATCATCGTCAGGGACAGCCTGTAGATCGTCAGATGCGGCGACATCGGTCGCGCGGTCTCCAGTTTCCGATCGGTCATGGCACCCTCAAAATTTTATCCGTTAGCGTGCTAGAATAGTTTGTGCGCTGCCGCAATCCGACAAGGGCAGCATACAGCGAACATTGACTTAATCTTGCCGCAGTGCCTTGGGCAACGGAAAGAACACCGATTCGTCAGCCAGTTTGCGCGTGGTCAGCGTGATCTCGAAGCGCTCGCCGAAAGCGGCCACGATTTCATCGACCAGCGTCTCGGGCGCGGAAGCCCCTGCCGTGATGCCCAGAGATGCGATGCCCTCGAAGCGTTTCCAGTCGATTTCCGACGCGCGCAAGGCAAGCTGCGTGATCGCACAGCCGGCACGCTCGGCAACTTCACGCAAGCGCTGCGAGTTGGATGAATTGGGCGAACCAACCACGATCATCGCATCAACCTCACCCGCGACCGCCTTCACCGCTTCCTGCCGGTTGGTGGTCGCATAGCAGATATCCTGTTTCTGCGGCCCTAGCGCAGCGGGAAACTTCAGGCGCAATGCCGCCACCAGTTCCGCCGTATCATCCACCGACAATGTTGTCTGCGTGACATAGGCCAGGGACAACGGGTCATCGGGCAGAAACCGATCAAGATCAGCGACCGTTTCGATCAGCGTCACCGCACCCGCGGGCAATTGCCCCATCGTGCCAATCACTTCAGGATGATTGGCATGGCCGATCAGCAGGACATGGCGTCCACGCCTGAAATGAATTTCTGCCTCGCGGTGCACTTTGGTCACCAGCGGACAGGTGGCATCAATCGCCGCCAGACCGCGCCGCTCGGCTTCCGCAGGAACCGATTTCGGCACGCCATGCGCCGAGAAAATCACCGGATGCGCGGCTGATGGCACCTCGGCGAGATCCTTGACGAAGACCGCGCCTTTGGCTTTCAGCGAATCCACCACAAATTTGTTGTGAACGATCTCGTGGCGCACATAAACCGGCGCACCATGCCGCGCTAGGGCTTCCTGCACGACATCAATCGCGCGCACCACACCGGCGCAAAATCCGCGCGGCGCGCAGAGGGTGATCGCCAGCGGAGATCTATCTGACATTGAAAAGCCGTTTCCGCGCCGGGCGAGGCGGCACGGGTCGTCTGCGCCAAGATTCTCCTCGCCAAAGCTGGTGAAACGCATTAGTCTCATTTCACCGATCATGCAAAAGCCGCGCAGGACGCGGTGCCTTGGCGGACTGGAGGGTGGTGGGATGTTCAACCTCAATGATATCATGCAGGCGGCGCAAGGCGGCCAAGGCATATCAAATCTCGCACAGCAATTCGGCATTTCACCCGAGCAGGCCCAGGCAGCGGTCAGTTCGCTGATCCCAGCGCTGTCGCAGGGTCTTCAAAGCAAGCTTGGTGATGCCAATGGCTTGGGTTCGATCATCAATGCAGTGAGCCAGCCTGCCAATCAGCAAGCCTTCAATGATCCGATGGCCGCCGCCCAGGCCAGTGCCGCTGCCGGGTCCAACATTCTCGGCTCGCTGTTCGGTTCACCCCACATCACCCAGCAACTAGCTCAGGCCGCGGCCTCGCAGACCGGCTTGCGGCCGGACATTCTCGCTTCGATGTTGCCCGTGGTGACATCCATGGCGATGGGGGGCATGTTCAAATCCATGCAAAATCAGGGCATGGGCAACATGCTCGGCCAGCTCACCAACGCCGCTGGCAATGCTGGCGGCATGGGCAATATCCTGAGTCAGGTCATGAATCCGGCTGGCGGCGCAACCAGCGCGGCACCCGCCGCAGCCGGCATGATGGGGATGCTCACAAGCTTGTTTGGCGGCCTATTTGGTAACAACGCTGCGAGCGGCACGACGCCAGCAACCCTGCCGGGCGGCATCAACCCCGCCATGGTGCAGGAAGGCATCAATGCTCTCAGCAAAATGATGCAACCGGGATTGCAGGTCGCCGCTGACCATCAGGCCAATTTGCAGAGCATCCTGGCCTCGATGATGAAGCCGCAATCTTGAGAATTTTCCTGCGCGAACGCAGAAATTCGCCAGCAATGGCCGCATGTTAGGTTGGGGGGTCATGCTCTCTCGCAGCTGTTTAGCTGAGCGCTTAGACGTATTTGGCAACATTGTTGAATATAGGAACCAGCGTGTTCCCTACCTTGCCGACCGACGCAACAATCGCGATGGCAATCATGGCAACCAGCAATGCATATTCGATCGCGGTTGCGCCGGATTCGTTGTTGAGAAACTTGCTAAGCATCGTCGCTGGCTCCTGTCTGCCAGCGACTTAACAGCCGAAACATTCCAGACTGGTTAACGTCGAAAACTACCCCTGTTCTTAGCTAATAGTTGCTTGACTTGATTCAAGAAACGACGGCCTGCCCGCATCAGCGGCAGGTTTTCGCCACCTGCTCCAGGGCCTGCCTCAAGCCGCTGAGCGAATAAGTGTCAGTGGTGATGTGACCCTTGATGGATTTCGCCGCGACAACAAGCTGATGCTTTTGGCGCAAATCCGCCAGCAGCGCCGCGCGCTGCGCCGGGTTTTTCAACCACAGGGTCGTCTCGGTGCCGACGAATTGAAAGCTGGTGGCGCCGAAATCCGCTGTCGCTGTCGTGCCGTTGTGCATGTGAAATCCTTCGACGATCGAAACATCGTCGTGGATATTGAGCTTCGGCTGGGTAGTGATGAAGATATAGGCCGGATCGCGTTGCAAACCTTGCGGCATCCGCTTCTTGGGTTGTGACAGCGCGTAGCAGGTCTTGTTTTTGCCTTCGACGCCGATATAGGCATTCCAATCGCCATAGGACCCCACCAGACTTGGCCCCGCTGCTGGCTTGGTGGTCGTGTGCGCCTTGCCGTGACTTGGCTTGTGCCGAACCGCCTTGGCGATCATCAACGGCCTCGCCACAGTGGTCGCCCCGGCATCGCCTGCATGAAGACCAACCAAAGCCACAGCAAACCCTGCAGCGGCCAAGAACCGCGTCCGACTTCCGATCATGCTTGTTCCTCACGCATCACTTTGTTGTTGCGCCCAAATTTGGCATGGCCGCAGCCCTGCCCGTCCGAATCATCTGCGCGATCCTACCACATTTTGTGGGGACCCCAGCGCGACACGAAAGCCCCGCCCGCAGCGCCAGAGGTGAGCAATGCAAAGACGGCGGATTTCAGGCAATTATGCTCGGGGGCCTTGCCGGATGCCCGAACATGGCACATTGATTGTGCCCAAATCATGCTTCATCGCCCGGTTCACGATTGACGGATCCAGCCCCCCTCCATGCTACCCACGCGGCATTGGCGCAACGCGTTGCCCAAAACCGCGATCAGCAGGCTTTCGTGCTTCTGTATGATTATTACGCGCCGCGCCTGACGAGCATGTTGATGCGTCAGGGGCTGCCGCGCGATCTGGCGGAAGATATTGCGCAGGACACCATGACGACGCTGTGGCACAAGGCCGGCCTGTTCGATGCCTCCCGCGCCAGCCTGTCCACCTGGCTTTATCGCATCGCCCGCAACCGCCGGATCGATCTGCACCGCCGCATCGGCACCGCGCCAGCCGAACCCTCGCCTTGGCTCCTCGAGATGGTGCAGGACCATGCCAGCGATGCTGAAACCGGGCTTGATGAAGGCCGCAGACAAGCCGGCATCGCGGCGCTTGTGAAAGCTTTGCCTCAGGAGCAAGGTCTGATGGTGCAATTGGCATTCTATGAGGGTTTGACCCATGCGGCTATCGCCGAGCGCACCCGCTTGCCGCTCGGCACCGTGAAATCACGCCTGAGGCTGGCATTTGTCCGCTTGCGTCGGGCTTTCGATGCCGCGGGCTTGGCAAAAAAATAAGCAGGAGAGGAGACAAGATGCGCGCTGTTTCATGTGAAGCCTGGGGGCCACCCGAAAGCCTCGTCATAAAGGATATTCCCACACCCGCCCCCGGAGCGGGCGAGGTGCTCGTGCGGACCAGTTTCGCCGCCCTGAATTTTCTCGATACGCTGATCATCGAGAACAAATATCAGGTGAAGCCGAACCTGCCGTTTTCGCCCTGCGGCGAGTTTTCAGGCCATGTCGAGGCGCTTGGCGCGGGCGTCAGCGGCTTCCAGCCCGGCGATGCCGTCGCCGGGTTCATCGGCTATGGCGCAGCCCGCGAGATGGTGATCTGCCCGGCCAGCCAGATGATCAAGGTGCCCGACGGGCTGTCGCTGGAGAAAGCCGCCGGGCTGTTTGTGACCTATGGCACGACGATGCACGCTTTCCGACAACGCGCCCGTTTGCGAGCTGGCGAGACGCTGGCAGTGCTGGGGGCGACGGGAGGTGTCGGCCTTGCCGCGGTGGAATTGGGCCATTGTCTGGGCGCGCGGGTGATCGCCTGCGCATCATCAGCCGAAAAGCTGGAGTTCGCCCGCAAGGCGGGGGCCGACGAGGTGGTGGATTATGCCACCAACGACCTGAAAGAGGCCCTTAAAACCCTCACCGGCGGCAAGGGTGTCGATGTGGTTTATGATCCGGTCGGCGGCCATCTGACCGAGGCGGCGCTGCGGGCGCTGGCCTGGGAAGGCAGATTGCTGGTGATTGGCTTTGCCGCCGGCGAAATTCCGCGCATCCCGCTCAACCTGGCGCTGCTCAAGGGTTGCGACATTCAGGGCGTGTTCTGGGGCGATTTTGTGCGCCGCTCTCCCGATTTGCAGCGCGAAAACATGCGCGATATCGCCGCCATGGCGGCGGATGGCCGCATTTCCGCACATATCCACAGAATTCTTCCCCTCGAAAACATCGCCGAGGCGCTGAATATCCTCAAACGCCGCGAAGCCCTGGGCAAGGTCGTTTTGGCCATGTCGTGAGCGCGCGCGCGGCGCATTCAGAAATCGGTGGCAAGCCCGCGCACTTCCCAGTCGCCGTAACGCACGGGTTCAGGGCCATCACGACCCTGATGTTCAGGCTCGGGCGCCGGGCTTTGCGCAGCCTGCCGTCGCGCTTGCGCCTCGGCGCCTGCGCGCTCCGCAGCCGCCTTGATGCGGGCAAGACGCGCCGCCTCGAATGCAGGATCAAGCTCGACAGAACCGGGTGCTTTGTTCATCATGATGATCCAATTGCCGCATGCTGCACCAGCCTGCCAAGGCCGTGGCCATCGCGGACACAGGTTCAACATAATGTTTTTTCCGCATGGGTTTCAAGTTACAAGGAACGAATCACTTTGTTCATGAGCGCGTTTTGGCTCCACTCAGCAGGCGTTTTTCTTGATAATCGGTAAGGACAAGGCCCCCGGCACCGCGCGCAGCGGCGCCCCACGCTCACGGCTCACTGCGGCGGAGCGGCAAGTGCAGGACGCTCTTGCCGCACAATATCCCGGGCTGCCACCACGGATGGCGGCAACACAGATTCTGGTTGATCATCTGGCCGGATTGTCTCCGGATCGCCCGCTCGCCGAAACCATGGCAACACGACTGGCAGCGCTTGATCACCGTGACAGCGCGCTCGCACGCTCGATCGTCATGGTGAGTTTGCGGCGGCTTGGCTCCTTGCGCCACATCCTCGCGCGCCAACTGGAACGCGGCACGCCAAAGAATTCCGGCCAGCTCGAATGGATTCTGATCGCCGGGGCAGCACAGGTGCTGTTTCTCGATATTCCCGATCACGCCGCGGTCGATTTGGCTGTGCGGGCGGCGCGGTTGGATGTGAAAGCATCAGCCTATGTCAAGCTGGTGAACGGCGTGCTGCGAACCATCGCGCGCGAACGCGACAACCTGCTGGCGGAAGTCGCTTCAGCCGAAATCGACACGCCGCAATGGCTCTTGACCCGCTGGCGCAAGACTTACGGCCCGGCAATTGTCAGCGAAATCGCCGCCGCCAATCGCGAGCAACCGACGATTGACCTGACCGTCAAAAGCGACGCGGCGGGCTGGGCAGCGCGGCTTGGCGCGGTTGTGACCGTGACGGGTTCCGTGCGCTTGCTTGATCATAGCCAGATTTCCGGTTTGCCGGGCTTCACGCAGGGCGAATGGTGGGTGCAGGATGCCGCCGCGGCCTTGCCGGCACGACTGCTGCAGGTCAGCGCCGGCATGCGGGTGGGCGATTTTTGTGCCGCACCGGGCGGCAAGACCGCCCAACTCGCCCAGACCGGAGCCGATGTGGTGGCAATCGACCGCTCAGCGGAGCGACTGAAGCGCCTCGCCGCCAATATGGAGCGGCTCAATCTGAAAGTCGAAACGCTGGTTGCCGACGCCGCGACCCTCAAGACCCAGCCCTTTGATGCCATTCTCGTCGATGCCCCCTGCATGGCAACCGGCACCATCCGACGTCACCCCGACGTGGCCTGGACCAAAAAGCCTGGAGACCTCGCCGCGCTGGTGGCGTTGCAGGCCCGCATTCTCGACGCAGCGACCAGGTTGCTGAAGCCGGGTGGCATGCTGGTCTATTGCACCTGTTCACTCGAGCCGGAAGAAGGCGAACTGCAGATCGCAGCGCTGCTCCGGCGCAATCCCGACATGATGCGCGAAGCGATTGCGCCCTCGGAAATCGGCGGCCTTACGATGTGCATCAATGCGTCAGGGGAACTGCGCACATTGCCCCAGCACATGCCCGATTCACAGCCGCGCCTCTCGGGGCTCGATGGGTTTTTTGCGGCACGGCTGAAGCGTCGTTAAGCGTTTATCAACCATAAAAGCCCAAATTATCGCGATGTTTAAGCACTTTATATCGATGTCTCGACGCGCAGGGGCATGAGTGGCGCGCATTGCACTTGATTCTGCCGAAAGGCTGCGCATCACGGGCGCGCTCGCATCCATTGCGGTTGCGCGGACGCGTGGTGCGATTCTGTCGGCATTGCTGCGCCCGGCCCTTGCCCTGCAACGTGCACCGCGCCGCTTGTTGGTAGCCCCTCAGGATATTCGCACCATCGATCCGGTGCGCATTGAAGAATACCAGCGCGGACATTTCACTTTCGGGGGCCAATCACTGGACGTTGCCGCTGGATCGCCCTTTGCGCAGGAGCCGCCGAGCGCCGCCTTTGCCCGCGCACTCTGCGATTTTGGCTGGTTGCGGCATGTGCGCGCCGCCCCCGGCCCCGACATCAGTGCCACCGCACGCAAACTCGTCGATGAATTCCTGCGCCATCACAAGGCAAGGCATTCGGCGGCCCTCGAGCCGGATGTGACGGCCCGGCGCCTGGTGTCATTTCTGTCGCAGTCACCCATTTTGCTGGAAGGCGCGGATCGGGATTTCTACGATCGCTTCTTGCAGGGCCTCAAGCAGGACCATGTCCGCGTGCTGCTGGCGCTCTGCCATCCGCAGGCGGACATAACGCGGTTGAATCTGACACTTGCTGCCACTGCCTACAGCCTTTGCGCCGCAGTTTCGGCCCAGCGCCTGCAGCGCGCCAGCCAGCGTCTTGGCCGCGAATTGGCAGCGCAGGTGCTCGCCGATGGCTGCCATGTGAGCCGACATCCCGGCGTGCTGGTCGCGGTTGTGCTGGATTTGATGCCTCTGCAACAAGCCTTTGTCGCAAGGGGGATCACGCCGCCACCGCAACTTTCCGCGGCCATCACCCGCCTGCAAGGCCATTTGCGCAAGCTGCGCCATCCTGACGGCTCATTGGCCCTGTTCAATGGCATGGGGCCATCGTCGATGGACGCGCTCGCGCTCGCGCTGGCCCACGACGCCAACCATGGCACGACGCCGTCCGCCGCCGGCCCCGGCGGTTATCTGCGCCTCAGCGCCGGGGCCAGCGTTTTGATTTTCGACGGCGGCCTGCCACCAGCGATGCGCCATTCCGCCTTGGCCCATGCCGGGACATTGGCTTTCGAATTTTCGAGCGGCGATCAGCGTCTGGTGATCAATTGCGGCTCGTGTGACGACACCAAGCCGCTCCTGCGCGAAGCCGGACGTCTCACTGCCGCCCATTCGACTCTCGAAATCGATGATACGTCCAGCGCAACCTTCGCCGATGAGCACGGGCTGCAAGCCCATTTGCGCCATCAAATCCTCGCTGGGCCGGAAAAGGTCGATATCGAGCGCCGCGACGAGGCGGGCGATCTGTTTCTTGGCGCGACGCATGATGGCTACGCCCGGCAATTCGGCCTGCTGCACACGCGCCAGTTAGGATTGTCGCGTGATGGCGAAAGGCTCATTGGCGAGGACAGCCTGAGCCTCGCGCCGGGCGCGCGGCCCGCGCCTGACCTGCCGTTCAGGATCAGATTTCATTTGCATCCATCTCTCAAGGCCCAGCCCGCGGACGCAGGCCGTGCCATCCGGCTGGAAACAGCGCATGGCGAGGTCTGGCTGTTCGAAGCCAGTGGCGCCCACCTGATTCTGGAAGATTCCGCGTTGATTGCCTCACGCGCCGGCACGCGGCCGACATCGCAGATCGTCATCCATGGCAAAACTGGGGTGGCGACGCGCATGCCCTGGTCGTTGACGCGGTTGCAGCCCGGCCCTTGAACCCTATCGCCGATGCGCTTTATGATGCCGCTTCACTTCTTGAGGATGGTCACATGTCCCAAAACGCCGAAATCGCCGCCAAATCCTCTCATATGGCGGCACCTTTTGCTTGGGACGATCCGTTTCGCCTTGATGATCAACTGGGCGAAGTTGAGCGCATGATCCGCGACAGCGCCCGCGCCTTTGCGCAAGACGAACTCATGCCCGGTATCGAGACGGCCTATGCCGAAGAGATCGTCAACCCCGACATTTTCGCGCGCATGGGCGCGATGGGCCTGCTGGGCATCACCATCCCCGAAACATATGGCGGCGCCGGTGCCAATTACGTCAGTTATGGCCTTGTGGCGCGCGAGATCGAGCGGGTTGATTCCGGCTATCGCTCGATGATGAGCGTGCAATCATCGCTGGTCATGCACCCGATTTTCGCCTTTGGCGATGAAGCGCAGCGGCGGAATTATCTGCCCAAGCTGGCAAGCGGCGCGTGGATCGGCTGTTTCGGGCTGACCGAGCCCGAGGCCGGTTCTGACCCGGCCAGCATGACCACGAAAGCTGATCCGATTGACGGCGGTTTTCGTCTGAATGGCGCCAAAATGTGGATTTCAAACGCCCCCATTGCCGACGTCTTTGTTGTCTGGGCCAAATCCAGCGCCCATGGCGGCGCTATTCGTGGCTTCATTCTCGAAAAGGGCATGAAGGGTCTGACGGCCCCTAAAATCAAGGGCAAGCTGTCGCTGCGTGCCTCGGTGACCGGCGAAATCGTCATGCAGGACGTTGACGTGCCGGCCAGCGCGCTGCTACCGCATGTTTCCGGACTCAAAGGCCCGTTCAGTTGCCTCAACCGCGCGCGTTACGGCATAAGCTGGGGCGTGATGGGCGCCGCCGAAGATTGCATGGCCCGCGCCCGCGATTATGCCCTCAACCGCATTCAATTCAAGCGACCTCTGGCCGCCACTCAGCTTGTTCAAAAAAAGCTTGCCGACATGCAGACCGGCATTGCGCTGGGACTTCAGGCCGCGTTGCGGGTTGGCCGCCTGCTGGACGAGGAGCAAAGCCAGCCGGAAATGATTTCGATCATCAAACGCAACAATTGCGGCGTCGCGCTCGATATTGCGCGTCAGGCGCGCGACATTCATGGCGGCAACGGCATAGCTGGCAGCTATCATGTCATGCGGCACGCCCAGAACCTTGAAACGGTCAACACCTATGAAGGCACGCATGATGTCCATGCGCTGATTCTGGGGCGGGCCATCACCGGATTGCAGGCGTTTTTCTAAACGGACTTGCCATCAGTGGCGAGCGCCAGCCCGACTTTGTCAGGCGCGCCTTCAAGCCCGGCCTTGAGGGCTTCATTGCTGCCGGGCGGCGGGATCGTAAACACCCTGTCGACGCAGGTGTAATCATAATAGCCCAAGCGAGCCAGGGGCTTGACGCGCGCGATGTCGAGTTTGCCATCGCGCAGCACCGCGTCATCAATATGTATCGCCAGAACTCTGCCAAACACCACATCGACGGCGCCCATCGCACCATTGCCGGGCAGCCGCACCGTTTGCAGATAAGCACACTCGAAATGCACCGGCGATTGCGCCACGCGCGGTGGACGGATCAATGTCGAGGCAAGCTTGTTCAAGCCGGCGCGCTGAAATTCATCAACGCTGGCAGGTAGCTCTTCCGACGATATATTGACCGCTTCACGCAGGTCATAGGTCGCCATATTCCACACAAAAGCGCCAGTTGCCTCGGCATTCACGACACTGTCCTTGCGCGCCCCGCGTGTCGTCTGGTTGGCGGAAAACATCACGATCGGCGGATCAAAACCGACATTCTGAAATTGACTGAAAGGCGCAAGATTATCGACGCCCTCGCGGCTGGTCGTGGAAATCCAGCCAATCGGACGCGGCACGACGCAGGATTTGAACGGATCATAGGCCAAGCCATGCTTGCTGACACCCGGTTCGTAATACATGGGATCTCCGATTTCTTGCAGCAAAACCAGCACGGCTTCCCAAAAGCCGCTTGGCGCGCTTTATTTGATCCTGCCATGCAACTGGTGATCATGCCATCAGGTTTTCATGGCCAAGGGGGCAGCGCCCAGCGCCGCGGCACGCCTCACCCCTTGCGCCATCGCAAAAACCCTTTATGCCTCGCAGCCGTGACCGAAGTTCTTCCCACCCTCGCCGCTTTCAAGCGCATTGTTGTCAAAGTCGGCTCGTCTCTGCTGGTTGACGCCAGAGCCGGGACGGCGCGCGCCGACTGGTTGGCAGCCTTGGCCGATGATCTGGCAGACTTGCATCGGCGCGGGGCGGATGTGTTGGTGGTGTCTTCTGGTGCCATCGCGCTGGGACGCAGCGTTCTCGGCCTGCCCGCCGGTGCCCTGAAGCTGGAAGATTCGCAAGCCGCCGCCGCCATCGGACAAATCGAGCTGGCGCGGCTTTGGGCGGAGATTCTGGCGGCCCGCGGTATCAAGGCCGGGCAGATTCTGGTGACGCTCGGCGACACTGAAGAACGCCGCCGCTACCTCAACGCCAGAGCCACGCTCGACCGTCTGCTGAGCTATCGCGCCGTGCCGGTGATCAATGAGAATGACACGGTGGCCACGGCGGAAATCCGCTACGGCGACAATGATCGGCTGGCGGCCCGCGTCGCCACCATGGCCGGGGCGGATGTGCTGGTGCTCCTGTCGGATATCGACGGGCTTTATACCGCACCGCCGCATAGCGACCCGACCGCCAAACTCATCCCTGTGGTGGCAAAAATCAGCGCCGAGATCGAGGCCATGGCTGGTGGTGCCGCCTCGGAATTATCCCGTGGTGGCATGCGCACCAAAATCGAGGCCGCCAAAATCGCTGTTGGTGGCGGCGCGCATATGGTGATCGCCGATGGGCGCGGGTTGCATCCAGTGCGCCATATCAGCGACGACACGGCACGCTGTACTTGGTTTTTGACCCCCTCCAACCCGGTGACGGCGCGGAAAAAATGGCTGGCCGGGTCGCTGGAGCCGCGCGGCACGCTCCATGTCGATGTCGGCGCGGCGCGGGCCTTGGCCTCGGGCAAGAGCCTGCTGCCAGCGGGCGTCACCCGCATCGAAGGTGCGTTTTCGCGCGGCGATTGCGTGATCATCCGTGATGCCATGGGCACGGAGATCGGACGCGGGCTTGTCGCGCATGATGCCGCTGCGGCGCAGGCGATTCGCGGCCGTCACACCAGCGCCGTGGCCCATCTGCTAGGCACGACGGGACGGGCGGAAATGATCCACCGTGACGACATGGCCTTGACAGGGGAATAGCATCGCCATCTTGCATCGCGCCCCATCAGCGGCAATAAGGAACCATGGTTGAAACAGCCCGCCTTTATCTCGTGACGCCGCCTCTGGAGCGGCTCGGCGATTTTCCTGATCAGCTCCGCCAGGCGGTCGAGCCGGGGGATATCGCCTGCGTTCTGGTGCGCCTGAAAGCGCGCGATGATCAGGAAGCCAAAAAAATCGTGCGCGCTGCTGCGGATATTGCCCAGCCGCGCGGTGCGGCCGTGTTGCTGGAGGCCGATGCCGGGGCCGACAGCGCCACGCTGGCCATGCGCGCCAATGCCGATGGCGTGCATTACGGGCGCGGCCTGACCCCGGAATTCGTGGAAGGCGCGGCCAAGCTGAAGCCGCGTCGCATCGTCGGCCTCGGCGGCGTCAATTCGCGCGATGACGCTATGGTGGCCGGCGAAGCTGATGTCGATTATCTGATGTTTGGCGCTCCGGATGCCGATGGCAACACCCCTGATCCGGCCAAAACCCTCGAATTGGTGACCTGGTGGGCGGATATTTTCAACGTGCCCTGCGTTGCCTATGCCCATGATCTCGCCGAAATTGTCGAATATGCCAAAGCCGGTGCGGAATTTATCGCGCTCGGGGCTGCGGTGTTTGAAGATCCGCGCGGTGTTGCTGCAGCCATGGCCGATGCGCGGCGGGTGATTGCGCTTTCACAAACGGATCTCGTTTGACGCTCAACGAAATCAACCAGCGCCTGATTGCGATCAGGAGACGATGCGGCAGCTTTTGCTGCGCCGGATTGCTGGCACTGCTTGCTTGTGTGTCGGGGCGCGCGATGGCGGCGCAAACGCCGGATATGGCCTATGGCGCCTATCAGCGTGGCTTGTATCAAACCGCCGTCAATCTGGCCCTGGCGCGCTTGAAGACCAACCCCGCGGATGCGGCGGCCATGGCGCTGATCGGCCGTGTCTATGCCGAAGGCTATGCCTTTGGGCCCCACCCCAAACAAAGCGCCGACTGGTATCGTTTGGCAGCCGAAAAGGGTAACGAAGCCGCCGAATTTGCGTGGGGCATGGACCTGATTGAAGGTTTCGGGACACCAAAAAATGTCGATAAGGGCAAGGCCTGGCTGACCAAGGCTGCGGCCACCGGCAATGCCGAAGCGCAATATAATCTTGGCATTCTCACCTTGAGCGATGGCAAGGGCGCCATTAAACCGGCGACCTTCCTTGCCGCAGCGGCATTGTTTCGCCAAGCCGCGCAAGGCGGCAACGCCGACGCCGCCCTGTCGCTTGGCCTGCTTTATCAGGCCGGGCGCGGCGTGCCGCAGGACCCCGCCAAGGCTGCAAAGTGGTTTTTGGTCGCCGCCAAGGGCGATAATGCGCCCGGCATGGTGGAATATGGTCTGGCTGAATTCAAGGGCAACGGCGTGCCCAAAAGCGAGAGCAGCGCGGCAAATTGGCTGGTGAAGGCCGCCAATCTCGGTAATCCCATCGCTCAGGATCGCATAGCCCGGCTCTATGCGGTCGGCCGCGCCCTGCCGCTGGATCGCGTTGCCGCGCTGAAATGGTACGCGCTCGCCAAGGCGGCCGGCGAGCAAGATGCCTGGCTCTGGCAAAATCTGAGCACGGCCACCCCGCAGCAAAAGGCCGCTGCAGCCCGCCAATTGCATGATTACCTCAACCCCTGAGGTGTTGACGGTTCTTGCAAAACCCAATTATCTCTGCCATTCTCTACCAAAGTTGCACGACGGAGGTTGTAACGATGGTCGCTCGCCTGTTTATGATCGGCCTGTTTGCCATGGGTCTTTCGGGTGTCGCGCTGGCGCAATTTCGCGACATGTCCTGCGAGGAGCTTTATGCGCAGCGTAACGGCATCTACAAGGATGCCGGCTATTGTTTCCACACCGCGCGGGCCATCCGCATGTTCGGCAATGCCGGATGCAGCTTTGATAATGTCAATGATGTGCCACTGTCACACGCCGATCGCGTGATCATCGCCGCCATTGTGCGCGAAGAGCGCGAGCGTGGCTGCCCGCGCTGAGCTGAAGCCGGATCTGGCCATGGCTTGACACGGCCAGCGATGCAGGGCATCGCACCAGCGGTCATAACCGAGCACGGGTTCCATGTCTTTCATTCCCGCCTGGCCGCTGATGGCGACCTTCACGATTGCCTGCCTGTTGCTGGCGGTGACGCCGGGCCCGGACATGACCTTGTTCATGAGCCGCACCATGATGGGTGGGCCGCGCCACGGCATTGCCGCACTTCTGGGCGCAACGACCGGCCTGTTCTGCCATGCCATGCTCGCAGCCTTTGGCCTTTCGGCGCTGATCGCCGCCTCGGTGCCGGCCTTTACCTTCATCAAAATCGTCGGATCGGTCTATCTCCTGTGGCTGGCCGTGCAGGCCATTCGCCATGGTTCGGCGCTGACCATCAAGCGGGACGGCGGCGCCGTGCCAAGCCTGCGCGCCACCTATCTCACCGGCATCGGCATCAACCTCACCAACCCGAAGGTGGTGTTGTTTTATGTGACGTTCCTGCCGCAGTTCGTTGATCCGCACAGCCCGCAGGCCAGCCATACCATCCTGTTTCTGGCACTGTTTTTTCTGGTTCTGGGAACCCTTGTCAATATGGCCTTGGTGATGGTCGCCGGACGCTTCCTCAAGCTCCTGCGCGACAATCCACGCGCCATGCGGCGGTTCGACTATGGTTTTGCGGCGCTGATGAGCGGCTTCGCGCTGAAGCTGCTCACCGCGCAGGTGCGTTGAACAGCTTCAAACCGGCGCGAGTGCGCCAGAAGCCGGCGCTCTAGCGCCCTTGATAACACGTTTGGCAGCCCGCAGCACGGCAATCACGGCGCCGAGTTGACGCGGCAAAACGCGTTTGCAGACGGCGATTTTCCGGACGCGGCTATGCACTGTCCAGACGGCATGCGAGCCGGCCGGAAACACCACAATATCGCCCGCTCCGAGGGTTTTCGTCTGGCCGGCGGCATCGCGGATGGTCACCGACCCTTCAATGAAATGCACGGTTTCATCGAAATCATAATGCCAGTTGAAACTGCCTGGCGCACATTCCCAGATGAGGGATGTCGCAAGGCCGTCCGCCGAGGTCGAAAGCAGCGCGCAGCGGGCGTCCGGTGTTCCGGAGATGATCCATTGCGGATTGATCGGTGACGGTTTGAAGTTGAGCTGGTCGGGAAAAATAATGGCGGCTTTGGGCATGATGAGTTCCATTAGCGGGCATGATCACCCGCACCGGAACCCTAATGTCCAAATCATAATGTCGCCCTCAACATGCGGCGCGCATTGGCCTGATCATCTTTACCCCTTGGCAACCAGCCCGAGGTGCAGACGCGCCTACGCTGCCCCCGGACTTTGCCGGAGGCCAATGCCTTCGCGGACAGGGGGCCTCAGGCGCGAATGCCAAGGCCCCAATGTTTCAAGCCGCTTGCTGCGCGTCCTCGGGCGGCGGCATGGCCCCGGTCATGATCGCCACCGCGTCCGACATGGTAATCTTCTTCGGATCGACAATGGCGATACGCTTGCCCAGCCGATGGATATGGATGCGATCAGAGACCTCGAAAACATGCGGCATATTATGGCTGATCAGCACGATCGGCAGCCCGCGCGCCTTGACGTCCTTGATCAATTCCAGAACGCGGCGCGATTCCTTGACGCCGAGCGCGGCGGTAGGCTCATCCATAATGACGACGCGGCTGCCGAAAGCTGCGGCGCGCGCCACGGCCACGCCCTGACGCTGGCCGCCTGACAGGGTTTCCACCTGCTGATTGATGTTCTGGATGGTGAGCAGACCGAGCTCGGACAACCGGTCACGCGCCAGTTGCTGCATGCCGCTGCGGTCGAGCAGGCGGAAATATTTACCCAGAAACCCCGCTTTGCGACGCTCGCGTCCCAAAAACAGATTGTCGGCGATACTGAGGGCGGGCGACAGCGCGAGGTTTTGATAGACCGTCTCGATGCCAAGGGCACGCGCATCTTGCGGCGAGCGAAACTTGACCAGTTCGCCATTGAGCTTGACCTCGCCGAAATCCGGCATGATCGCCCCGGTCAGCACCTTGATCAGGCTGGATTTTCCCGCGCCATTGTCACCAATGACGCCAAGGATTTCAGCCGGGTTGAGGTCGAAATCGGCATGGTCGATCGCGGTGACCTTGCCATAGCGTTTGACCAGCCCACGCGCGCTGAGGATTGGTTGCACGTCAGTCATTGCGATACCCTCCGAAGCCATTGATCAAGAGCCACAGCGGTGATGGACAGCACACCGATGGCAAATTCCTGCCAAAGCACATCGACGCCATAAAGCGCGAGGCCATTGACGAACACACCGATGATCAGGGCTCCAAACAAGGTTCCGAAGATCGAGCCGCGCCCGCCAAACAGCGACGTGCCGCCGATGACCACTGCGGTGATCGAGTCGAGGTTCGAGGTTTGACCGTTGTTGGGGCTGATCGAGCCGACCCGGCCGATCATCACATAAGCGCCCAGAGCGCAGATCAGACCCGCGAGAGCATAAACCGTGAGCAGGGTGCGGTCAGTCTGGATACCGGCGAGACGCGCAGCATCGACATCGTCACCAACGGCATGGACATGCCGTCCCCAGGCGGTGCGATTCAACAAATACCAGACACCGAAGAACAGCAGCACCATAAAGATCGAGCCGTAGGTCAGGTCGCCGCCGAACACCTTGAAGGAATTGCCGAAAAACAGCAGCGGATTAGCCTTGGCGATCAGATCCTGGTTCTGGATCGTTTCAGAATTGGAGAACCACAGATTGAGCGCGAAAAAGATATTCAGCGTGCCGAGCGTGACGATGAACGGCGGCAGTCGGATTTTGGTGACGAGCAGACCGTTGATCATGCCGCAGGCCGTGCCGACCGCCAGGCCAACCAGGACGCCAAGCTCCCAAGGCCAGCCGTAATGCACCGAGAGGCGGCCCATGACGATGCTGCACAGCACCAGAATTGCGGAGACCGAAAGGTCGATACCTGCGGTGAGGATCACCAGCGTCTGCGCGATGCCAACCACGGCAACCACCGTGACTTGCTGCAGAATCAGCATGAAATTCAGCGGATCGAAGAAAATGTGGCCGATCAGCAAGCCGAAGATGACAAGGCTTAAAACCAGCACAAACATTGGCACCAGCACGGGTGAACCATGCAGCAGGTGCTGAATGCGCTCCAAAACCCCGCGTTGTCGGGCTTCAAAAGCTGCGAGCTTCTGGTCGCTTTGCTCCAGAACGCGTTCGTAGTCAGCAACCCTTTGTTCCGCCGCTGCTTTGGCAGCCTGCGAGGCCGTATCGCTCATGACGTTTCCCCAAGGTTTTTTTTGAAATTGATGCGCTGGTTAGGTGTCTAAAAAGGGCGGCTCACGGGAAGCCGCCCTCAATGTTAACTGCTTTTCAAAGCTTGGCAATCAGCCCCAGCACTTTTTCAGGCCTTCAGCCGAAGTAATCGACGGAATGCCCTTGACCGGGTGATCGGTGATCAGCGTCGTGCCGGTGTTGAAGAAGCTCAGACCGGGCGAGTTTTTCGGCTTGGCACCCGTCTTGGCGAATTTCGCAACGGCATCGACGCCGAGCGAAGCCATGAGCAGCGGGAATTGCATCGAGGTGGCACCGATGATGCCAGCCTTGACGTTCTTCACGCCATCGCAGCTGCCGTCGATCGCGACGATCAGCGCCTTCTTGCCCGCAGCCTTCAGCGCCTGATAGGCACCGGCGGCAGCCGGTTCGTTGATGTTGTAGACGAGGTTGATGCCTGGGTTCTTCTGAAGCAGGTTTTCCATCGCCTTGCGTCCGCCGTCCTCGGCACCAGCGGTGATTTCATGGCCAACGATGCGCTTGTCGCTCTCGGTGCCATTCTTGTTGGGATCCTTCACGGGGATACCAAAGCCCTTGAGGAACCCGGTGTCGCGCAGCACGTCGACCGGAATATCGCCGGTGGCGAGGTCCAGCATGGCGATCTTGGCGGTAGCAGCGCCTGCGCCCATGGTGGCATGTGCCCACTTGCCGATGAGTTCGCCGGCAAGGAAATTGTCGGTCGCGAAGGTCGCATCAGCGGCATTGGCGGGCTGCAGCGGTGAATCGAGCGCGATCACCAGAATGCCGGCCTTGCGGGCCTTTTCGATCGCCGGAACAACAGCCGAGCTGCTGGCGGTGATCAGAATGCCCTTGGCATGAGCAGCTATCAGGTTCTCGATAGCGGTGATCTGGCTGTCGGAGTCGCCGTCGGCCTTGCCGGCGAAAGCTTGAGCGCGCAGGCCGTCTTTCTTGGCCTGGGCTTCAAAACCGGCTTTCATTTTCACGAAATAGGGGTTCGTGTTGGTCTTGGTGATAAGACCGATCAGCGGCGCCTGGGCTGCATAGGCGGGAACGGCGGCAACAGCCACCGCCATCATGGCGGCGCCAGCCAGAAGCTGAAGTTTTTTCATGGGTATCCTCCTCGGGATCATGCACATTGTGGAATTTGTCAGGTGGTTTTGTCGCTGACAGTGCGTCGCATAGGCCCTCTCCCTGGTTTTTGCCGTCACCGCTTTTTACGGTTTATGCAGACTGTCCAATTCGACAGACTTGTGCGACGCCGCCTATCAAACTATGGCTTCAACGCGTTGTCAATGATTAAATCACTTGGATGAATTTATTGACAGGCGTCGCGCAAAAGGACAATCTGCGCCTGACGCCAGCGCCTAGTTTGGCGCTTGAAATATTTTAGGGAACGAAACGACAGGTTCACGCCGCTCATGAGCTCGATGGCATCTGCAGAAAGCAACAGCACGCGCACCCCGCCTGATCTGGCCGGGGGCGATGATGTTCGCCAGGCCGATCTCAGCCGTGGCACTAATCAGGCTGGTGTTCGGCTCTACAACGAGCGGCTGATCCTGTCGCTGATCCGCCGCCACGGTGCCTTGCCCAAAGTGGAGATCGCACGGTTGACCGGCCTTTCCGCCCAGGCCACCACGGTCATTGTCAAGCGCCTCGAAGCCGACGGCCTGCTGCTCAAGGGTGAACCCATGCGCGGCAAGGTCGGCCAACCGGCCGTGCCCTTCGCTCTCAATCCTGAAGGCGCGTGGGCCTTCGGGCTGAAGATCGGGCGCAAAAGCTCAGACCTCCTGCTGGTTGATTTTTGCGCCAACATCCGCGCCGCCATTCACCTGCCGCACGCCTATCCTACGCCGCAAGCCGTCATGACTTTGGCGCAAACTGGCGTTGCCGACTTGCTGGCGGATCTCGACGATGATCAGCGCTCGCGGGTTGCCGGGCTGGGGATTGCCGCCCCATTCGAGCTATGGAACTGGGAGCTTGAGGTCGGTGCACCGCGCGACGTGCTCGATCAATGGCGCAATTTTGATCCGCAACGCCAAATCGCCGCGCTGGTGCCCATGCCGGTGCTGCTTTGCAATGACGGCACCGCAGCCTGTGCCGCCGAACAATTTTTCGGGCAAGGCTGGCCGTTTCGCGATTTCCTCTATATTTTCATTGGCGCCTTCATTGGTGGCGGCCTCGTTCTCGAAGGTCACTTGTTTCAGGGCCGCCGTGGCAATGCTGCGGCCATCGGGTCGATGCCGGTGCCGCAGGGCACCGCTGGCAGCCAGCAGTTGATCCGCTGCGCATCGATCTTCACGCTGGAGCGCAAGTTGGTTGCGGCCGGCATCGACCCCTCCCCGCTCTGGCGCTCGCCGCGCGATTGGGGTGATCTGGGGCCAACGCTCGATGACTGGATCGAAGACGTCACATCAAATCTGGCACGGACGATTCTGGCTGCACATGCGCTGATTGACAGCGAGGCGGCGATTATCGATGGCGCCATCCCCGCCGCGGTGCGTAGCCGCATCGTCGCCCGCACGATCGAGCACATGGCGAAGCTTGATCATCAGGGCCTGTTTCCGATCAGCGTGCGTGAGGGCACCATCGGCCCGGAGGCCCGCGCCTTGGGCGGTGCCGCGCTACCATTTCTAGCTAATTTCGGGCGCGACCGCGAGGTGTTGTTTCGCGCACAAATTCAGGGGGCTGAAGCATGTTGAAAGGCATCAATCCATTATTGGGACCAGATTTGCTGCACATCTTGCGCGCGATGGGCCACGGCGATGAAATCGCCATTGTCGACGGCAATTATCCCGCCGCCACCGATGCGCGGCGTCTGGTGCGCATGGAAGGTCATGGCGTCGTCGCTCTTGTCGATGCCATCCTGTCGGTGATGCCGCTCGATCACCATGTAGCCGCCGCATTTCGCCCCGGCATCAAGGGCGATCCACGCCATGTCGAGCCCATCATGCAGGCCATTGCGCAGGTGGTTTCGCGGTTCGATCCCGTCGTCGAACTCGAACCGCTGATGGGCGATGCCTTTTACGCCCGCGTCAAGGGGGCCTTTGCTTTGGTTGCGTCCGGCGAGCGGGCGCTTTATGGCAATGTCATTCTGCGCAAGGGCGTCATCGGGCCGGAGGCATAAATGATCCTAGTATGCGGCGAGGCTCTGATCGACATTTTTGTCGGCGCTGAAACCCACGAATCCATGAACCTGCAGGGTTGCCCCGGCGGATCACCCTTCAATGTCGCCTTCGGTCTGGCGCGCCTCGGGCAACACGCGGAGTTCTTCACGGGCCTCTCGCGCGACATGATGGGCGAGCGCCTTTACAAGTTTCTGCATGCCGAACAGGTGGGCGAGCGCTACCTCAAGCGCAGCGACCGGCCATCGACCCTGAGCCTTGTCGATCTCACCGGGCCAACGCCGGCCTATGCCTTCTATGGCGATGGCGCTGCTGACCGGGATTTGACACCAGATGAACTTCCCGACCTTGCCAGCGAGGTGCAGGCTTTGCATTTCGGGTCGTTTTCGACCGTTGTGGAGCCGGTAGGTGCTACCTATCTGGCGCTGGCTCGGCGCGAGGCAGGCCGCAGAATCATTTCCTACGATCCCAATATCCGCATGAGCATCGAGCCCGATATCGCCGTCTGGCAGGGCCGAGTGGATGCTTTTGCGGCTTGCGCCGATCTGATCAAGATCAGCGATGAGGATTTCGAGCGGCTTTATCCCGGCATCGAGCCTGCCAGCAAGGCCCGCCAGTGGCTGCAAGGCGGCGCTGGCCTCGTGGTGCTGACGCGCGGTGGCGCGGGAGCCTGCGCATGGACGCAAAGCGCCGCGGTTGATCTGCCCGCACCCGCCATTGCCGTGGTCGACACGGTTGGTGCTGGTGACACATTTCAGGCCGCCTTGTTGACGGCACTGGCCGAGACCGGGCATTTGAACAGGCAGCGTCTCGGCACCATCGATCACGCCGCCCTGCAGCGCTGCATAGCTTTCGCGATTGCCGCCGCTGCCATCACCTGCGCCCGCCGCGGCGCAGACCTGCCACATCGGCGCGATCTTCCGCAACTTCGCGCCTGATCCTCGTTCCGCGTCATTACGGAGTCACAGACCATGGTCTCACGCACCATTGAAACGCCGCCCTTTGACTTGATTGTCTTTGGCGGCACAGGCGATCTTGCTGCGCGCAAACTGATGCCCGCGCTGTATCACCGCGATCAAGCCGGCCAGATTCCGGTCGACGCGCGCATCATCGGTGCCTCGCGCCGGGCAATGTCCAGCGAAGATTACGTCGCCTTCGTGCGCACAGCCTTGAAAACCTTCGTCGCCGCCGACGACCTGACCCCGGAACTCGAGGCAAAATTTCTGGCGCGCATCTCCTATCATGCGGTTGATGCTGGTTCCACGGCCGGCTGGCCCGAGCTGGCAGCGGCCCTTGGCGACCAGGAGGACCGGGTGCGTGCCTTCTATCTCGCGGTCGGGCCTGATCTTTTCAAGCCGATTTGCGAGCACATCGCCACCTTCAAGCTCGCGACGCCTCTGGCGCGGGTTGTGGTGGAAAAGCCGCTGGGCCACGATGGCGCCAGCGCCTACGAAGTCAACGAAGCGATCTCCAAGGTGTTTGCAGAGCCGCAAGTGTTCCGCATCGATCATTATCTCGGCAAGGAAACCGTGCAGAATTTGATGGCGCTGCGCTTTGCCAACCGGCTTCTCGAGCCGGTATGGAATGCTATGCACATCGACCACATCCAGATCACCGTCGCGGAAGATCTGGGCGCAGGCGAGCGCGCCGGCTATTACGACACGTCCGGCGCCTTGCGCGACATGGTGCAAAACCACATGCTGCAACTGCTGTGTCTTGTGGCGATGGAGCCGCCCGATCGTTTCAGTGCCGATGAGGTTCGCGACGAAAAGCTGAAGATTCTCAAAGGTCTTGCCCCGATTACACCGGCAACCGCGCCGCAGGTGACGGTGCGCGGACAATACAAGGCCGGTGCTTCGGCGGGCGGCGCGGTGCCGGGCTATCTTGATGAATTGGCGGTAGCGCAAGGCAAGCCCAAGGGCACGGCCGAGAGCGACACCGAGACCTTTGTGGCCATCAAGGCGGAAATCGCCAATTGGCGCTGGGCGGGTGTGCCGTTCTATCTGCGCACCGGCAAGCGACTGGCCGACCGCAAATCCGAGATCATCGTGACCTTCCGTCCTATCAGCCATTCGATCTTTCCGGAAAATGCCGGGCAGATCCACCCGAACCGGTTGGTGATCAGGCTGCAGCCCGATGAAGGCGTGACCTTGCTGACCATGATCAAAGACCCCGGCCCCGGCGGTATGCGGTTACGGCAAATCCCGCTCGACATGACCTTCGCTGGGACATTCGGCGGGCGCAATCCCGATGCCTATGAGCGCCTGCTCATGGATGTCATGCGCGGTGACCAGACGCTGTTCATGCGCCGTGATGAACTCGCGGCAGCATGGCGCTGGATCGACCCGATCCTGAGCGCCTGGGCCACGAACCACGAAACGCCGAAGCCCTACACGGCCGGCTCATGGGGGCCTTCAGCCTCCATCGCGCTGATTGAACGCGATGGCCGAACCTGGTTCGAGGATGCGCAATAGCGGCACAATCAGCGCTGGTGCGGCTTCGCCTGCTTGGCGCGGGCCTGCGCGACCGCCGCTTGAAAATCCTTGAGGTCAAGCGCTTGGTTCACCATGAGCGGCCCGACGAGAAAGATCGGTGTGCCAGGCAGGTGCATCCGGTCTGCCTGCTTTTCGGTGCGGTTCATGATGGCGGCGATGTCGGCCTTGTGGGCGACGAGGTCGGATGTGAGCCTTGCCATGTCAACCGGCGTCTTCGCGACAATGGCGCGCACTTCATCGCGGCTGAATTTGCGCTTGCCCGTGGCGAGCAGCGCGTCATGCACGGCCTGATAATCGCCCTGCCATTTGGCGGCCAAAGCCACTTGCGCAGCATATTTGGAAACCGGCCCAAAAATCGGCCAGTCCTTGTAGACAATGCGAATGCCATGATCGCGTTGTAACAATTGCTTCAGCACCGGCGCCGATTTCATGCAGAACGGGCAATTGTAATCGAAGAATTCGACAATGGTAACATCGCCCTTCGGATTGCCACCGGTCGGCGTGGCGGGATCGCGCAGCAGGGCCCCCATGGTGAGGTCGGGGTCTGTGGGCTGCGGCAAGAGATCATCGGCCTTTGCCTTGAGGCCATGGGCAAGAACCAGAACCGTGACCAATGCCAGCGGAAAAGCCGAGAAATGTCGCATGTAATTCCTTGAAATCGTTGACGAGCGCCGACGGCACCCGCTTCATGAACCCTGGCAGACCTTCGCGCGAGCCGATGAGATCGAATCGCCCGCGCGAGGCACCTTGCTGCCAGTCATGACGCATAATTGTGGTGGAATCTATGCAACAACACGCGATCAGCAAAACCCCTGTGCTTCATGCCGCCGATGTCGCAAAGACCCCGCGGGCGATTTGATCGGCTTCGATGGACTCAAACAGCGCCTTGAAATTGCCCTCGCCGAAGCCCTCGTCGCCCTTGCGCTGAATGAATTCGAAAAAGATCGGCCCGATTACCGTTTTCGAGAACACTTGCAACAGGATGCGCGTTACACCGCCATCCACCACCCCTTCGCCGTCGATGAGGATGCCATGAGCGCGCATCCGCGCCATCGGCTCGGTGTGGCCGATGACGCGCTGCCGTGAGGCGGCATAATAGGCCTCCGGCGGGCCTGGCATGAATTCAAGCCCGCGCGCCGCCATGGCGTCGGTCGCGCCATAAATATCATCGGTGCCCACTGCGATATGCTGGATGCCCTCGCCACGGTAGACGCGCAGATATTCCTCGATCTGGCTTTGATCGTCAGCACTTTCGTTGATGGGAATGCGGATTTTCCCGCAAGGCGATGTCAGCGCCCGGCTATGCAGGCCGGTGACTTTGCCCTCAATATTGAAATAGCGAATTTCCCGGAAATTGAAGACATCAGCATAAAACTTGACCCAAGTGTCCATACGTCCACGCTGCACATTATGGGTGAGGTGATCGATATAGGTGAAGCCAACACCGGCGGGAGCCGGATCAACCGCGCCCGACCACACAAATTCGGCATAGGGCGAACCACGTTCGCCATAGGTCTCGACAAGATAGAGCAATGAACCGCCAATTCCGATGAGGGCCGGCACATCAAGGGTCTTGCCCTCGCCCTTGTATTCCTGTGCACCCAGACTCAACGCCCGTCGCAGCGTGTGCTGCGCATCGACGACGCGCCAGGCCATCGCTGGCGCGCAGGGGCCATGCGCCTGCGCAAAGCTTGCCGCGTGGCTGCGCGGGTCGCGATTGACGATATAATTGATGCCACCTTGCCGATAGAGCACGATATCCTTGCTGCGGTGCCGTGCAACCGCAACAAAGCCCATGCTGGCGAACAGCTTTTCGAGGCGTTCCGGCTCGGGATGAAAAAATTCAACAAACTCGAAACCATCGGTACCCGCTGGATTGGCGGCACTAATGACTGCCGGATAGGCATCATGCGGGAACGGACCCATGGCGATCTCCTGTGGAACGTCCCGCGAGGCTAATGCAGAAATTATGCAAGGTGCTTGCAAACCGGTCGCCTATGATGTCATTCTCACACAAAACACGCATAAATCCTTCAAAATCGCACGATGCACGCATGGATGCTTTTGATCGTAAAATTCTTGACCATTTGCAGCGTGATGGCCGCTTGACCAATGGCGAGCTTGCCGCACGTGTCGGCCTTTCCGCCTCGCAATGCTCGCGGCGCCGCACGGCCCTGGAGGCGGACGGCATCATCACCGGCTACGCCGCGCTGGTTGCCCCCGCAGCCGTGGGCTGTGATGTGCAAGCCTTCGTGCAGGTGACCCTGGCGCGCCACTCGCCTGATAATGCAGCGCGCTTCCTGCAACTGGTGTCAGGGCTGGAGGAAATTCAGGCCGCCTATGCGCTGACCGGAGAAGCCGACTATATGCTCAAAATAGCCGTGCCATCGCTTGCACATCTGTCGCGCCTGTTGAGCGATGTGCTGCTCGGCCACCCCAGCGTGGCGCATTTGCGCTCGTCCATCGTCCTGAACCGTCTGAAGGAATCGCTGCGTTTGCCGCTGTCGCAATGGAATTGACCCGCAGCATCCACCGCGCGCAGGTCAAGTTGCACAACGGGCGGCGTGCCCCTATGACAATGTCGTCATCGTGTCACAGGTTGGGCGGTCATGTCTGCGCTTTCGCCGCGCTATAGCGTTTTCGCCGAGCGGCATCGTGTCAATGTCTGGTTATTGGCGCTGGCCAACGCTTTGGCTGGCGGCAATTCCGCATTGGTCTATGCCACTGGTTCCATTGTTGGCGTCGAACTCGCGCCCGCGCCGGGCCTCGCGACCCTGCCGATCACGCTGTTTGTCATTGGCACGGCCGCGACCACCCTGCCTGCCGGAGCTTTCGCGCGGCGCTTTGGCCGCCGCGCCACCTTTCAGCTTGGCACCGGACTTGGCGCCCTCTGCGGCATCATCGCGGCCTATGCCATCTGGCACCAACTATTTGCGCTTTATGGTCTGGCACTGTTTTTTGGCGGCGGCTATGCTGCGGTCATCCAATCCTACCGTTTTGCCGCCACCGATGGCCTCGCACCGGAAAAGCGCGCCCGCGCCATTTCGACCGTGCTCACGGGCGGCATTGTCGCAGCCGTGCTCGGGCCACAATTGGTGACGCTGACCATGGGACTGGCGCCGCTGCATCTGTTCGTGGCGACTTATATCGGCCAGGCGGTGGTCGCCCTGCTGGCCATGAGCGTCGTCAGTCTGGTGGATTTGCCGCGACCCGCCGCCACCGAGGCCGTCGAGGCACGCCCACTGCTCACGATCATATCGCAACCTTCCTTCATGCTCGCGGCTTTTTGCGGTCTCGTGTCCTATGTGTTGATGAATCTGGTCATGACATCGGCACCGCTCGCCATGAAACTATGCGGGTTCGCGCCGGGCAGTTCCAATAATGTCATTCAATGGCATATCATGGCGATGTATGTGCCGAGTTTCCTCACCGGAGCGCTGATCAGCCGCTTTGGCGCGCGCGCCATTGTCGCAACCGGCCTCGCGATGATTGCCGCAGCGGCGCTGGCGGATATGTCCGGCATCGCCATCACGCAGTTCACCCTTGGCTTGATCCTGCTGGGCGCCGGGTGGAACTTCGGCTTTATCGGTGCCTCGGCCATGGTCGTCGAAACCCACACACCGGCCGAGCGCAACAAGGTGCAATCGTTCAATGATTTCCTGATTTTCGGCACCATGGCGCTGGGATCATTCTCATCGGGGCAGATCCTCGCATTCTATGGCTGGGTGATGGTCAACAAGGCGGTGCTGCCACCTGTGACCATCGCGCTGCTGTTGCTGGCCTTTGTCGCGCTGCGCCAGCGCTTCAAGCGGTTTGCCTCGGTCTGAAACCCGCAAGCCTCGCGCTCACCCGCCCCACGCCGGATCGTTCAGGACATCGGCCTGATGTTCGCCAAGGCCGGGCGCCGGACGTGGTGCCGCGCCGATATGGCCATCAATCATGAAGGCCGAGCGCAAGCCGGGCGATGAACCGCCTTTCAGCCGCGGGTTGGCAATGTCCAGCCGCATGTGCCGCTGCACCACTTGCGGGTTGACGAACACTTCCGACGTCTTGTTGACCGCCCCTGCCGGAACACCTGCGGCCTCCAGCGCGGCCAGAAGCGGCTCCCGCAAGAAGCCTCGGCTCAACGCCGACAGCCGCGCATTCACCATGACCCGGTTGATCACCCGCGCCGCATTGGTGGCAAAGCTCGGATCGCTGGCGAGTTCCGGCGCGCCGAGCGCGGCAGCAAGGCGGCGGAATTGCCCGTCATTACCGCAAGCGATCAGGAAATTGCCGTCACGCGCCGGATAAACGTCATAAGGAACGATATTGGGGTGGCCATTGCCATAGCGGGCCGGCTCGATACCGGAGACAAAGTAATTCATCGCCTGATAACCGAGCACGCTCACCTGGGTATCCAGCAAGGCGCAATCGATCGTCGCGCCTTCGCCTGTGCGCGCGCGCCGCAACAGCGCCGCCTGAATGGCATTGGCGGCATAAAGGCCGGTGAAAATATCACTGATGGCAATACCGGATTTCATCGGCGCGCCTTCGGGCTCGCCGGTCATCTGCATGGCCCCGCCGAGGCCCTGAATGAGAAAATCATAGCCTGGACGCGGAGCATCTGGCCCGCTCTGGCCAAAGCCGGTGATCGACGCATAGATGAGCTGCGGGTAGGCAGCACGCAGACTTTCGGCATCGAGCCCGTATTTTTGCAGGCCCCCGACCTTGAAATTCTCCAGCAAGACATCGGCGTGGCTTGCAAGATGGCGCACCAGCGCCCGGCCCGCTTCGGTGTCGAAATCCGCCACGACGCTGCGCTTGCCGCGATTGCAGCCATGAAAATACGCCGCTTCGAGTTGCTCACCCTGCGGCCCTTGCATGAAGGGCGGCCCCCAGGCGCGGGTATCATCGCCCGCCCCCGAGCGCTCGACCTTGACAACATCCGCACCCAGATCGGCCAGCACCTGACCACACCAGGGCCCCGCCAGAATGCGCGCCAATTCGAGCACGCGGATACCTTGAAGCGGGGGATCATAGGGGGATGTCATGTCAAGGAAACTTTCAAGAGGGTGGCGCAACCGTCATATTCGATCCATCTGCACGGTGACCTTTGATAAGGCCAATGGCGCCACCTGACCAGAGCCGGCATCAACCGCGCCGCGGCATTCACCCATCCCCAATCTGGGCCACGCAAATCCTTGCGCAACCGCAATTCTTTCATGCTAAGAAGAAGCCTGACCCACTCCGCCGGTGCGTCACTGAAGCTTGCGGCGACAAGGGAGATGCTGGATGCTTGCCGGGATAGCTGGTTTCATCATATTTTTTCTCGTGATCCTCGCCCTGTCGACCTTGCTGGGGTGCTTTTACACCGTGCAGACTGCGCAAGTCGCGGTTGTGACCCGCTTTGGCCGCTTCAAATCCATCGCCCAGCCCGGCCTCAATTTCAAAATGCCATGGTTCGACAAAGTTGCAGGGCGCATCAGCCTGCGCGTCAACCAGATTACACTGACCATGGAAACCAAGACACGCGACAATGTGTTTGTGACCATCCCGATTTCGGTGCAGAACCGCGTGCGCCCCGACAAGGCCTATGATGCGTTTTACAAATTGGCGGATCCGACACAGCAGATCCAGTCCTATGTCGAACAGGTCATCCTCGGCCATGTTCCGGGCATGTCGCTCGACGAGGTCTTCGCGAGCCAGTCCAGCATTGCCGCCGCCGTGCGCAAGGAACTCGACGTCGACATGTCTGATTTCGGCTATGAAATCGTCAATGTGCTGGTGACGGACATTATTCCCGACCCCAAGGTGAAATCGGCGATGAATGACATCAACGCCGCTCAGCGCGAACAGGTCGCTGCCAATGCGCGCGGTGAAGCCGAGAAAATTCTGGTGGTCAAACGCGCCGAAGCGCAAGCCGAGAGCCAGGCGCTTCAGGGTCAGGGCATCGCCAACCAGCGCCGCGCCATCATTTCCGGACTGCAGGATTCAATCGCCGAGTTTCAGAAGGTTGTCGGTGCGTCCACGACTGAGGAAGTCATGCATCTGGTGCTGATCACCCAGTATTTTGACACACTGAAAGCGATTGGCGAAAGCGACAAGACCAACACATTGTTCCTGCCGCATTCGCCAGCCGGTCTGAAGGACATTTCTGATCAGATCATGCAGTCCATGCTTGTGGCTGATCGGGCGAAGTTGTGAGGTCATGATGATGAAAACCAGAGCGCTTGTGTTGCATAAGGCGGGCGACCTTCGCGTCGAAGAACGCGAGGTCGGCACAATTGGCAACCATCAGGTTCTGCTGCACGTCGGCGCAGGTGGGCTGTGCGGGTCTGATATCCATTATTTCTGGCATGGCGGCATGGGTGCCATCCGTCTGACCGAACCGATGATCCTTGGTCACGAAGCCGCCGGCACTGTCGAAGCGGTCGGCACCAATGTGACTTCGGTCAAGCCCGGCGACCGCGTCGCCATTGACCCCAGTCGGCACTGCGGACATTGCCGTTTTTGCCTTGAGGGGATGATGAACCAATGCGAAAACATGGATTTTCACGGCAGTGCCATGCGCAAGCCGCATTCTCAGGGCCTGTTCCGCGATCATATCATTGTTGAAGAACGCCAATGCCTGGCCGTTGGCACCAAAACCAGCATGGCCGAAGCGGCTTGCATGGAGCCTTTGTCAGTGGCGCTCCACGCGGTCAATCAGGCTGGCAGCCTGATGGGTCGCCGCGTGCTGGTGACCGGCAGCGGGCCGATTGGCGCCTTGGTGGTCGCCGCCGCGCGTCTTGCCGGTGCGCTGGAAATTGTCGCGACCGATGTTGCCGATGCCCCGCTGGTGGCCGCATCCCGCATGGGTGCGACGACAACCATCAACAGCAAGCAGAACCCCGACCAACTCAATGCCAGCTACGCAGCCCATAAAGGCTGGTTCGATGCCGCATTTGAATGCACCGGGGTTGGCGCCGTTTTGCCGAGCATTTTCCCGATTCTGCGCCCCGGCGGCTCGCTGGTTCAGGTCGGCGTCATGGGCGATACCGCAGTCCCGATGAATGCTCTGGTTGCCAAGGAAATCAACCTGCGCGGCACGCATCGCGCCAATCGCGAATATGCGCTGGCAGCAGCACTCTTGCGTGATGAGCGCATCGACGTGAAGCCGATATTGACCGCAACCTTGCCGATGGATCAGGCGGCGCACGCTTTTGATCTCGTGCGCGATCGCTCGACCCAACTCAAAGTGCAATTAAGCTTTTCCTAATAAAAGCTAAGCGAACATTGGGGATAGCAATATTGAAATCGATTGCAAATTATAATGCGAGTGTTAACTTTCGTATGGGGTGGTTCGCGAAAGGCAGCGGCTGAGAGCTAAGCTGCAAATTGTACCGCGCCCGGAAGTATATTTCCTGGGAGGGAAAACCAATGGATCAAGAAACAATCCGAGGCTACTCGGATCAGGCCACGCAGGTTCTGCTCAACAAGGCAGGCACGGCCTCCAGCACCAACGGCGGCTGGATGATGATTTCCACCATTCTGATCGAGGCGTGGGATCTTTATGCCATTGCCTTCGTCTTGCTGTTTATCAGCGATTCCTTCCACCCCGGCCCCTGGGAAGCGGGCCTGATAGGCGCAGCTGTGCAGGCTGGCGCCATCTTTGGCGCATTTTTTGGCGGCTTCATCGCTGACAAGCTCGGGCGCAAGGCGGTGTTCATCGGCACCATGGTGCTGTTCATCATTCTGGCTGTCGCACAAGGGTTTGTGCAGGACGTCTGGCAGTTGATTCTCGTGCGTTTTCTGCTGGGAATTCCGCTTGGCAGCGATATTTCCAATGGCTACGCCTACATCATGGAATCGATGCCCAAGGGCCAGCGCGAGATTATGGGCAGCCGCTGGCAGTTCATGTTCGGGCTGGGCGAAGTGCTTTCGCTCATCATCATCGTCGGGCTCTATCTGACCGGCATGAACCATGAAATCCTGTGGCGGCTGGCCTTGGCACTTGGCGCGCTTCCAGCAGTGTTCTTGCTGATAGGCCGCTTCAATCTGCCAGAAACGCCCTTGTCGCTGCTGCACCGCGGCAAATTTGTCGAGGCAAAACAGGTCTCGCAGCGGCTGTTCGGCGACTCGCTCGCCATGCTGCCCAATCAGAATGTCACGATCGAGCGCCCGAAGGTTGGGGATTTTCTGACGGTGATCATGTCAGACCCGATCAAGAAGCGCGCGGCGATTTTCGGATGGGTCTCGAATATCCTTCAGGGGCTCGAATTTGCCGCCTGGGGTTTTTACATCCCCGTCATTTTCGCAACCGCCGGCATCGGTGACCCGCAACACAACATGGTGGCCAATTATCTCGCAACGGCGCTGATCTTCTGCCTCGCGACGGTTTCCGGTTATGTTGCACCATTGATGCTCCCGAAGATCGGGCATCGCGGCGTTTCGATGGCCGGCTTCGGCATGGCCTTCATCGCGCTCCTGATCGGCGGCTTCGCTTTGACCTATCACATGAACATCCTGCTGATTGCCGCAGCGGCATTGTTGATGTGGGGCCATTACTGGGATGCCTCCAACGGCATGACCATCAGCTCGATGGTGGCACCGCCGAGGTTCAAAGGCACGGCCTCGGGCTTTGCCTACATGTTTGTCAAGGCAGCCGTGTTCATCGGAATCTATGTGTTCCCATGGGTGACCTCGAAACTCGGCCCGGCGCACACGACCTTCGCCGTGTCGATCATTTCGCTGCTGGGCGTGCTTTCGGCCTATTTCATCCTGCCGGAAATGTATGGCTACGTCGAAACCGAGGCCGCCAGCGCAACCGCGTCGGCTACCACGCTGGCACCTGCCGAATAAGCGACAAAGACGGTCGTGGGCGTCACCAACCGGCGCCCACGCCACCATTTTGAACAAAGGTCAGACTCGTGAAAATAACCGCCATCGAAACGCTGTCTGCCGCGGAATTTGCCAATGTTCTGTGGGTGCGGGTGCACACGGATGCGGGCATTATCGGGCTGGGCGAAACCTTTTATGGCGCTGGCGCCGCCGCGGCGCAAATTCACGATACCTATGCTGGCCGGTTGCTCGGTCGCAACCCGCTGCACATCGAAGCGCTCAACCGCGACATGCTCAATTTGCCGATGGCTCAGGCGTCCACCGGGGTCGAGACCCGCGCCGCCTCAGCGCTCGATATTGCGCTTTGGGATATTTTCGGCAAAGTCTGCAACCAGCCGGTGCACCAGATGCTGGGCGGCCTCTGTCGTGACAAGTTGCGCATCTACAACACGTGCGCGGGCACGCGCTACGTGCGCTCCACCAACATTCGCCCGGTGTCGAACTGGAACCGCGGTGCCGACGACGGCCCTTTTGAAGACCTCGACGCCTTCATGACCGACGCCGGTGCGCTGGCTGAGGATCTGGCGCAAAACGGCATCATGGCCATGAAAATCTGGCCCCTCGACCCCGCCGCTCAAGACAATAACGGGCTTTTCATCACGGCAGCGCAGATGCGTGAAGCGGTGCGTCCTTTCGAGAAAATCCGCAAGGCGGTCGGCGATACCATGGATATCATGGTCGAAATGCACTCGCTCTGGAACCTGCCGACGGCGATGGAAATTGCCCGCGAACTGGAGGCTTTCAAGCCGCGCTGGTATGAAGACCCCATCAAAATGACCTCGCCGCAGGCTCTGGCCGAATTTGCCCGCTCGACCAAGGTGTGGACCTGCGCCAGCGAGACGCTGGGCTCACGTTTCCCCTACAAGGACATGCTCGATCGCGATGCCATGCACGTGGTGATGGCTGACCTGTGCTGGACGGGCGGGCTGACCGAAGGCCGCAAGATCGCTGCCATGGCCGAGACCTATCACCGCCCCTTTGCACCGCATGATTGCATAGGCCCGGTCGGGTTTGCCGCCGCTGTGCACATGTCGTTCAGCCAGCCCAATACGCTCATTCAGGAATCGGTGCGGGCCTTTTACAAGGGCTGGTACAAGGAACTGGTGACGCATGTGCCGACGATCAAGGATGGCTTTGTCTATCCGATGGAAGGCCCCGGCCTTGGCACGGAACTGCTGCCGCAAGTTTTTGAGCGTTCCGATCTTTCTGTGCGCAGATCCAGCCTTTAGAAAGCAACCATGAGCGACAATCCATTTGATCTTGCTGGCAAAACCGCTTTGGTGACAGGGTCATCGCGCGGACTGGGCTTTGTCATGGCCCGCGGACTGGCCCGCGCTGGGGCCCGCATCATTCTCAATGGTGTCGATACCGGGCGGCTGCAAGCCGCACAGGCCGGCCTGAAGCAGGAAGGCATCGAAGCCCAGACGCTGAATTTTGATGTCACCAACGAAGCCGATGTCATCGCGGCATTTGCCGTCCTGGATCAGCGTGGCATGGCGCCGGACATTCTAGTCAACAATGCCGGCATTCAGTTGCGCAAGCCCTTGCTGGATTTCACCAGCGATGAATGGCGCAAGGTCATCGACACCAACCTCACCAGCGCCTTTGTCATTGGCCGCGAGGCGGCGCGGCGCATGGTGGCGCGTGGCCACGGCAAGATCATCAACATCGGCTCGCTCGCCAGCGAACTGGCGCGCCCGACCGTCGCGCCTTACACGGCGGCCAAAGGCGGCATCAAGATGCTGACGCGCTCGATGGCGGTGGAATGGGCCTCAAAAGGTCTTCAGGTCAACGGCATTGGCCCCGGCTACATGCTCACTGACATGAATCAGGCGCTGATGGACAATGCCGAATTCAACACCTGGCTGATGTCACGCGTGCCCGCCAAGCGCTGGGGCAAGCCCGAGGAGCTGGCTGGCGCAGCGGTGTTTCTGGCCTCATCGGCATCCGATTATATCAATGGCCAGATGATTTATATCGACGGCGGCATGCTTGCGGCCATGTAGGGCAAGGCATTTGTGCGAGGGCCGAAAGCCCGCTAAAGAAGGGGCGCGGTCGCCCCGCCTTGTGCTTTTCTCACCATTCATGGAGCCCCTGCATGCCTGACCACGATCATCACGGGTTGCGTGCCAGCAAAGTGCGCGGTCGCGGCAGCTGGACTGCAGCGGCGGTTGACAGCGTGCTGCTTGATTTCGAAGATCGGCAACGCCGCCACATTCATCTGGCCGGTATTGGTGGCTTGCAATTCATGCTCGATCTGCCGCATGCCATGCTTTTGCGCGGTGGTGACGCGCTCGAACTCGACGATGGTCGCCTCGTTGAAGTGGTCGCCGCAACAGAAAACCTGGTGGAGGTTCGCGCCCCCGACGCGCCCGCGCTGGCAAGGCTGGCCTGGCATCTCGGCGGGCGGCACGTGCCGGTCGAAATCACGAAATCGGCGATGCGCATAAGAGCCGATCACGCCATCGAAACGATGCTGGAAAGTCTGGGTGCGAGATTGCGCAAGATCGAGACCGCCTTCGAGCCGGAAGGCGGTGCCTATGCCAATGGTGGTCACGCGCATGACCATCATGACCATGACCACAAAAGTCACGCCCATCACGGACATGACCACGATGATGATGATCACGACAAGCATGATCATCATCACCATGAATGAAACCGGCCGCTGCCATGTGCCGCTTTGCATCGACCTGACGCGCAACCCAAGCCGCAATGCCTTCTACAGCCTGTTGCCAGCTTGCGCGGGGGCCATCGTCGCGTTGTGAGCCTGCCTTGCCCTGCGCCGCGCCAGAAAGACAGTCTCAAAAGCTTGCGCTTGATCGCGCCAGCATGGTCGCAGGCGTGGGCCCCGGTCGCCCGCATAACGAAGCGGCCCGCCGACAATCCTGCGTGACTCAGGCATCGGGGTGTAATCAGAAGACGGCGCAAGGACGAACGACATGAAATGGCTCTCCAGGTTCAGGTTCAAATCCCGCAAGCCATCGCACGCGTCAATAACCGCATGCCCGCAATGTCATCAGGAAATGGTGTTCGTGGAAAAATTCACGATGATGGGCGACGACCGCCGAACCTACCGCTGCGAGCGCTGCGGCATTGAGCGGGTGATCGACTTTGGCTCGGCGTTGTGGAAGATAATGTCTGACGCCAATAAATCGGGTGGCACGCATTGAATTGACGGCAAGGGCCAGCAAATGGCCGCGCGGCTAGCCCGCCATCTGGCCTGTGACTGCGCTGCCACCCTTTGTCCTGCACTGCTGGACAGCCGGGCTTTGATGGCGTTAGGCTGGGCAGGTTCGGTGACGGAATGCAACATGGGGCGGGCATCGGCGAAATGGGTGGCTTTCTGGGCGGCGGCGGGGCTGTTTGTCGCCATCAGCGCGCTGGGCACATGGGGTTTTACCCGATCTTGCGGCTTTCCAGAATCCAGTCCCGCAGCGCTCACTGACGCGGTTTACCGCACCTTGCAGCTCTATCTGCTGAATTATTCGCCCTATGAATGCCGGGGCGTCACAGCCATTCACCTCAATGCGCCGTTGCAGGCAGCCCGCTTTCTGGCACCTACATTTGCCACCGGCACGGTCATCCTCAGCTTGGTCGAGCCACTGCGTGATTATGTGCGCCTGTTCTGGCAGAGCCGCTGGCCGCGGCGACGGGCGATTGTCATAGGTTATCGCGCGACGGGGGAAGCCATAGCCCGGCATCTCGCGCAAAAGGAACTGGTGACGGTCATCGCCCGCGAGCCGGAAAGCCGCGGCCGCCAGCGCCCGGTGCTCGGGCGGTTGCTGGTGACGGAGGGTCATGACGGGCTGCAAGCCGCGCTGCGCCGGGTGCGGGCAAGCAAGGCGCAAAGGGTGTTCGTGACCGGGGCCAGCGACATGCAGGCGCTCGATTGTGCCCATGTGACGCAAGTCTGGCTGGCCCAGCGCAACAAGCGGAAACCCGATCTGCGGGTGATCCTGCTTGATCCGGCGCTGGCCCGGGAGATGATCGACATCAGCGCGTCAGGCGGCGGCCTATGGCATGAGCTGGCGGCTTTCACCCTGCCGCAGATGGCAGCCGAAGGCTTGGTGCAGGTCGCGCGGTTCGACCGGACGGCGCTTGAGGCCGGACAGGCTGGCGTGCATGTCGCGCTGTTTGGCGGCTCCAACCAGAGCGAGGCGATCATCACCGAAGTTTTGCTGACGGCGTGGCGTGTGGCGCTCGGCCCGCCGCGCCTGAGCATCTTCGCGGCCGCGCCCGGCGCCCTCGAGGCGCGGCTGCGAGGCCTCGCGCCAGCGCTGTTTGCCGGTGCGGGCGTCCCAGGCCTCCCCGCCGAAAGCGCCCCGGTGATCACCTTTCACAATCTGGATTTCATGCAGCTCGATGCCAGCGCTGCCACATCGCCGCTGCAAGCCCCGCAAGTACCCATCACCGCCTATGTTTTTGCCGATGATGACGACACTGCGAGTTTTCGGGCTGCGATGGAACTGGAAAGCGCAATGCTGCAGGAGCGGTTGGCCGCCGCGCCGATTTATCTTTATCTCGGCAACGCCCATCAGGGCGCTGCGGCCGATCCCGGCTTCAGCGCCACCAGCCTGATCCGGCCGTTTGGCGCGCTCGATGCCCTTGTCGCGCGTGGCTTGGCCTTTGAACGAGCACCGGATGGGCAAGCGCGGCAATTGCATCATACCTATCTGCGCAGCGGCATGACCATGCAGAAAATCGCGCAGGAGCAAGGCGAGATGTTCCGCTTCAGCGCCCTCGCCTGGGATGAGTTGCCGGAAACACTGCGGGTGTCGAACCGCCGCCTCTATCGCCATGGTGTGCAGAAATTGGAAGATCTGGGGCTGCAATGGCCTCTGGAAGGTTTGCGTCTGCCGGAAGTCGCCAGCGATGATCGGGCACGCCTGTTCAATTCGGCCCTGCTCGATGGCGTCGCCGCGCGCGAACACGACCGCTGGATGTGCGAGCGCGCGCTGGAGGGCTGGATGCCCGGTGCCGCGCGTGATGATCAACGCCGACTTCACCCCTCGATGCGCCGCTGGGACGAACTCGATGCCCCGACCCGCAATTATGACCGGGTGTTCGCGCGCAGTCTGCTGGAGCCGCAGACCGCCCGGGTTGCGGCGCGCCCGCAGGCCCGAAGTCGCCATCTCGTCGGGCTGGTTTTGCTGCCGCAGCTGACAGCGCGGGGCGAAGTGCGCTGGCACGCACATACCACGCTCCTCGCCAACGAACCGACCGCCAGCGAGTTGGTCATCGGCATCAGATGGCTGCCAGCGGTCGCTGGTCGGGCCGGCCGGGTAACGCTCGACCCCGTAGCAATGGCTGCCGGTATTGCCGAATTGCAGCGGCTCATGCGCAGCGAATTGCGTTTGCAGAAATTGTGCAGAATGCGCTTCGTGCATACCCGCCCGCCGGAGGAAGCCGTGCTGCGGATGATCGAGCGCATCGTCAGCGAAGCCGCTCCCAGAGATTGCGAAATCTCGGTGCAATGGCTTTGGGGCCGCAATGCACCGTCGCCGGTGGCTTCCGCCATCGCCAGTCCCGATGCGCTCTGGCAGAGCCTTGGGTTGATGCCGGGCGGCTCACGGCCTCTGATCCAAGGCTCGTGAAAGACCTGCAAGGGCTTTGCCAGACACGACTTTCCGGCCTATTCTGCGTGGTGAGAGAGAGGGGGGAGTGACCATGCCGCATGACTGCCAGAACACCCCGCCGCGCGCCCATCACGAGCATGGCCATGGCTGAACCCTCAACGCCAGAACTGCCACGTGATCGGCATTTGTTTGCGCCGGGCCGCAAGCGCATTCTGTCGCTGGATGGCGGCGGCGTGCGCGGCGTTCTGAGTGTTGCCTTTCTGGAGCGGATTGAGGCGCTGCTGGCCGAAGATGCGGGCAAGCCGGTGCGCCTGTGCGATCATTTCGATCTGATCGGCGGCACCTCGACCGGCGCGCTGATTGCCGCCGGATTGGCGATAGGCCTGTCGGCGCAGGACTTGCGCGGATTTTATTTTGAAGCTGCACCGCGAATCTTCCGGCATTCGCGGTTGCGCATGTTTGGCGTGCTTGAGCCACGCTTTGACGCGCGGCCGCTGGAGGAGGAGATCTACCGGGTGGTGGGCACCCGCCATCTCGACAGCGCTGATATTCTGACCGGTCTTGCCGTTGTCTCGAAACGCATGGATACCAACAGCACCTGGGTTTTGAGCAACAACCCGCGCGCACCCTATTGGGACGACAAGCCGGGCGGGGCCATCGGCAACAAGCATTTCCCGCTGACTGCGGTGGTGCGCGCCTCCACTGCCGCGCCGCATTATTTTGCGCCGCAGCCTATCCAGATCGTCGCCGGGGAACGGCCCGGCCTGTTTGTCGATGGCGGCGTGACACCTTACAAGAACCCCGCCCTGCCGCTGTTGATGCAGGCCTTGATGGCTCCGCATGGGCTGAACTGGCAAGCCGGGGCCGAGCATCTGCAAATCATCTCGATCGGCACCGGCGAACGGCGCGAGCGCATGGCTCCCGGAAAGGCGCCGCCACGCACCTCGGCCGGTGTCGCGTTGCAGGCGCTGGTCGGCGCCTTGGCCGATTCCTCGGTCGCCTCGCTGACCATGCTGCATTGGTTGAGCGGCACCCGCGCGTTGTGGCCGGTAAATTCGGAAATTGGCGATCTTGCCACGGTAGCGCCGCCGCTTGGCCAGCCGCTGTTTGGTTTTCACCGCTATGATGCGCATCTTGAGGCAAACTGGCTTGCGGATGAACTGGGAATTGTCGTCAAACCGCAGGAGTTGCGGATGCTGTGGCGGCTGGACCAGCCCGCCGCTGTGCCACGGCTCTACGAGATCGGTCAAAAAGCGGCGGCCAAATTCATCCGCGCCGAAGATTTCCGCAGCCATGATCTGCCCCGATCCGGAGCGCCAGCATGAGTGCCAGCGTGCCGCCGCTGCCGGAGCAAACGCTGCAAATCGGCGTTATCGGGCATAGAGCCCTGCCGGATGCCGACCTCGACCTGCTCGCCCACAAGGCGACCGAGATCCTCGCCAGCATGATCGCAGCGGCGCGCAAAGCCCTGCCGGAGCCGACGCGAAGCCAGTTGCAACTTCGCTGCATATCCTCTTTGGCGGAAGGCAGCGATTGTCTGCTGGCTGAAGCAGCCTTGGCGCAAGGTTGCAGCCTCGCGGCACCATTGCCATTCCAGCGGGCCATCTATGCGAAGGATTTCACCGATCCTGCCGCTTTGGCGCGGCACCAGCGCCTGCTGACCCTCGCGGGTTCGGTTTATGAAATCGACGCCCCCGGCGCCAAAGCCGAATCCTATCTCGCTGCCAGCCGGATTTTGCTGGCGCAGAGCGATATTGTCCTCGCCATCTGGGATGGCGATGCCGAGCGTGGCATCGGCGGCACGGCGCAGACCATCCGCGAGGCCTTGCTGGCCGACATTCCGGTGGTGGTGATCGCCGCGCAGGCCCCGCACAGCCTCCATGTGCCGGGTGATGGCATGGCCGCGACCCCGCAGGCGCAAATTGAAGGCTGGATGAACCATCTGCTGGCCCCGGTGATGGCGAAGCCACGCCATGACGCGCTGGCGCAATATCTGTCCGAGCCGGTCAAGGCCGCACCGCTGGCAACATGGTTCGTGCGCACTGTCGAGCGCTGGCTGCTGATTGCGGCCAAACCGCAGCCGCAACCGCAGAGCGAGCCGCCGCCCGATCTACCCGATCCTAGCGATGACCCTCTGCGGCAGTTCGACAGCATCGTCGAGCCGCATCGCCGCAATTTTGATCTGCTGGCCAGCCGCTACGCGGCGCTCTATCGCAGCGCTTTCACGGTGCGGTTACTGGCCGTCTTGCCTGCCACCGCCTTTGGTATCATCAGCCTTTATGCCGCGCCGACGCTCGCCAATCTCGGGCTTTCCGGGCAGTTGCTGGTGCTCGCGGTGACGCTTGTCATCGCCGCACTCGACGCCCGGCTCGGGTGGCACCAGCGTTTTGTCGCCTATCGCTATCTGGCCGAACACCTGCGCCAGAGCCGGTTGCTGGCGCTGTTTGGCACGACCGGCGCGCTGGCGCCGCCGCATTTTGACCACCAACCCGGGCCGGAGGATTGGGCTGATGCTGTCCTGCGGCGGATTATCCGCGCCGCCGGTCTGCCGCCCTTGAACGGCGGCGACGGCTTTATCGCGGCTGCTGGCGCGATCATCTGTCATGAGATGGCCGAACAGCGGGATTTTTATCTTGCCCGCGCCTCCAAATTCGCGGTGCTGGGCCAAAGGCTGAAGCGGGCCGGAACCGTGCTTTATGTTGCTGGCTTTGGCTTCACCCTGTTGCGGCTTGTCACAGGCCCTGCCAGCCATGTGCCGGGCCTTGCCACCACGCTGGCCATGCTGGCCATGATCGCGCCAGCGCTGTCGCCGGTGTTTTTCGGGCTGCGCTCGTGGAATGAATATTCCAGCCTCGCCGACCGCTACCGGGTCACCGGCGACCGTCTCGCCCGCCTGCTGCGGCTCTATTCATTGCACCCTGCCAACCGCGCCAAGCTGGAAACCATTGCTGCGGCAGCGACCACACTGATGCTGGCCGAAAGCAGGGACTGGCACAGTGCCATCAAGGGGCATGATCTGAAGCCGCTGTGAGGCGCAACCGCGCAAGCGCCTGATGGACGTGATGAACGACGCGGCAAGGGCCACGAAATCCTTCACCTTCAGCTGCGCGAGGGCTCCCCGCGCAGCGTCATCCGATCACGGGGTGACGCGGACATTCTGGGTGAGGGAAAGCTCATTCAAAGTCGTGGCCAGGGCATCGAGTTGCACCAGCAGGCCAATGATGCGCGTCGTGTTGGGCGCGCCTTCCGCCGGAACGCAATAAGAGCTGTTGCCGTAATCGACGGAAATCGAGCAATTGGTATTGCTGCCCTGATCCAGCCGGAACAACACGTTGTCGACATCATTACCGGCACCAACCGCATTGCTGTTGGTGAGGTCGATCCGCCCTGCCGGGCCGGCTGCCACAATGTGACCGAGATATTGATAGACTTCGAGCGGCGAGCGCGCGCTGATTTCGAGCTTCACCCGTCCGGTCGGACTAAGATAGCTGACCTGATCAGAATCGAGGCTGGTCGGTCTATGGTCGCCGCATATCGGTGCGACGCCCGCCAGCGATGCGTGCGCAAGCTCCGGTTCAAAACACACCCGCGATGCCGCTTTCTTGCCGGGCACCGGTTCGCTGACCAATCCATAGCGCAGCGCCAGTTGCAGATATTTCTGGAACTCCTGGAAGGTGGTGTTGGTGGGATCATTGATCGCGACACTGCGGTGGCCGTGCTCGAACCGTGTCACCTTGCCGATGAACAGATAGAACAGGATTTCCCGCGATATGCCCTGCGCCGTGAAAAACCGGATGGCCTCCGGGGAGACCGGATTCAGCATGCCACGGTAGAAGTCTTTGGATTCCAGCACATTGACATCAAAAGAGGTTGACCCCGAAAAGCCCAGGGCGTTGTTGGCGCCAGTGCCGCCCGCGCCGCCAAACACGAACTGCTTTTGCAGCGGAAGCTGGTTGGGGCCGAGTGTGATGGTAGGCAGGCCGAATGTCGAGGTCGTGGCATTGGTGGCATGCACAGTTGGCACTGTCACGAAATTCAGCGGCATTTCTTTGGCGGCGCGGACGATATTGGTGACCACCAATTCATCGCGGGCTGATTCAACCGAACGGTCGAGACGCACCACCTGGCTGTTGAAGTGATCGTTCACGGCGCATGACGACAATGCCGCCATGCCCGCCATCACCAAAAACCCCCGCCAGACTCGCGATGCCCGCTGCAACATGGAAGCCCCCCGACCCATTCATTTCAGTCCCGCCAAGAAACCAGAGTTAAAGCCGGCGCGCAAGAATTTATTAACGATTTGATTTCGATACGAACAAATTTCAGTAATCATTTCAAGGAAAGCCCCGCATTCGGCACGACGTGCTCCGCTTTTGCTTGCAAGGGCGATTTGCTTGCGGCGCCAGAGGCCGACCAAGGGCATCGCCCTGCCGCCGTCATCGCCCAACATGCCAGCGCGCTGATCTACTTGACAGCGACGGTCGAACCATCAGTGGTGAAAGTCACCGTGGCTGAGACATCACCATTATCGGCAATCGGCCCTTGCGTGAATTCCACAGGTGTGGATCGACGAATGCGGTTCTGGGCGTTGTAATATTGAAAATTGGAATCTTCCCAGATAGCAAAATTCTTCCCCTTGCCCCAGACTTCACGCGTGCGACGCCGCCCATTGCGAACCCAGGTGCTTTCGGCGTGGAAATAGAAGGTTCTGACATGGATGGCACTGTCGAAGACGTTGCAATCACCTTGGTTGAGGCTCATCCAGCCCCGCGAGATAAATGTGCCATTGCTCTGGGGATAGGCGATCGCGACGTAAATGAGACGCCCGTATTCATTGCAAAAAGTGATCTCGGCCTTCGCAGCGGTCGTGCACAGCACACAAGCTGCCGCGATAAACCCAGTCCTCACGATTGACATTGACATGGTCAACCTCCCAAGCCGCAGCAGGGACGGCGTCTACCGTCCGACGCCTCGCCTATAGAAATGCAATTTGGCAATGTTGTCAATTCTTTGACTTCGTTCTGCCGTTACTGGAAGCAAGCTGACGCCCGGGACACACGCCCTCCAAGGGCCTGTCCCGAGGGGTGCAGACGAAGACAGGCGGTATCGAGTTTGGCCCAGATTTCGAGCATGGCTCGCGGCGCAGGACCGCGCATGGCCAAAGCGGCCTTCAGTTGCGGGTTTCATCAAGAAATTCAAACTCTTGCCAAGACCGGGGGATTTCGGCAGTGATCTGAATTGCAAGGTTTTCCATGTTTTGGAGCTCGAGATGCTTGCCATGACAAGAATGGATCCCCGCCCTGTCATCAAGTTGGTTGTCGGGCTGGGCCATTTGCAGTCACCAGCGTCAAGGCTTGAGGCCCATGCCTCGCTCTTGCAGGCAACCACTGTCGTCGGAACCAAAATCAACAGCCATATTCGATGGTCGTGCCGCCTGTTGAAATAGCCAATCCAGCAAGCGGAGCGACGATAGCAGGCGGGCGGGGTAAGCCAATCCTGCTTGCCTCAGCCCGTCCGACCTTCTTGATAATTCAGGCAATCCGGCTTTTCAGCAGCGACTCAAGCGAAACTGCGTCTGTTTCAGTACGATTCGCATAGGGATTGAGCTTATAATCACTCAATATTTCCGCAACTTCATGGCCCGGACGGGCTTTGCTGAACAGAAAGCCTTGAACTTCGCCGCAGCCTTCGGCCCGCAGATAATCGTACTGGACGGAGGTTTCGACGCCTTCTGCGGTGGTTGATATACCAAGGCCCTTTGCGAGGCCAAGCACTGCCTTGATGATCGCCGCGGCATCGTCGTGCTGTTCCAACCCGCGCACGAAACTGCGGTCGATTTTGATCTTGTCAAACGGGAAGCTGCGAAGGTTGGCAAGCGAGGAATAGCCCGTCCCAAAATCATCCATCGCAATGCGCACGCCCATGGCTTTGATTTCCGAGAGGATGTTCAGATTGCCCACAGTATCGCGAAGCAGCAGCGATTCCGTCACTTCAAGTTCCAGTCGTTGCGGCTCCAGGCCCGACGAGCGCAGATTCTCGCGCACCACTTCGGCAAAGTTCTGGTCGCGAAACTGCGAGGGCGAAAGATTGACCGCAACACGCAGATTTCCCGGCCACCCGACCGCGTCATGGCAGGCGCGTTTCAACACCCATTCGCCGATGCGCGGTATGAGCCCGCCTTCTTCCGCCACGGGGATGAAATCATCGGGTTGGACGAGGCCTCGCACCGGGTGTTGCCACCGCAGCAGCGCTTCCATGCCAACGATTTCTCCGCTTGTGGTATTCACAAGCGGTTGATAATAAACTCGCATTTCCTCGTTTTGCAGCGCGTTGCGCAGATCCATTTCCAGCATGCGA
>JAJZGX010000006.1 GCA_021804825.1 Pseudomonadota bacterium | reverse complement strand
TGGGGCGCTTCAAAGATCTGGTGCGTGCGGTCGAGCAGCATCCGGTGATGCTGAACTTTCTCGATCAGGCGCAATCGATTGGCCCGGATTCACCGGCGGGCAAGCGCCTGAAGCGCGGTCTCAATGAAAATCTTGCGCGCGAAATCATGGAATTGCACACCATGGGGGTGCGCTCCGGCTATAGCCAGGCCGATGTCACCAGCTTTGCGCGGATTCTCACCGGCTGGTCGATCATCGGGCCGCTGGGGAAATTGGGGCCTCCGGGCACATTCGTGTTCAACCGCTTCTTTCATGAGCCGGGTGCGCAAAAGCTGATGGGAAAAACCTATCCGGCGGGCGGAATCGAGCAAGGCGAAGCGGCGCTGGATGACATCTGCGCCAAACCGGCAACAGCGCATTTCATCGCGACCAAACTCGCATCGCATTTTATCGCAGACAATCCGCCGCCAGCTCTGGTGGCCAAGCTTGCCGACGTGTTCACCAAAACCGACGGCGATCTCAAAGCCGTGACCCTGGCGTTGATCAATGCAGATGAAGCCTGGTCGTCGCCTTTGGCCAAAATCCGCACGCCTTATGATTTTCTCATCGCCGCCTCGCGCGCGCAACAGAGCGAACCGCTGGTGATCGGCCCCTATTTCTACGCGTTGAAGCTCATGGGGATGCGCCTGTGGGCACCACCTGGCCCGAACGGCTGGCCGGACACGCTCAGCGCCTGGGCTTCACCCGAGGGCATGAAGCAGCGGCTCGATATTGCCGCACGCATCGGCCATCAATGGCGCTCGGTCGCCAATCCGAGCGAGGTGCTGGCCATGATCATGGGCAATGCCGCCTCGAAGGCAACCCAACAGATGGTGGCGCGCGCCGCCTCGCGTCCTCAGGGCTTTGCCTTGCTGCTTATGTCCCCCGAATTTCAGCGGAGTTGAAGCCATGACCTTGCTTTGTGAACAGCTCTTGCCGTCGCGCCGGGCGCTGATGACGGCCAGCGGTGCGTTGTTTTCCTGGGCCTTCCTGCCGAAAATGGCGCAGGCCGCCGATGGCCGCGATCCGCGCCTGATCGTGCTGATCCTGCGCGGGGCGCTGGATGGCATGTCGGCGGTAGGCCCGGTGGGCGACCCAGATTATGAGCGCCTGCATGGGCAGATCGCCCTGACCACGTCCGGCCCCCATGCCGGTCTGCCGCTCGACGGTTTCTTTGTGCTCAACCCGGCCATGAAGAATTTTGCGCGGCTTTATGGCAAGGGGCAGGCCGCCATCGTCCATGCTGCCGCCACTGGCTATCGTGATCGTTCGCATTTTGACGGTCAGGATGTGCTGCAAAATGGCTTGCCCGGCGTCGGACACATCAATTCTGGCTGGCTCAACCGGGCATTTTCCGCAATTCCGAAGGGGGTGCGGGTCAATCCTTTCAATGCGCTGGGCATAGGTGCGCAGACACCGCTGGTGCTGCAAGGCCCGGCGCCGGTGCTGGGCTGGGCACCGCAAGGCCTGCCCGAAGCTGGCGATGATCTGCGCAACCGGGTGATGGACCTTTATACACATACCGATCCTGTGCTCGCCAAGGCGCTGCGCGAGGGCCTCGCGACCCAGAGCCTCGCCAATTCCGATGGTATGGGGGCCTCCAAGCCGCAAGGCGGCAGTGATAATCCCGCCGGGATGCGGCAGGCGGCGCGTGGTGCCGCAAAATTGATGGCGCATGACGATGGCCCGCGCATTGCCGCCATGGCGTTTGATGGCTGGGACACGCATGTCAATGAGGGCGGGGCTACCGGACGCCTCGCCTTGTTGCTGGGCGGGCTCGACGGTGCCTTTGCCGAATTCGAGAGCGGGCTTGGCGACAAATGGAAGAACACTGCCATTGTCGCTGTCACCGAATTTGGGCGCACCGCCCGTATCAATGGCACCATTGGCACGGACCACGGCACCGCGACTGTGGCATTTCTGGCAGGCGGTGCGATCAAGGGTGGCCGGGTGATTGCCCGCTGGCCGGGTCTGAAAGATGCGCAACTCTACCAGAACCGCGATCTGGCACCGACCACCGATGTGCGCGGCGTGCTGAAAGGCTTGTTGGCTGATCAGTTCGGCCTGTCGGCTGCGGTGCTGGGCACCAGCATTTTCCCGGAAAGTGCCGGGGTCGCGCCGCTGAGGGGGTTGATTGCCGCCTAGGTCTGAATTTTTGCCACGGCGCAGCTATCATATTGGGCTTGCAGCATTTTAGTTTCGGCATAAACTACCTTCCACAAGCAAGATTTTGGGAGGTCGCGAAATGTTGAATCGTCGTCAGGTCATGCAAGGTGCTGCCGCGGTTGGTGTTGCACTCCACAGCGGTGTCGCCGCTGCGACGACTGGCCCCGAGCCGATCGTTTTCCTGCATGGTGACAGCGACCAGGCGTCGATCTGGCAGAAGGTGATCTGGCGGTTCGAGAGCAATGGCTATCCAGCCGATTTATTGTTTCCCATTGATTTCATCAATCCCAAAGCCCGCGATGACAATACCAAGCCGCAAGCCAACCGCTCATCGACCGATGACGAGTTGAAGCAGATCACCGCCTATGTCGCCATGGTGCTGGCCAAGACCGGTGCTAGCAAGGTCGTGATGGTGGCGTCTTCGCGCGGGGGCTATGCGATCCGCAATTATCTCGCGCAGCCGGGCAATGCCGCCCATGTCAGCAAGGCGATCCTGTGCGGCACGCCCAACCATGGTGTCTTTGCGATCCCGGCGCTGTTGGGGTCGGAATACAACGGCATGGGGGCGTTTCTGAAGGGCTTGAACGGCGGCGCCAGCGAGGTTGTGGCTGGCGTTGATTTCATGACACTGCGCAGCGATGGCAATGATAAATATGCGCAGCCGGATGGGCGGTTTTTGGGGCATCCAGGCATGAAAACCAACATCACATCGGAGGGGCCGGCGCTGAAGGGCGCGCTGAACCTCGTGCTGCCGGGTGTGGATCATCGCGGCACCGCTTTCACGCCGCAGGCGTTCCGTGAGCAATTCAAGTTTATCACCGGGCGCGAGCCGGCATTCATCGGCATTACGCCTGAAGCCGAAGTCACGCTCAATGGGCGCGTCACGGGCATGGTAGGGGATGTGCCGACCAATCTGCCGGTGGCTGGGGCCAAGGTCGATATATACCGGGTATCGCCGATCACCGGCGAGCGGGTTGGCGTGGCGCTGCTGACCAAGACCACGGCGGCCGATGGCATCTGGGGGCCGCTCAAGGTCGATTCAAAATCGGCGTTAGAGTTTGTTATCGCCGCGCCGGGACAGTTCATCACCCATATTTACAAGCCACCGATCCCGCGCTCGTTCGATAAACTCAATCTGCGTCCGGCGCCGGCTGCGGTGAAGGCTGATGCGGGGGCGGCGGCGGTGTTGATCATGTCGTGCCCGCGCGGCTATTTCGGATTGCCGCGTGACATTGTCATTTTTGACGGCAAACAGCCAAAAGATGTGACGCCGGGGGTGCCCACCGATCCCAAGAGCACGCTGCGCCTCGCAGACGCGACGGCGCGCCCGGTGGTGGCCGAATGGAATGAAATTCGCGTGGTCGGGCGTCCGTGGCCGGCCAAGGACAATCACAGGGTGATTTTGGAGGTGTGACAGCCTTGGCCGTAAGCGCATTTTGCTGCGCCCGGTCTGACGTTGGCGGCGGCTAAGACCGGCCTGGCTTCAAGGCCAGAAGCAGCGCCGCGCAGAGCGCCAGGACACCCGCCATGCCATAAAACAGGCCGCCTGGGCCGAGCAGATCCATGGCCTTGCCCATGACTGGTGGCCCCGCCATCATGCCGGTGGCATAGAACATGACGATGACTGCATTGGCGGGGGCCTGATGTTCGGGCGCCACGGTTGTGCCAAGCAATGCCAAAGCCACAGGATAAAGTGCGCTGACCACGCCGCCCCAACCGATCAGCAATGCCGCGAAAGCCAGCCGGTGATTGGCGAGGGTCGGCATGAGCCATGCGGCCAAGGCGCAGGTCACGCAGGTCATCAGCAGTATATGGCGACGATCAAAGCGGTCGGACAGCAGGCCAATGGGGATTTGCAACAGCAGGATGCCCGTGGCGTAGAGGCTGACGTCGAGGGCTCCGGTTTGCGCACTCTCATGGCGGGCGAGAGCATAGACCGGCAAAAGGGCGATCGAGGCGGTCTCGACCATGCCGAACGCCAGGGTTGCGAAGACAGCAGCCGGAACAGCGCGCACGACAGACCAATAATCCCCGGTTGAAGCCGGTTCTGGAACGGGGGCGCGGTCACCATAAAGCCAGAGCGGCACGCTAGCCGCCAGGAAAATCACCATGGCGGCGATAAAGGGCGCATCGCCTTGCGTGCCGGTCACCAGCAGCAGGGCCGGGCCGAGGGCGAAGCCGGCCGCCAGCACCGTGGTGTAAAGCCCCATCACCAGCCCGCGCTGATCGGGTGGTGCGGCGGCATTGATCCAGAATTCGCTGGCGACGAACAGGCTGGTGAGCGCGCAGCCGATGAGCAGGCGCAGCGGCCACCAAAAGGTGATGTTGGTGGTGAGATCAAAGCCCAGAAGGCAAAGCGCGGCCAGCATGACCGCCAGCAGCATCAGCGCCCGCATGCCGAGGCGCATGGCGAGCCAAGGCACGAAAGGCGAGAGCAGCAAAGTGGCAGCGCCACCCAGAGCGGTCTGCATGCCGATGATGCCGGCATCATAGCCCGCAGCCTTCATGCGCAGGGACAGCAGGGGTATGGTGACTGACAGGCCGACGCCGACCAGCGAGATCGCGGCTATGGCGGCGGTGAGGCTGGCACCGCGTTGCGATGTGATCAAAGTTCGTCGCGCTGCCAGCGCCGGTGCCGCTCGTGATAGAACGGGGTCGGAAGGTCATGGCCAAAGCCAGCGGCGGCGCGCGCATCGAGTTCGTTCAGCACGACCTTGGTGATGCTGGGCAGATCGAGTTCGGCAATCCTGTTTAGCGGTTGCCAGACCAAATCCACCAACTCTGTGTCGGGGCCGATGATATTGTCGAGCCGCAGCGCGATATGGCGGGCATCGACCGCGAAAAATCTGGCATCGAAGCGTTTGGGCCGACGCGGCGGGGTGATGGCGCGGGCAATGAAATGCAAATGCGAGAGATCTGGCACCACGCCTTCGGCACAGAATCGCGACCAAGGGCCTTCGGGCACTGGGCGCGACGGCTTCTGGCCTTTCACGCCAATCAGCACGCCCGTCTCTTCATAAGTCTCGCGCAGGGCCGCCAGAGCCAGCGCCGGGGCGCGGTTTGGTGATGTCCGGCCCGAGCGCAGCGCCTTGTTCAGCCTGAGTTCGACCGCAGGCTGCAAGCCCGAAGCCACCGGCATTTTGGCATCGTAGGTCTCGATGCGCCCGCCCGGAAACACGAATTTGCCTGGCATGAATTTATGAGCATGGTGCCGCTTGCCCATCAGCACCGACGGCACCGCCCCGGTGCGGTCAATGATGATCAGGGTCGCGGCATCGCGCGGGCGCACATTCGGCCAGAGGCGTTGTCGCTCCTCGCTGGTCAACGCCAGAGCATGGGCATGGGCGCGTGGATCATTCACACAGGGTATTCCGGTTCGTCTTCAAAGCCGTGCATGCGCAAAGCCCATTGGTAGGCAATAAGCCCGCCTTTGAACACTGGCAAGAGCGTCAAACACAAGACGACGGCGAGGGCGGCAAAGAGCAGCGTCTGTCCGAGGATGGAAAGTGCGGGGCCGAAATCAAGATCGAGCAGGATCGCCGCGCCAATGATATGGCACGAGACCAGAAGCGTGAAATAGGGCGGCGCATCGTCAGCACGGTGATGATGCAGCGGCGTGTCGCATACGGGGCAGTTATCATTGACCTTGAGGTAGGATTTGAACATCCGCCCCTTGCCGCAGTTGGGGCATTTGCCGGCAAAGCCGCGCTTCAAGGCCGGCCAGACCGGGCGTTGCATCGGGATCATCCTTAATGCTGTTTGCATGTTTTGAACTCGTCTAATTCTAATGTCGTCGACGAGATGCCCTAATTTTCCTGACAGGGGAATCGCGCCATTTGTCGCGCGTCATTGTGGGCGCCTTGCCCGCGTTCCTGCCCTCCGAGAGCATTTCAAAGCGCAGCGCACCGGCAAAAGGCGCGGCCTCGACGAGACGCACCTCGATATTGTCACCCAGACGCCAGCCGGAGCCGCTGCGCTTGCCGATTATGCTGCGCTGCGCTTCGTCGAATACAAAATAATCATTGCCGAGCGTCGAGGCCGGGATAAAGCCATCCGCTCCGGTCTCGGCAAGGCGCACGAAAAGCCCGGCGCGGGTGACGGAACTCACCTGCGCCGCAAAGGTGGCGCCGATGTGCTCGGCCAGATGGCTGGCAATCAGCCGGTCTTTGGTATCGCGCTCGGCCAGCATGGCGCGGCGCTCGCTGAGCGAAACCGATTCAGCGATCTCCCGTAACTTCTTGAGGTCGGGCAGGTGGGTCGCTTGCTGATCGAGGTGCAACGCAAAGATCAAGGCGCGATGCACGCAAAGATCGGCATAGCGCCGGATCGGCGAGGTGAAATGTGCGTAACGGCGCAGATTGAGGCCGAAATGCCCGATGTTCTGGACGGCGTATTCGGCCTGCGACTGGCTGCGCAGCACCACCTCATTGACGAGGGCCTCCTGCGCCGTGCCGCGCACTCGTGCCAGAATGCCATTGAACTGGGCCGGGCGCATCACTTGGCCACGCGGCAGCTTGATGTCGAGGGTCGCCAGAAACGTCGCCAGTGCATTGATCTTTTCGGCCGTTGGCTCGCTGTGAACCCGGTAGAGCAGTGGCTGATGATGACGCTCCAGCGTTTCCGCAGCCGCGACATTGGCGAGAATCATGAAATCCTCGATCAGGCGATGAGCATCGAGGCGGGGCGGCACGATCACCCGGTCGAGCCGCCCGGCTTCATCGAGCAGCAATTTGCGTTCCGGCAGATCAAGATCGAGGGGTGCGCGCGTATTGCGGGCGCGCGACAGCGCCGCCCATGCACTGAACAAGGGCGCGATGATGCCACGACGCAGGCCGTGCGGGTCCTGGCCACCATCCTGCACACCTTGCGCTTCCTCATAGCTCAGCTTGGCATGGCTGCGCATCATGATGCGATGAAAGGCGGTCTCAAGCACGTTGCCTGCGGCAGTGATGGTCGCGCGCAGCGCCAAGGCCGGGCGATCTTCGCCCTGGCGCAGCGAGCAAAGATCATTGGAAAGCTGCTCGGGCAGCATCGGCACGACGCGATCTGGGAAATATACCGAATTGCCGCGCGCCAGCGCCTCGCGGTCCATGGCGCTGTCGGCCTGCACATAGGCGGCGACATCGGCAATCGCGATGATTAGAACATGACCGCCCGGATTGTCGGGCCGGTCATCGGGGGCAGCATGGACCGCGTCATCATGATCTTTGGCGTCGGCAGGATCGATGGTGATTAGGGCGAGGTCGCGCCAGTCTTCGCGCATGGGATCGTCGCGGCCGGGCGGGTGCACGGGCCGGGCGTCCTTGGCGGCGCGCACCACGGCTTCAGGGAAATGGTCGCGGATGCCATGGGTGCTGATGGCGATGAGGCTGAGCGCCTTTTCGCTGTCGAGGCGACCAATCCGCTCGATAATGCGCACACGTTGCGGGCCGTAACGCCCGGCTTTCACGGGTGCCAGCGCGACAAGTTCGCCATCGACCGCATCGGCTGTATCGGCGGCGGCAACGATGAACTCTTCGCGGATTTTCTTGTCGACCGGAATGATGCGCCCGCCTGCGCCGTCGCGGCCGACGCGAAAAATGCCGAGCGTGGTGGCGCGGGGGGCGGTCGGCAGACGCCGAACCAGTTGGGCGCTGGGCCGTTCCTGCCCCTTCCTCTCGGCCATGAGCCGCACCAGCAGACGCTCGCCAATGCCGGGGGCAGCTTGTGCGGCATTGCCGGGGCCGGTGACGACGACAACCTGCTGCGGGTCACCTTTGTCTTCGCTGGTCACGGCCAGAAGCTCGCCATCGGCATCGATGCCGGTGACCGTCACGACAAATACCGAGGCAAGTCGGGCAGGAGTGGCTTGAGGGCCGCGCCCCAGCGGCGCTTCGGTTTCGAGATCGGCCAAAAGCCGCTTGAGGCCGACGCGGGCATCGCCGCGCACATTGAAAGCGCGCGCAATCTCGCGCTTGCCGATCTTGCCAAGATTGCCCGCTGCCCGTTCGCGGGCAATGAAATCGGCAATGGCTTGACGGTCGGGGAGAGCCGTGGGGGTGGGCACGGCGGGGGACTTGCGAGATTTCATAATCTGCTTCTAGCACAGCTTGCGCGCACGCACGCAAGACCATCGGCCAGCGAACGCCAGGCGCACAGATGAACGCTGGCGGCGGTATGTTCGTATGGCGTATTGTTTTGAGGTTGACAGTCTATGAGGCGTTTCATACCGTCCTTGGAAGCGCTTCCACTTCAGGAGAGGCGTCCCAGGGGTGTGGAGACTGTTTCTAGTTTTAAGCTGTTATCTCGCTAACCGCGCATGAAAGATCATGCTCCCGGCGACGTCTGCGTCGTCTGAAGCCTGATGCTCAGGCGCGGTGCCGTGGTGCACACGAAACTCCAACCATGCCCGCGCAAGTATTCATTCGGTCAACGTCTAAAACAAGGAAACCCAGGATGCGAATTTCGACGACAAAACTGGCCATTGGTTGCAGCCTGCTGGCTGTGCTGGCCGCTTCCCCAGCCGCCTTTGCGGCCAAGTCCGTACTGGAAATCGCCATTCCGGCGGAACTTTCCGGCAGCGGTGCCACTGTGGGCGTGCTCTGGCGCGATGGCGTGATGATGGGCATCGAAGATGCCAATGCCAAGGGTGGCATCCGCGGCCACAAGTTGCATGGCACCGCCTATGACACGCAGACGAACCCGGCAGTGTCGCGCGCCGTGATCCAGAAGGCGCTTGATGGCAAGCCGTTTGCCGTGCTCGGCCCGGTCTATTCGGGTTCTGTCATCGTCGATGAGGCGCTCACGCAGAAGGCCGGTATCACCGAGATCATGGGTGGCGAAGCTGGTAATCTCACCTCGCAGGGTGACCCCACGCTGTTCCGCACCTCGCTCGGCCAGGCCCAGACCATTCCGCCGATCATTTCCTATCTGAAGGACAAGGTTCATGCCAAGTCGGTTGGCGCTTCCTATGTCAATGACGATTTCGGCAAGGCGGGCAACGTCTTGTTCCTGGCAGATGCCAAGAAGGCCGGTCTCAATGTCACGACCGACATTTCCAGCGAAGCCGGTCAGGTCACCTTCCAGCCTGATCTGCTGAAGATGCAGGCAGCCAAGACCGACGCGGTCTTCCTCTACGACCACGAAGAAGAAGTCGCTCGCTTTCTCAAGGGCTTCCGCCAGATGGGCATGAAGGCCGCCATTGTTGGTGGCAGCACGGTTGCTGATGCGCAGGCCATCAAGCTGTCGCAGGGTGCCGCTGATGGCGCGGTGTCCTTCGCGGGCATCGGCTCGAGCTCGCCGATCCCGGCGATCCAGAGCTTCGTCAAGCGCTTCGAGGCAAAGTACAAGACCCATCCCGATCACAATGCGATCAAGGGTTACATGGCGGTTGCCATGCTTCAGGCTGCCGCCGACAAGGAAGGCAAGGCTGATGCCAAGGGTCTCGCCGCGGCGCTGCATGGCCTGATGATCACCCCGGATAAATATCCGCTGATTATGACGCCGATGAAGGTGCTGGCCAATGGCGACATCGACAACGGCGGCTACTTGATCCAGGTCAAGGGTGGCAAAGCCGTTGTGCTCAACTACGTCGGCCCGAAATAAGCAAAAAGATCTCGCCCCATGATGAGTTTATTCGTTCAGGTTTTGATTTCGGGGCTTGCGATCGGCGCGATTTATGCGCTGATCGCGACCGGATTTTCCCTGCTGTCGCAAGGTTCGCAGACGGTCAATTTCGCCCAAGGCGATTTTGTCGTCGTGCCGGCTTTCGTGATGTTGGCCGCAAACTCCTACGGATTGCCCATCTGGGCGAGTTTTATCGTTGCCTTGGTGGTGGCGGCGCTGGTGCTTGGCGTGCTGTTCAAGCGGTTGATGGTTGATCCCATTCTGCCGCATGGCGCCATGCAACTGTCCATCGCCACCATGGCACTCTCCATTGTGTTGCAGAACGGCATGCTCAATGCCGGCGGGGCGCAGGCCTTCCCGTTCCCGGGAATCAACGGCGGCCTGCATTTCGGCAATATTTTCATCGACTGGCAAAGCGTCAGCATCCTGCTCGCTGCCGTTGTTGCGGTGACGGCGCTCAACCTGTTCATGGGGCGCACGCGCATCGGCCGTGCCATTCAGGCGAGCGCGCAAGGCCCGCAGGTGGCGCGTCTGCTCGGCATCAATGTCGCGCGCATGGTGCTGATCACCTTCGTGCTCAATGCGGCGCTGGTAACGTTGGCCGCCTTGCTGGTCAGTCCGATTTATCTCGTCAAATTCGACAATGGTATCGGCATTGGTCTGGCAGCTTTTTCGGCGGCGATCATTGGCGGGTTCAATCAGGTGCGGGGTGCCGTGGTGGGAGGTTTGTTGCTCGGTGTGGTGCAGAATTTCGCGGCGACCTTCGGCCCGACGCAATATCGCGACGCGGTGCCGATGCTGCTGCTGATCATCTTCATCCTGTTCCGCCCGCAAGGGTTGCTTGGTCGGGCAGAGGAGCGTCGGGTATGAACCAGCCTCATCGCGTATTGCCTTTGGCGCTTGTGCTGCTGCTGGTGGCGGGGCTGGCAGGTTCGGTGCTCAAGCCCTATCCGATCTATCTGATTTCGCTCTGGGCGGTTTATACGATCAGCGCCATCGGCCTCAATCTGACGCTGGGCTTTGCCGGACAGATCTCGCTCGCCCAAGCCAGTTTCGTTGGCTTTGGCGCCTATGCGACGGCGCTGCTGTTGCCGCATGGCGTGCCCTTCGGTTTCACGCTGGTGATCGGCGCCGCGATTTCCTTCATTCTCGGGGTGCTACTGGGCTTCCCGGCCTTGCGGGTGCAGGGGCATTATCTGGCCTTTGTGACCTTGGCGCTCGCGACCATTGCCTTTCTGGTGTTCCGCAACGAATCCTGGCTGACCCACGGCACTGCCGGCATTGACAAAATCGCGCGGCCCATCCCGTTCACCAGCGATGTCGCTTACATGTGGCTGTGCCTTGCCGCATTGGCGGTGGTCACGCTGGGTGTGTGGTGGTTGTTGCGTTCGCCTTGGGGCCGAGCGTTTCTCGCCTTGCGCGAAAACCCTGTTCGCGCTGCCAGCCTTGGCGTCGATGTGCGCACCTATACGCTGCTGGCTTTTGCCATTGGCGCCGGCTTGGGCGGGGTGTCGGGGGCGCTGTTTGCACCTTTGGGGCAATATATCGAGCCGTCGGAATTCGCCTTGCCGCTGTCCTTCAGCCTGCTGCTGATGGTGGTGGTGGGTGGATCGGGGTCGTTCCTGGGGCCGTTCCTCGGGGCCATGGTCTCGGTTGCCCTGCCGGAGGTGTTGCGCTCGTTCCAGGATTATTACCTGCTGATCTACGGCGTCATCGTGATCCTGCTGCTGGTCTTCAGCCCTGATGGTATCGTCGGCATCATCGCGCGCGGTGTCGCGCGCCTGCGCCCAACCGATGCACCTGTGGAGCCAAAGCCATGAGTGTCGTGCTCGAAGCGCGTGACCTTCACCGGCACTTTGGCGGCGTCAAGGCTGTCAATGGCGTGTCATTTGCGGTCGAAGAAGGCGAGATTCTGGGCGTCATCGGCCCTAATGGCTCTGGCAAATCAACCCTGTTCAACTGTCTGCTCGGTCAAATTCCGCCGAGCACCGGGCAGGTGCTGCTGGATGGCAAAGATGTCACCGGCATGAAGCCGATCGAGCTCAATCGCCGCGGCGTCTCGCGCACATTCCAGCTTTTGCAGGTGTTCCCGCAATTGTCGTCGCGCGAAAACCTCATTCTGGCGGGGCAGGAGCACATTGGCAGCCGCATGAAGCGCCTGTTCGGTCGTCCTGACGCGGGGCTTTCCGCTGCGGCCGATCGCATGCTCGAGCAATTCAAGCTCAGCCATGTCGCGGCATTGCCAGCCGGTGGGCTGAGCTACGGCCAGCAAAAACTGCTGGATGCCGCCATGGCCTTCATGGCTGGGCCGCGGCTCGTGTTGCTTGACGAGCCGGCGGGCGGCGTCAACCTCTCGCTGCTCGGTTCATTTCGCGAGCGGCTTCGCGCCATGAATGCGCAGGGTGGCTCCACCTTTGTCGTGATCGAGCATAATATGGATTTCGTCATGTCGCTCTGCACAAGGGTGATGTGTATTGCCGAAGGCAAGGTCATCGCCAACGGCAAGCCTGATGATGTCCGCAACGACCCCACAGTTATTGAGGCATACCTTGGCCACTGATACAAACTCGCCTGTGCTGATGATGGAGGGCGTCGTTGGCGGTTACGGCCGCATGACCATCCTCAATGGGCTGTCATTCTCGGTCGCCCGTGCCACCATCACCACGATCATCGGCCCCAACGGGGCTGGCAAATCCACCGCGTTCAAGGCCATATTCGGCCTGTTGAATCTGAGCGCCGGGCGCATCATCCTTGAAGGCAAGGATGTGAGAGGGTTCAGCCCGGCGGCGCTGATCGGTGAGGGCGTCTGCTATGTACCGCAGGGCCGCAACATCTTTCCCGAACTCTCCGTGCATGACAATCTCGAACTTGGCGGCGTTGCGCTCGGCACGACCAAGGCCATGCGTTCGCGGGTCGAGGAGGCGCTGGATCGCTTTCCCATCCTGCGTCAGAAGGCGCGAGCCCAGGCTTCGACATTGTCGGGTGGCCAGCAAAAGCTGCTGGAAATCGCCCGCGGCCTGATCGCCCGCCCCAAGTTGATGCTGATCGACGAGCCGTCCATCGGCCTTTCGCCGCTGATGGTGAAGGATGTGTTCGCCACCTTGCAAAGATTGCGCGACCAGGGCGTGTCGATCCTCATGGTGGAACAAAACGCCCGCAGCGCGCTGGAAATTTCCGACAATGGCATCGTGCTCGAAACCGGCCGTACGCGGTTGGTCGGCACGGCACAATCGATCCTGAACGATCCGCGCATCGCCAAATTGTTTTTGGGTGCCGAGGTTGATCTGGAAACGCCGGCCAGTCCCTAGCCGCCCTTGCGCGACAGCATGCCGCGCGAGGGGTCATAGGCGATGATCGCGCCGGTGAGAAATAGCGCCGTGCAGCCCACGACGACCGCCAGCGAAACCCAGTTGATCTGCTGGTAAAGTGCAAAGCGGATCAATTCGACCGCGTGGGTAAAGGGGTTGAGTGCGCAATAATCTGCCAGCCACGGGCTTCCCATACGCACTTTCCAAAGCGGATAAAGCGCAGACGACGCAAAAAACATCGGAAAAATCACGAAGTTCATCACGCCAGCGAAATTTTCAAGCTGTTTGATCGCCGATGAAATGAACATGCCGAGCGCACCAAGCATGAAGCCGGAAATCAACAGGGCCGGGAGCACGGTGACGTAGCCCCACATCGAATCTGGCACGACGTTCCAGAAATAGGCGATCAGCAGATAGGCATAGACCTGCATGATCGACACCAGCGTACCGGCCATGAGTTTCGAGGTCAGCAGAAACCAGCGCGGCAGCGGACTGACCAGCAACGTGCGCATATTGCCCATTTCACGGTCATAAATCATCGAAAGCGAGGATTGCATGCCGTTGAACAGTTGAATCATCGCCATGAGGCCGGGCGTGATATAATCCTGATAATGGATGTAGGTCTTGTAGGGCGGGATGATCGACAGGCCCAGCACCGAGCGGAAGCCTGCGGCGAAGATGAACAGCCACACCAGAGGGCGCACCAGCGCCGAGACGAAGCGCTCGCGCTGGTGAATGAAGCGCAAGGCCTCGCGCCAGATGATGCCACTGGCACAAATGCCATAGTGCCGCCAGGTGAAGCCGGGCTGCAGGTCCTCACCGCGCGAGGAAATATCGAGGCCTTGCTCAAGCGTAGTCATGGCCCTTGCTCCTCACACCAACTCACTGACATCGACGGGTCTGGAACCCGTCAGTTTCGCAAATGCAGCCTTGATATCAGGCACATCGAGCGCAGCGGCAATGGCAGCGGCGCGGCCTTGTCTCAAGATCACACCCTTGTGCATGATGATGACGGCGTCATCGGGGTGGATCTCATCAAGCAGATGCGTCGTCCACAGCACGCCGATGCCGGTCTCGGCGACCAGGCGGCGGACATAGGCGAGAATGTCGGTGCGCGCCTGCATGTCGAGGCCGACAGTGGGTTCATCGAGCAGCAGCAGGCGGGGGCCGTGCAGAAGAGCACGGGCGATTTCAACGCGGCGCATCTGCCCGCCAGAGAGATCGCGCGCCTTGTCATCGGCGCGATCGGCCATGCCGACACGCGCGAGCACGGCATGTGACAAGGCGCGGCTGCGCTGCGCGCCAATGCCATGCAGCGCCGCGTGATAAGCCAGGTTTTGCTGCACCGAAAGATCGAGATCGAGAGTGCGCGCCTGAAACACCACGCCGAGCCGACGCAGGGCCTCGCCGGGCGCGGTCGCGACGTCATGGCCAAAAATGCGGATTGCGCCATGGCGCATGGCAAACAGCCGCGTTATCAGCGAAAAAAGCGTGCTTTTGCCCGCGCCATTGGGGCCAAGCAGCACGCAAAAGCGCGCCGCGGGCACTGCAAATGAAACATCATCAAGGGCCTTGCGCGTGCCATAGGCGTGGCTGACATGCCCAACGTCCAGCGCGGGCACGTCGCTCATTGCAGTTTGCATTTGGTTTCCGGCTTGTCGAAGCCCAGAGTGTCGAGGGTAGACAAAGGGTTCAGAAAGCCTTTCTGCGGCGAGGCCGAGACAACCATGCGACCGTCGCTGAGCAGGATGGGTTGGCGCAATTGCTGATCCCAGGGGCGAACGCTGAGCGGCACGCCCTTGTAATCGGCAATGTCGAACTTCGGCGACACCATAAGCGCGCGCAATTTGGCCGGATCGGCGGTATTGAGCTTGGACACCGCCTGGCCAATCATGCGCCCCGCGACCCAGGCCTGATTGTCGCGCTCGGTCATGCGGCGGTGGAAGCGCGCAACAAAGCGGTTCTGCATTTGCGCTGCGCCCCAGGCCTCATGTGAAAAATCCCAGGTTTTGGGCTCAAGGCCGCCAGACCCGGCCACAGGGCGCGGGTCCCAGGTGGTGTAGGGCAAATAGGCACCAAAGACGTGGCTTTCGTCAGCCGCCACGAGCACGTCATAGGCCGGCATTTTCTGGGTGAACAGCCCCATGAGTTGCGAGGTCTGGACGATGCCGGAATCAGAGCGGCGACCGCCGCCTTTGTCCACGAAGGTGCGTGTGCCCACCACGTCAGCGCCAAATTTCTTCGCTGAAGCCATGTAATCCGCGGCGAGAAGCGCGTCCTTCTTGTGCGAACCCTTGACGATGAACCAGTGCGGCCATTGCTTGACGATCAGATATTGTGCCACGGCGTCCGTGAGCATCTGGCGCTCGGGTGCGACATGGATGATGTCCGCGCGGCAATCCTGCTGGCGCAGACTGTCGGCTTCGGCGGATGCGTTGAAAAACAGCATTCCCTTGGCGGCAGTGGCGCTGGCCACTTTCAGCAGATCCGCGGCGTGAAGATCGGTGATCACCAGACGGACGCCTTTGGCGGCCAGATCCCGCAGAGCGGGCAGCGGGTCGCCATGACGCGCCACTGGTTCATCGACCAGTTCAAACGACTGGTTCATGAAGCTGCCGGTGGTATTGTCATCATCGACCGCCATTTTTGCGCCCGCCAGAGTGTCGTCGGGTGGGGGCATGTCCATCAACGAGATGGTGTCCTTGGTGTGCGGCATGCGGATCAGGCCGATCTTGATGTGCAGCACGCCGTTAGCGGCATAAACCGAAGGCGCGCCGAGGGCGCTCGCGGCGGTGATCGCGAGAGGAACCAGCCAGCTGCGCGCAAGTTGCATTGAAATCTCCTGAAACGGGCCAGAACGCCGTCGTCATCCCACTTTGCCCCCGCCTTGGAGGCTTGGCAAGCCGCTTTGCCGCGGCGCGAGCCGTTAGAAGCCTTGCGGTGATTCTCACGATACTGGGGACAATTCTTAATCGATCGTTACCGGACTCTTGCGCCCGAATCAGCGGCTGGTGTAACAGGATGTATAACGGCGATGACGTGTTGTCGCCAGCTTCAAAGTCAAGCGTGCGGGCGTAATCGACTCCGGAATTTCCGGAGGAGCGAGGCTGCGGGACTCCGGCCGAAAGGTCGGAAATCGCGCAAGAGGCTCCACTAGAGCGATGACTCGGCTCGAGTCACAAAAGGAAATGCGGCAATGTCCTGGACCGAAGAACGAATTGAGACACTCCGTACCATGTGGGCAGCACGCCATAGCGCCAAAACCATCGCCGGTGTGCTGGGTGAAGGTGTCACCCGCAATGCCGTGATTGGCAAAATCCATCGTCTCGGCCTGTCCGAGCGCATGAAAACCGACGAGGATGGTGCCGCCAAGGCCAAACCCGCCCCGATGACACGCAAGACGCAGCACGCCATGCCCACCATTCAAGGCAACACCGTGCTGGCACCGCAGGCCGACGTGCAGATCCAGACCCTGCCGCAGACGCAGGTGCGTCTGGTCGAGAGCGTCGTGGTGCCGATGTGCGAAAGCATTTCCATCATGGAACTGCGTGAAACCACGTGCCGCTGGCCTCTGGGCGATCCCATGACCGCCGATTTCAGCTATTGCGGTGCTAAATCACCCTTCGGCGCCGGGCCTTATTGTGCGGCCCATGCGCGGATTGCCTATCAACCTGCCCAGGAGCGGCGGCGTGACCGCACAGCGCGCCTTGCTCATGGCTGAGGGCGGGCGGCAAGCCAGCGTGCCGCACCATTCCCGGCCTTGACGCCTGTGGCAAAGCAGGCTTGCAGCAGATAGCCGCCGGTGGGGGCGTCCCAATCCAGCATTTCCCCGGCGACAAACACGCCGGGCAGGGCTCTGAGCATCAGATCGTCGTTTATGGCGGAGGTTTTGATGCCGCCTGCGGTGGAAATCGCCTTGTCGAGACCGGTGGTTGCCGTCACTTCAAGCGGCAGGCGTTTGGCGAGACCCGCCAGCGCGACCGGGGCCATGTTGCCAAGATCGGGTGCAACTTCGCGCATGAGCGCCTGGGCGACCGGGGTGAACCCGGCTTTGCGCAGCATCGTCGCAAGCGAAGCCTTGGTGCCGGAGCGGGCCAGCCGCTGCGCCAGATCTGTCGCGGATTGATCGGGGCGCAAATCCAGATGGAGCATTGCGGACAAGCCATTGCGCAATGAGGCGCGCAGCAGTGGCCCCAAAGCATAGACCGGCCCGCCTTCGAGGCCGGAAGCTGTGACGACGAGTTCGCCTCGCATGGTTTTGCCACCGGCTTGCACCGTGACGTTTTTCAGCAGGCTTCCGGCAAAGCGCGATTGAAAATAATGGCTCCAGGCGACAACGAGGCCGCAATTGGCGGGCTCCAGCGGCGCGATGTCGATGGCATGGTCTTTGAGCAGCGCAACAAAATTGCCATCTGCCCCGAGCCGTGGCCAACTGGCGCCGCCCATGGCCAGAACAATGGCATCAGCGGCGATGTCGCTCTGTGCACCATCTGCCGTGCGACATTGCAACAACAGCCTGGCATCGAGCCCGACCACTTGATGGCGCGTTTGCACTTTGACCCCCAAATTGTCCAGCCGCGCCAGCCAGAGGCGCAGCAGGGGTGATGACTTCATCGCCTTGGGGAAAATGCGGCCGCTGGAGCCCGTGAAGGTCGGCTGACCCAGATCTGCGGCAAAAGCGCACAGGGCATCCGGCGGAAAGGCGCGGATGGCGGCTTCCAGCCAGGCATCGCCCTCGTAGCGACCGAGAAACTTTTCAAGCGCTTCGCCGTGGGTAAGATTAAGGCCACCACGCCCGGCCATCAGCAATTTGCGGCCGACCTGAGGCATGCGCTCCAGCACCGTGACGCAATGTCCGGCGCGGGCCATGACTTCGGCAGCCATTAACCCCGAGGGGCCGCCGCCCACCACCACACAATGTCGACCTGACGCCAAGCGCGTATTCCTTTCAAGAACCACATCGCCTTACAGCACGCACGCCCCTCATGACAAAAACAAGCCCCGCTGGGTAGCGGGGCCAATCGTTTGTCGACAAGCCAGTTTGGTGCGCCAAGTTCAGCGATCACTTTATTAGATTTTGCCCGAAACCGTGGTGAAGGTGTTGGTCAGGTTCTTGCCGAGGGTGGTGATGGCGGTGATGATGACCACGGAGATGAGCGCGGCAATCAGTCCGTATTCGATGGCGGTTGCGCCTGATTCATTTTCAACAAAGCGCGAAACGAGATGTTTCATGACTGTACCCCCATTGGTTGAGTTGCCCGCAAACCGTTGGTTTTCTGGTTCGCTCAGGTAAGAACAACCTACAAGATATTTGTTTCAAGGCCGTTAAGAGTGCGCAAAAAACTTCAGTAATTTCAATACTTAAGGACATGATCCTCATGTGCCTTGTATTATCGGGCGCTCTGCTTGACGTAATATTGAAGCCGCCACGCCCGGCACGCATTCCTCTTGTGAACCAGATCGCCCCGCAGCAAATACGCAGACCATGACAAAAAAAGGCGGCCCCGCTTTGTGGCGGGGCCGCATTCGTTTCTTCGAGTGGGCTTGTTGTGCCCGCTTCGGTATTCAAAGCATCAGATGCTAGAAGCGATGCTGTTGAAAGTATTGGTCAGGTTCTTGCCGAGGGTGGTGATGGCAGTGATGATGACCACGGAGATGAGCGCGGCGATCAGGCCGTATTCGATGGCGGTCGCGCCTGATTCATTTTTGACAAAGCGCGAAACGAGATACTGCATGACTTTACCCTCGGTGATTGAGTTGCCCGCCAAACCGCTGGTTTGCTGGTTCGCTCGGGTAAAAACAACCTACAAGATATTCGTTTCGGGGCCGTTAAGAGTGCACAAAAAACTTCAGTAATTTCAATACTGAAGGGTATGATCCTCGTGTGCCTTGCATTGTCGGGCGCTCCGCTTGACGCAATATTGAAGCCGCCACGCCCGGCGCGCATTCCTCTTGTGAGCCGGATCGCTCCGCAGCAAATGCGCAGACCATGACAAAAAAAGCGGCCCCGCTTTGTGGCGGGGCCGCATTCGTTTCTTCGGGCGGGCTTGTTGTGCCCGCTTCGGCAATCAAAGCATCAGATGTTGGAAGCGATGCTGTTGAAGGTGTTGGTCAGGTTCTTGCCGAGAGTGGTGATGGCGGTGATGATGACCACCGAAATCAGGGCGGCGATCAGGCCGTATTCGATGGCGGTCGCACCAGATTCATTCTTGGCAAAGCGCGAAACGAGATTCTTCATGATATTGCTCCTGTTGACTGACTAGCCCGGCAAACCGTTTGCTCCTTGGTCCGCTTGGGTAAGGCGAAACTAGCCGTCAGTTGTTTCAAGGCTGTTAATGGCGTCACTCAAACATCTGACTATTGGAAATGCTGGTCTTTTTGGTAAAGAGTTGGTTTAGAACGAGTTTGAGTCCGCGCAACATCAAGGCGTGGCACCGGTTTCGCAGCCGGCGGCGTTGCCCTTTGGGGCAGGGTTTCAGCGCTGCTGGACTGTGTGGCGCCGCCGAACATGCTTTTTGTGGCAGCGCCTAGTAATTAAGTCTATAGCGACACCAACCAAAATCAATTGGCGGAGCCAGGACCATGACCCTTCATGCACGCATTGCCGACGTCACCGAAACGATCGTGCGGCGCAGCGCCACCCAGCGTCGGCGTTATTTGCAGGCGATTGACGATGAAGCGGCCAAGGGGCCGCGCCGCGGGCATCTTGGTTGCGCCAATCTGGCGCATGGTTTTGCCGCTTGCGGCCCCGCCGACAAGGCGGCTTTGGCGGGCACCGAAGTTGCCAACCTCGCCATTGTCACCGCGTATAATGACATGCTCTCCGCGCATCAGCCGTTTGAGCGCTTTCCCGACATGATCCGCGCCGCAGCACATGCGGCGGGCGGGGTGGCGCAGGTCGCGGGCGGAGTGCCCGCCATGTGTGATGGTGTCACGCAGGGCGAGGCGGGCATGGAATTGTCGCTGTTTTCGCGCGATGTCATTGCCCTATCAACCGCCGTGGCGCTGTCGCATCAGATGTTCGATGCTGCGGTCTATCTGGGCGTTTGTGACAAGATCGTGCCGGGTCTCGTCATCGGCGCCTTGTCCTTCGGGCATTTGCCGGCCGTTTTCATTCCGGCGGGGCCGATGACCTCCGGTCTGCCCAATGACCAGAAATCGAAAACCCGCCAGCTTTATGCCGAAGGCAAGGTCGACCGCGCCGCCTTGCTGGAGTCGGAATCGAAATCCTACCACGGGCCCGGCACCTGCACCTTTTACGGCACGGCCAATTCCAACCAGATGCTCATGGAAATCATGGGCCTGCATATGCCCGGCTCCAGCTTCATCAACCCCAACACGCCGCTGCGCGATGCCCTGACGGCAGAGGCTGCCAAACGGGCGCTGGCGATTACCGCTGCAGGCAATGAATTCACGCCGATCGGTCGCATGATCGACGAGCGGGCGATCGTCAATGGTGTCGTCGGCCTGCATGCCACGGGGGGCTCGACCAACCACACCATGCATCTGGTGGCGATGGCCAAGGCGGCAGGCATCACCCTGACCTGGGACGATTTTGCCGCGCTTGCCGAAGTGGTGCCGTTGCTGACACGGATCTATCCCAATGGTTCGGCCGACGTGAATCACTTCAACGCCGCCGGTGGCATGGGCTCGCTGATGGCCGAATTGCTTGATGCTGGCCTGCTGCATGACGATGTCACCACGGTTTTCGGCAAAGGTCTCGATGCCTACCGCATCGAGGCCAAGCTTGCCGCTGATGGCAGCATCGTGCGAGAGGCTGCACCCCGGCCCGCCAACGATGCGCCGGTGCTGCGCCCGGCTTCCCACCCGTTCCAGCCCAATGGTGGCCTGAAAACGCTGGACGGGAATCTCGGCCGCGCTGTGATCAAGACCTCGGCCATCGATCCCAAGCGCCATGTCGTCGAAGCGCCGGCCCGGATATTTCATGATCAGGCCGAATTGCAGGCGGCCTTCAAGGCTGGCACACTGACGGGCGATTTCGTCGCCGTCGTGCGCTTTCAGGGGCCGCGGGCCAATGGCATGCCGGAATTGCACAAGCTGACGCCGCCCCTTGGCATTTTGCAGGACCGCGGGCAGAAAGTGGCGCTGATCACCGACGGGCGCATGTCCGGTGCGTCGGGCAAGGTGCCGGCCGCCATTCATCTCACTCCCGAAGCGGAAATGGGCGGGGCCATCGCCAAAATTCGCGAAGGCGACATGATCCGGCTGGATGCGGTGGCCGGGCGTCTCGACGTCTTGGTGCCGCATGACGAGTGGGCGGCGCGGGCGCCGGTCACTGCCGATCTTTCAGCCAGCCACACCGGCATTGGCCGTGATCTTTTCGCCAGCTTCCGCAAGGTGGTTGCGACGGCGGATGCGGGCGCCAGCATTTTTTGAGGCGAGGGCGCGGCTCAGCTCTTGCCCATTTTGTCGAGGCGGCGCTGCATCTCGGAGAGTTCGCGGCGCATGGTCTCGAGATCATCGGGCGGTGCCGGTGTCGCCGGGGGCGGCACGAAAGGATTGAGCATGGCCAGCGCCTGGCTGAACATGCTCATGTTCTTGCGGGCCTGTTCTTCCAACGAGGCGAACATCGGCAAGCTGGGTTCGCCAAGTTTGCCGCCAATCATGAATTTGGCCATCTGATCGCGGTATTTCTGCTGCTCGCCGACCAGTTTCGAGAATGTGAATTCAAGATAACTCGGCACGAGCACCTGCATCTGATCGCCGTAAAAGCCGATCAGCTGGCGCAGAAAATTGGTCGGCAGCAGGTTTTGGCCGGTCTTGCCCTCCTGCTCGAAGATAATCTGGGTCAAGACCGCGCGGGTGATATCTTCGGAGGTTTTGGCATCCTGCACGACAAATTCCTCGCCGCGCTTCACCATCACGGCAAGATCTTCCAGCGTCACATAGACGCTTGAGCCCGTGTTGTAGAGCCGCCGGTTGGCATATTTCTTGATGACAAGCGCGGGCTTATCCTGCGTCGTGTCCTGCGCTGATTTTTGCGCCATGGTGTCACCGTCCTTATGAGTAGCGCCCCATAGTAGCGCAAAGTTTACAAGCCGCAATCATCATGCAGTTGGCAGGGTTTGGGCATGTGTGATCGCAAGGGGGGCCAACAGGCTCCGCACCATGTCCGGCACAGGAACCGGCCGGTTGGAATGCCGGTTGACGTAAACATGGGTATAGCGTGCCACGGCCGCAGCGCTTGGTGCCAGCGGCGCAAAGGCACCGAGGCGGTAGGTCACGGACGAGCGGCCAAGTTGCAGCAGGCTGAGGCCAATCTCGACGTCCTCGGGATATTTCAGCGAGGCAAACCATGTGCAACTGCTCTCGACCACGAGGCCGATTTCGAGGCTGTTGACCGGATCGAGCGCGCCACCTTCGATCAGCATGCGGTTCACGGCGGCATCAAAATAATGATGATAAAGCGCGTTATTGACGTGACCATAGGCGTCGTTATCGCTCCAGCGGGTGGAAAGCCGCATGAAAAGCGGGAATTCATCGCGCCTTGCGGCAATCGGGCGGGTCATTCGGCTTTGATCTCCCTTGTGTTGAGCGCGTCGGCAAGGCGCATTTTCGCGGAGCCGGGCCGCAAGGGCTTTTGCTGGCTGGCATGAGGTGCCCAGCCGGAAATCCAGATCCAGTCAAAGCTGGCGCGGATCTTGCCATCGGCATCGCTGAAGCGTTCGGCATAGAGCGTGGCGGCGCGTAGAAACAGGGCGCGGGTGGCCGGCTTGCGCGAGCGGTCGTGCAGCGGGTTGGTGGCGCCCATGGCCCGCAGGTCCGCCAGTAGCGCCAGCATGGAAGGGTAGCGCACCGTGATGCGCTCGAGATCGACCACCGGGAGCGCGAAGCCGGCGCGTTGCGCCAGCGCCCCCATGGTGCGCACATCGGCAAAGGGGATGACCCGCGGGCTCGCGCCGCCGGTCAATTCGGTCTCGGCCTCGGTCAGGCAGGCGCGCAATTCATGGAGGGTGTCGCCGCCGGCCATGCAGCACAAAAACAGGCCGTCGGGTTTCAAGGCCCGCCTTATTTGCGCGAACAATCCGGGGACATCATTGGCGAATTGAAAGGCGGCAAGCGAGGTGACGAGATCAAGGCTCTCGGGCGCGAGCGCCAGATCCTCGCTCACCAGGATGCTGCCGGGCAGGGGTGCTGCCAGCGCGGCGAGCGGGGCCAGGTGCTGGGCCTGCATCGCGGCGCGCAGGCGCAAGGTGAGGGCTGACGACGGTGTGCCGATGTCAGCGGCCAAAGTGAAGTGCCGCTTGACCAGCGTCAGCCGTTCCACGAGATCTTCGATCAAGCGGTCGACAAGGAATGTCGCCATGCCGTCGGCCGTGGCGCGCGTCAGTCGCCGCTTGATCAGGTCGCAATCAAAGATTTGCGGGGGTGCCATCGCTCTCCTATCGCCGAGCGCTGGGCCGACGTCAACGAAGCCGATGGCGCCGGTGCAAGCTTATGAGCGACCACCAGTATGCAGCACGATGACGGCGCGGCGATTCTGTGACCAGCAGGAGATGTTGTTGCAGGTCGCCACCGGGCGCTCTTTGCCATAGGAAATGGTGTTCATGCGCGACGCGGAAATACCGCGCGAAATCAGGTAGGTCTTCACATTCTGGGCGCGGCTGGCACCAAGCTGGAAGTTGTATTCGCGGGTTCCGCGCTCATCGGCGTGGCCTTCGATGGTGAAGTGATATTGGCTGTAACGGCTGAGCCAGGCAGCCTGCTTGTTCAGCGTGTTGATGTCGGCTGGCGTGAACTGAACCGAATCCGTGTCGAAAAATACCCGATCTCCGATATTGGCCACGAAGTCCTTGGTGCTGCCGGGTGCGGCGAGGCCGGAATTGTTGATGCCGCCATTCAGGCCACCATTGAGGCCGCCGTTGGCACCGGCGTCTTTCACGGTGCGCGAGCAGGCCGCCATGGCCAGTGCCGCCGTCAGCGCCACCGCCAAACGTGCCGAACGCGCGCCGTTGATCGTCATTGTCTGGAACATTCTTCAACTCCTGGGTGTTTCAGTGTCAGGTAATAGTGCAGCCCTTGGCCCCGAGGGACGGATTAAAACGCGAAGGTTAAATCAAGGTTCTGTCAACCTTGATGAACCCTTGCGAAGGCGGTTCAAATCACTGCAAAGCTTGAACATGGTTAACCGAAGGTTCATGGCGGTAATGCGGCACCGGGGCGTCATCGTGCCGTTTTCGCCCAATTCCGGCGTGAATTGTCCCAAGCTTTTGGTTGCCTTGCCGGGCGTTGCGGCGTATAGCCGGGTTTCCCCGTCATGGATGATGAGTTTTAGGCCTTGATGCGGCGCAATCCGGGGCGAGTGCCCGCACGCGCATCATGTCTGACCTGAAGCTGGAGCCGATAGAGATGAGTAACGCCCCGCTTATGCCCAAAGCCACCGCCGTGTGGCTGATTGACAACACCTCGCTATCCTTTGAGCAGATTGCCAATTTCTGCAAATTGCATCCGCTTGAAGTGAAGGGCATTGCCGATGGCGAAGTGGCCGCCGGTATCAAGGGCCATGACCCGATCACCAATGGTGCGCTGACCCGCGAGGAAATCCAGCACGGTGAGAAGGACAGGACCTACGAATTGAAGCTCGCGCCTTCCAAGGTGAAAGTGCCGGAGATCAAGGCCAAGCGCGGGGCGCGCTACACGCCGCTGTCACGCCGTCAGGATCGCCCCAACGCGATTTTGTGGTTGGTGCGCAACCATCCCGAATTGAAAGATGCGCAGATCATGCGCCTCGCGGGGACAACCAAGCACACGCTGCAATCCATTCGCGAGCGCACCCATTGGAATTCGGCGGCCATGTCGCCTGTCGATCCGGTATCGCTCGGCCTGTGCACGCAGGTCGAACTCGATTTCGAAGTCAATCGCGCCGCCAAAGAGCGCCCGCGCGCCGAGGAGGATCGCGGCCAGACGCTGATTCCCGCGGAAATCACCACCCGCCCGACCGCGCCAGCCAGCGCCGCTTCAGTTTTTGGCGCGAGCACGCAAAAGCCGAAGGATGACGAGCAGGACGGTGTTGATGTCTCCTCGGTCTTTGCTAAGCTCAAGGATCTGAAACCAACCGAATGAGCTATCAGCCGGGCAAGGCTGCGGCTCGGGTCGCGAATTCGGTTTCCTCAAGGCAGGGTGAACCCATGAAAACGCTGTTGCTTCGCTTGCGTCTGGCGCTCGTTCTGGTGCTCACGGGCCTGGTTTTGGCCGGGTGTGGTTATAATACCATTCCCACGGCGCAGGAAAACGCCAAGGCGCAGTGGGCACAAGTGCAGAACCAATATCAGCGCCGTGCCGACCTGATCCCCAATCTGGTCGCCACCGTGCAAGGCTATGCCAAGCAGGAAAAGGATGTGTTGACGGCCGTGGTCGAGGCGCGCGCCAAGGCCACATCCGTGCATATTGATGCTTCGCAACTGACCGATCCGGCCAAATTGAAAGCCTTCACCGACGCGCAGAACCAGTTGTCCGGGGCGCTCGGGCATTTGATGGCTATCAGCGAAAATTATCCTGATCTGAAGTCCAATCAGAATTTCCTTGCATTGCAATCGCAATTGGAGGGCACCGAGAACCGCATTTCCGTGGCGCGGCGCGATTATATCAGGGCGGTGCGCGATTATAACCTGTCGCTGCGCACCTTTCCCGGTGTGATCTGGGCTTCGACGTTTTTCCGCTCCTATCAGCCGATGGCGGAATTTACTGCGGATGCCGGTGCCGCGACCCCGCCCAAGGTGAAGTTTTAACGCGGGGGGACCGGTGTGGTGAAATCCTTGATCATGCGCCCTGTCGCTGCCACGCTGCTGGCGCTGGTGTTGGCCGTGGGCGCGATGGCGGGCCTGACATTCCCGCCATTGTCGGGCCGGGTGGTTGATGCGGCGCATGTCATCAACGCGCCAACCATCGCCAAGCTCAATGGCCAATTGCAGGCTTTGGAGGCCAAATCCAGCATCCAGCTGGTGGTCGCGACCGTGCCGTCGCTTCAGGGAGAGGACATCGCCACTTTCGCCAATGAAATGTTTCGCGCCTGGAAGCTGGGGCAAAAATCGACCAATAACGGCGTTTTGCTGCTGGTGGCACCCAAAGAACATCAGGTGCGCATCGAGGTCGGCTATGGGCTTGAGGGCACGCTCACCGATGTTTTGAGCAATATCATCATCACGCACGCCATGGTGCCGCGCTTCAAGAGCGGTGATCTGTCAGGTGGCATTTCGGGTGGGGTGGATGACATCATCGCGGTGCTGTCCGGTGACAAAAGCAGCTGGGTTGCCCGCCAGCCCGTGCGATCCGACAATCGCTCTTCGCCGGTGAATCTGCTGGTGTTAGGCTTTATGCTGCTGCTGTTCATGTTCATGAACTGGCGTGCACGAGCTTCCGGCGGGCGGCGCGCCAGCATGGGGGGCAGTTTTGCGGGTGGAATGATCGGCGGCATGCTGGGTGGCATGGAATCCGGCGGGTTCAATTCCGGCGGATTTTCATCAGGCGGCTTTGGCGGCTTTTCAGGGGGCGGTGGCTCGTCAGGTGGCGGCGGCGCATCGGGGGGTTGGTAGGCGATGATCAGCGCGGACGACCAGCGGCGCATTGCCGAAGCCATTCAGCACGCCGAGGCTGCCACGTCCGGCGAGATCGTCTGCGTGCTCTCGCATGCAGCTTCGGATTATGCCGAAATTCCGTTGCTGTGGAGCGTGTTCCTGGCTTTGGCGCTACCCTGGCCGCTGATCACCTTCACGCATTGGTCGGTTCAGCACATCTATCTGGTGCAACTTGCGGTGTTTCTGGCGGCCGGATTGGCGCTGACGCAGCAGCGTCTGCGCTTGTTGCTGGTGCCCCGGCGCATTCTGCGGGCGCGCGCCCATGCGGCTGCGCTGGAACAATTCGAGTTGCGCCATGTGTCGCATACGGCGGCGCGCACCGGCATTTTGATCTTTGTGTCACTGGCCGAGCGCTATGTGCGGATCATCGCTGATACCGGCATTGCGGCCAAGATCCCGCAGGACGAGTGGCAGAGCATCGTCGATGCTTTGATTGGTGAGGCGCGGGCAGGGCGTGTCGTTGAGGGGTTCATCAGCGCCATAGCCGCTTGCGGCAGTCGATTGGCCGCCCATTTTCCAGCGGACCGGAATCAGAAAAACCAGTTGCCGGATCGGATCTATTTCATTTGAGGGGCTGAAGGCTTCAAGCCAGCGTGGCACCTTGCAGGCGGAGCACTTCACCGGCCAGATAGAGAGATCCGGCGATTAGCACGCGCGGGGGCTTCGGCCAGGCACGGGCCTTGAGATAGCTCAAGGCATCCGGCACGCTGGCGCAGGCACTGGCAGGAATGCCCTGCGCGCGGGCCGCCGCAGCGACATCGGCGGCGCTGCGCCCGGCATGATCACCCGCCACCGGCACACCGATGACTTCCTGCGCCAGCCCGCGAAACGCCCGCAGGAATGAGGCGGTATCCTTGGTGGCAAGCGTTCCGCAGATGAGGATCAACGGCCGGGTTGCCTTGTCCTCAAAATCCGCCATGGCATCGCCCAGTACGCGCCCGCCGTCGGCATTATGGCCGCCATCGAGCCAGAGTTCCACATCTGCCGGTGCGCAGGCCAGTAGCGGCCCGGCCTTAAGGCGTTGCAAGCGTGCCGGCCACGCCACATTGCCGAGACCTTCCTCGACGGCTTCAGTAGAAAATGTCGGCTCCAGCCAGCGCAAAGCAGCGATTGCCGCGGCGGCATTATCGAACTGGTGTCGCCCCGGAAGCCGGGGGAGCGGCAGATCGAGCAATCCCGCCTCATCCTGATAGATCAAGCGGCCATGTTCGCCGTGGACGTGGAAATCTTCACCGGCGACCAGCAGCGGCGCACCGAGACGGGCCGCCTGATCGCGGATCACGCCCAGCGCCGCCTCGCTTTGAGGGGCGATGACGCCGGGGACGCCAGCCTTGAGAATACCTGCCTTTTCATAGGCAATGCCTTTGATTTCAGTACCGAGAAATTCAGGATGATCGTGCGATACCGGCGTTATGATGGTCAATGCCGGCTTGTCGATGACGTTGGTGGCATCATAGCGTCCGCCCAATCCGACTTCCAGCAGCAGGACATCGGCGGGGACGCGGGAGAATTCGAGCAGGGCCGCAGCAGTCGTGATCTCGAAAAAGGTGATCGGCGCCCCCGCATTGGCGAGTTCGCAGTCTTCCAGCACCTGGCGCAAGCGCTCATCCTCGATCAACTGACCCGCCAACCGGATGCGCTCGTGGAATTGCACCAGATGCGGCGACGTATAGACATGCACGCGCTGGCCCGCCGCTTCGAGCATGGCCCGCATGAAGGCGATCGTTGAACCCTTGCCATTGGTGCCGGCGACATGGATGGTCGGCGGCAGCTTGTCCTGCGGACGGGCCAGTTTCTCAAGCAGGGACTGGGTGCGACCGAGCGACAGATCGATCTTCTTGGGATGCAGGCCGAGCAGCCTTGTCAGCACGGCTTCTGTTGCGTCAGCGGCGGCGGGCGAAGTCATGCAGGCTGCGGTTCCGGCACTGCGACCGGCGGCGCAACCGGTGTGCGCGTCAACAAAGCGCAAAGGCGGGCGAGCATCGGGCGCATCTCGGTGCGCTTCACCACCATATCGACCATGCCGTGGTCTTTCAGATATTCGGCACGCTGGAAACCTTCGGGCAGGCGCTCCCGGATGGTCTGCTCGATCACCCGCGCACCGGCAAATCCGATCACGGCACCGGGCTCGGCAATATGCACATCGCCGAGCATGGCATAGGAGGCGGTGACGCCGCCGGTCGTGGGGTTGGTGAGCACCACAATATAGGGAAGCTTGGCAGCGCGCAGGCGCTGCACGGCTACAGTGGTGCGCGGCATCTGCATCAGCGAGAACATGCCTTCCTGCATGCGCGCCCCGCCCGATGCCGTGAAAATGATGAAGGGGCTGCGCCGCTCCACCGCTGTCAGCATGCCGGTGATGATCGCCTCGCCAGCCGCCATGCCGAGCGAGCCGCCAAGAAACTCGAAATCATGCACAGCGACGACGGCCTTCTGGCCCTCGATGCTGCCTGCTGCCAGCATGATGGTGTCGGGGCGCCCGGTCTTGGCGCGATTTTCCTTCAGTCGATCACTGTAGCGCTTGACGTCGCGGAATTTCAGCGGATCGGCGGGCACTTCGGGCGTGGGAATGTCTTCATAGGTGCCGTCATCAAACAGCGCGGTGAGCCGCGCCTTGGCGGGAATGCGCATGTGATGGCCGGAACTTGGCACGACATAGAGATTGGCTTCAAGGTCCTTGTGGAACACCAGTTGGCCGCTCTCCGGGCACTTCACCCAGAGATTCTCGGGCGTATCGCGCCGCAGGAGCGAGCGGATGCGCGGCGGCACAACATCGGAAATCCAATTCATGTTCAACTCCGAAACGCATCAATCAGGCGCTTATGAAACGGCTTCGCGCCTTTTTCAAGGAAGCTCAGCTGCGGTGCGCGGCGTGGACGCCTACCGACAGCGCGTGCACGAGGTCGGTCACGTGGTCGCGCGTTGTGCTGGTGGCATGGCCGTGTTTGTCCAGCGTGCCGACAAGGGCGCTGATCAGCGCGGTTCCCACCACCACGCCATCGGCATGGGTGGCTATGGCGCGGGCCGCCGCGGCGTTGCGCACGCCAAAGCCGACGCAGATCGGCAAATCGGTATGGGCGCGCAGCCTGGCGACAGCGTGCTCGACTTGCGAATAATCCGGCTCGGCCGCACCGGTGATGCCGTTGATCGAGACATAATAGACAAAGCCGGACGTGTTTTGCAGCACTTTGGGCAGGCGCTTGGCATCGGTTGTGGGGGTCGCGAGGCGAATGAAATTCAGCCCCGCCGCCATGGCCGGCAAACAGAGTTCGTCATCTTCTTCGGGGGGCAGATCAACCACGATCAAACCATCAACACCAGCAGCCTTGGCATCGCGCACGAAACTCTCGACGCCGTAGACATAGATCGGGTTGAAATAGCCCATCAGCACCAAGGGTGTGGTATCATTCGTGCTGCGGAAGTTACGCACCATGGCAAGCGTGCGACGCAGCGTCTGCCCGCCCTGAAGCGCGCGCAAGCCCGCGGCCTGAATGACCGGCCCATCCGCCATCGGGTCCGTGAACGGCATGCCAAATTCGATAATGTCGGCACCGGCGGCCGGCAAGGCATCAAGCAAGGCCTGCGAGGTCGCCTCATCAGGGTCGCCGGCCTCGACGAAGGTGACCAGTGCCGCGCGGCCTTCGGTTTTGAGGCGCGCGAACAAGTGGTCGATGCGGGTGCGCGGGAGTGGGGCGGAGTGTGATGTCATAGGCGCGCTCTAGCATGGCTTGCAGGCCGTAGCGAGTTCCCCGCGCGCAAATATTTCTGCTTTCGTTTGTCTAACAAATTGACAAAATTGCCGTCTGAGGCCAACCAGAGACCAGAGTGCCCCAAGGCCAAGGAGACCACCACCATGCCTGATACACAAACTGCCATAGCGTCCTATCCCAGCCTGCGCGGCAAGTCCGTGCTGATCACCGGCGGCGGTTCGGGGATTGGTGCGGCCTTGACCCGGCGTTTTGCCGAGCAGGGCTGCAAAGTCGGCTTTCTCGACATTGCCGAGGTGCCCTCGCGGCACCTGGCGGCAGAGCTGCGCGCGGCCGGGCATCAGGTGCATTTCGAGCCGTGCGATCTGCGCGACATATCTGCGCTGAAGGCGGCCATTGCGGCGGTGCGGGCGACGCAGGGGCCGATCACCATTCTGATCAACAATGCCGCCCATGACGAGCGTCATGCCACGCCGGATGTCACCGAAGCCTATTTCGACGAGCGGATCGCCGTCAATTTGAAGCATCAGTTTTTTGCCGCGCAAGCGGTGCTGCCGGATATGCAGCAGGCAGGCGGCGGGTCGATCGTCAATTTCGGTTCGACGTCCTGGATGATCGGGCAGGGCGGCATGGCGGTCTATACGGCGGCCAAATCCGGCATTCTGGGGCTTACCCGCTCGCTGGCGCGCGATTTCGGCGCGTTTAATGTTCGGGTCAACGCCATCGCGCCCGGTTGGATCATGACCGAGCGGCAAAAGACGCTGTGGCTGACGCCCGCCAGCGAGGCCGAGTTGATGCAGCGGCAGTGCCTGAAGCGGCCGTTGCAGCCCGATGAAATCGCCCGTGCGACGCTGTTTTTTGCCTCCGACGAAGCCTCCGCCTGCACGAACCAGCAATATGTCGTCGATGGAGGATGGGTGTGAGCGCAAGCTTCATCGCGCTCGATTGGGGCACGACGCGGCTGCGCGGCTGGCTGATCGCGCCCGATGGCAGCGTGCAAGACGCGATCAGCAGCGACGAGGGTATTCAGGTGGTCGAGGCGGGTGGTTTCGCGGCGCTGCTGCGGGCCCGCCTGGCGCCGTGGCTGGCGCGCGATGCTGCTGTGCCGATCTGGATGGCGGGCATGGTGGGCAGCCGCAATGGCTGGATCGAGGTGCCCTATGTGTCGACGCCGTGCAGCGCTGCCGACCTCAGGCGTGGTGCGCTGCGCCACGAACTCGATGGTCATGATGTCTGGCTGGTGCCGGGCGTTTCCACGCGCAGCGATGATGGCTTTTTCGATGTGATGCGCGGCGAGGAGACGCTGGCGCTGGGAGCTGGGGTCAGCGAGGGGCTGATCTGCCAGCCCGGCACCCATAGCAAATGGATCGAGATGCGTGATGGCGTGATTGTCAGCTTCGCGACTTTCATCACCGGCGAAATCTATGCTGCGATGAGCGCATCGTTCATCGCCCGCCTCGCCGCGACCCCCGAGAACCCTGAGCCGGGTGCACGCGAAGGGCGCATCGCGGCGCAAGCGCGGGGCGGCGTGCTGCGCGGCTTGTTTCAGGCGCGGGCGCGGGTGCTCGACGGCGCTTTGCCCGCTGCCAGCGTCAAGCCTTTCATATCCAGTCTGCTGGTTGCCGAGGAAATGGCGGGCGCAAGGCAGCTTTACGGGTCACGCCTGCCCACCCTCATCGCCGCGCCGCCCCATGATGGGCTCTATGCGGCGGCTCTGGGCGCTGGTGTTGGCGTCGTCAACCCGCAACATGCACTGCTCGAGGGCTTGAAGCGCATCAGGGCCGCGGCATGAGCGGCGTGAAGTGCGGCTGTTGCGGTTTGCGGTCCTGAGGCGTTGTCCGGTCACTTTGTTCACAAGCCACGAATCGGCATGGGCAACGCCATGATACCCCTTGCCAAACCGCTCGGCTTGGCAGCACATTCAAGACTTCCCGCCGCGCTGCGGTTCTGAAGACTGGTTCTGCTGCCCGCCATGCCTCCGCCCCTTGTCAGCCTCGACCATATCACCCGGCGATTTGGCACCTTGGTGGCGAATGATGATGTCAGCCTTGCCGTGCAGAGGGGTGAAATCCACGCGCTGCTCGGCGAGAACGGGGCTGGCAAATCGACGCTGGTGAAAATCCTCTATGGTCTGATTCAGCCTGACAACGGCACCATCAGCCTCGATGGCACAGCGCTGCGCGTCGGTTCGCCACAACAGGCGCGCGCGGCCGGGATCGGCATGGTGTTCCAGCATTTCTCGCTGTTCGACAATCTGACCGTTGCCGAAAACATTGCGCTGGTATTGCCGGCCACTGCCGGCCTCAAGCGCCTCGATCAGCGGATCAGCGCCATTGCGACGCGCTATGGCCTGCCGCTCGATCCGCAACGCCCGATCTGGAGCCTCTCAGCCGGTGAGCGCCAACGTGTCGAGATCGTGCGCGCGCTGATTCAGGAGCCGCGCGTGCTGGTGCTCGACGAGCCCACTTCAGTGCTGACGCCGCAAGAGGCGACGACGTTGTTTGCGACGCTCAATCGCCTGAAAGCCGAGGGCAAGGCGCTGATCTATATTTCACACAAGCTTGAGGAAGTGCGCGGGCTTTGCGACCGCGCGACAATTTTGCGGGCCGGGCGGGTTGTCGCGACCTGCGATCCCAAGGCCTATTCCGCACATGCTCTGGGCGAATTGATGATGGGTCGCGACATCGGGGCGGTGCGCCCGCCGTCCGGTGCCGCGGTGGGTGCGGTGCGGCTGCGGCTGAACCAGTTGAGCCTCGCTGCGCCCGATCTGCATGGTGTCAGTCTGCATGACATCACGCTGGAGGTGCGCGATGGCGAAGTGCTGGGCGTCGCCGGGATTGCCGGCAATGGCCAGAGCGAGCTTTTTGCCGCGCTGTCGGGCGAGAGCCGGACGCTGGCCGATGCCATTGTGATCGACGGCCATGCGGTGGGTGATCAGGGCATCAACCGGCGGCGGGCGCTGGATGCGGCTTTCGTTCCCGAAGAGCGCAACGGCCATGCCGCAGTTGGGGCGATGAGCCTCGCCGATAATCTGTTTTTGTCGCGTCACGCCCTGCCGGGGTTGCTGCAACATGGGGTCATCGACAACAACGCGCTGCGGGCGCGCACTGTCGAGGTCATTGCCGGTTTCGATGTGCGCACGACGGGGCCGGAGGCTGCGGCGCGCACGCTGTCGGGCGGGAATTTGCAGAAATTCGTCGTGGGACGTGAATTGGCGCGCCAGCCGAGATTGCTCATCATCAACCAGCCGACCTGGGGGGTCGATGCGCTGGCCGCCGCGGCCATCAGGCAGGCGATCGTCGAACTCGCCACCAGGGGGGCTGCGGTTCTGGTGATCAGCCAGGATCTTGATGAGCTTTACGAAGTGTCCGACCATTTGTGTGCGCTTGCGCATGGCCATCTTTCCGCGCCACGCCCCGCAGCCGAGCTGGATCGCAGCGCCATTGGCCTGCTGATGGGTGGCGCCAACCAGTTTGCTGCCGAGGCTGCCCATGTCGGTTAGCCCCTGGCGCTTCAAACTCGTTACCCGCGCCAATCCCTCGCGGGCTTTGGTGCTGCTGGCGCCGGTGCTGGCGGTGGCGCTGGCGCTGGTGTTCGGGGCCTTGATGATCCTGGCGCTTGGCAAATCGCCCCTGCAGGCCTTCGATGTCTATTTTGCGCAGCCCTTGGCCGACCCGTTCAGTCTCGCCGAGATCGTGGTCAAGGCCTCTCCCCTCGTGATGATCGCGCTTGGTCTCGCGTTTTGCTACCGCGCGAATCTTTGGAATATCGGCGCTGAGGGGCAGTTCGTGATCGGGGGCACGCTGGGTGGCGGCATTGCGGTGGCGACGCATGGCATGACCCATATGACCTTCTGGATATTGCCGACCATGCTGGTGGTCGGCATGGTCGGCGGTGCGCTTTACGCGCTCATTCCGGCGGTGCTCAAGGTTACGCTCGGCGTCTCCGAAATCCTCGTGAGCCTGATGCTGGTCTATGTCGCGCAACTCAATCTTGACTATCTGGTGCGCGGGCCATGGCGCGACCCCAAGGGCTTCAACTTTCCGGTGACGGCGGGTTTCGATACCGCCGCGACGCTGCCGCCGCTCTGGCCCGGCGGGGCGGTGCATAGCGGCGTCGCCATTACCGTGCTGCTGGTCATCATCATGGCCGTGGTGCTGGCGCGCACGCGCTTTGGCTTTGCGGTGCGCACGGCCGGGCTGGCGCCGCGCGCTGCCGGGTTCGCCGGTTTTGAACATCGACGCCTGACGCTGGCGCTGTTTGCGCTCTCGGGCGGCCTTGCCGGGCTGGCGGGGGTCGTGGAGGTCAGCGGCGTCATCAACCAGTTGCAGCCGAGCATTTCGCCCGGCTATGGCTTCGCTGCCATCATTGTCGCCTTTCTGGGGCGCTTGTCGCCGGTTGGCATTCTTGTTGCGGGGCTGGTGCTGGCGCTGACCTATATTGGCGGCGAGGCCGCGCAGATCGCCATGAAGCTGCCGCTCGATCTCACCACGGCCTTTCAGGGGGTGGTGCTGATGTGTGTGCTCGCCGCCGATGTGCTGACGCATTACCGACTGACCATTGCGAGGCGGGCGTCATGAGCAGCGTGTTCTTTCAGGCGGTCGCCGCCACCATCATCGCCTCGTCGATCCCGCTGATTCTGGCGGCCATCGGCGAACTGGTGGCCGAGCGTTCAGGAATGCTCAATCTCGGCGTCGAAGGCATGATGCTGATGGGCGCAGTGTGCGGATTCATCGGCGCCTATTTCAGCGGCTCGACGCTCATCGGGGCGCTTTGCGGTGTGGCAGCCGGCATGGCCATGGCCGCCCTTTATGGACTGCTCACCATCGGCTTTGCGGTCAATCAGGTCGCGGCGGGGCTGGCCTTGACCATATTCGGGCAGGGGCTTTCCGGGTTGGTGGGAGCTCATTTTGTCGGGTTGAAGCGCGATGGCGCACCGCATCTGCACCTGCCCTGGCTCTCCGATCTGCCCTATATCGGCCACATGCTGTTTGGCGAGGATGGCTTTGCCTATGTCGCGGTGGGTCTGGTGGCGGGTGTCGCGTGGTTTTTGCGCTATAGCCGCGCCGGGCTCGATCTGCGGGCGGTGGGGGACAATCCGGCTTCGGCGCATGCGCTCGGCATGCCTGTCGGGGGCATCAGGCTCAAGGCCGTGCTGTTTGGCGGTGCCTGCGCCGGGCTTTCGGGGGCCTATCTGACGCTGGCCTATACGCCGTTCTGGTCGCCGGGGCTTTCCGCCGGACGGGGCTGGATTGCGCTGGCGCTGGTGGTCTTTGCCTCGTGGAAACCTTGGCGGGTGGTGCTTGGGGCGCTGCTGTTCGGCGGGGCTACCATTCTGCAATTGCAGGCCCAGGCTTTAGGCATTCGCCTGCCGTCGCAAATGCTTTCAGCCTTGCCCTATGTGGTGACGATTCTGGCATTGATCTTGCTGAATTTGCGCCGTAATCGTGGTAGCTTGACGCCTGCGGCGTTAGGCCTGCCTTTCGTTGCCGACACATGAAGTTTCCTTGAGGAACCAGCAAGAAGGAACGCATCCCATGACCAACCTATCCCGCCGCAATCTTTTGACGGGCGCCGCCAGCCTTGGGCTTGGTGCCTCCATCATCGGCACCGCGTCAGCCGCTACCAAGCTGAAAGCCGCTTTTGTCTATGTCGGCCCCGTGGGCGATTTTGGTTATTCCTATCAGCACGATCAGGGCCGCCTCGAAATGCAGAAGGCGCTGGGCGACAAGGTCGAGACCAGTTTTCTCGAAAGCGTGCCCGAGGCTGGCAGCGAGCAGACCTTCGCGCAATTGGCCCGCAGCGGCCATGATCTGATCTTCGGCACCAGCTTTGGCTACATGGACCCGATGGTGAAGGTCTCGAAGCAATATCCCAAGGTGAAATTCGAGCACGCCACCGGTTACAAGCGCACGCCCAACCTCTCGACCTATTCTGCCAAATTTCATGAAGGGCGCTATGTCATTGGGCAGATCGCCGGTAAAATGACCAAGAACAACACCATCGGCTACATTGCTGCCTTTCCGATTCCCGAAGTGGTGTCCGGCATCAATGCCTTCATGCTCGGCGCGCAATCGGTCAATCCCGGCATCAAGCTGAAAATCATCTGGGCCAATGTCTGGTTCGATCCGGGCAAGGAAGCGGATGCCGCCAAAGTGCTGCTGTCGCAGGGTTGCGACATCATCTGTCAGCACACCGACAGTGCCGCGCCCTTGCAGGTGGTGGAAAAGGCCGGCAAGCATGGCTTTGGCCAATCTTCCGACATGGCGCGCTTTGCGCCCAAGGCGATTCTGACATCGATTGTCGATCATTGGGGCGGCTATTACATCAAGCGCACGCAGGCTGTGCTCGACGGCACCTGGAAATCGACCGACACATGGGGCGGCATGGACCTCGACATGGTGCGCATGGCGCCCTTCACCAACATGCCGGACAATGTCAAAGCCATGGCGGTGGCGACCAGCGCGGCCATCAAGGCCGACAAGCTCAACCCGTTCCACGGGCCGATTGTCAAACAGGATGGCACCATTGCCGCCAAGGCGGGGGATGTGGTGGCCGACAAGGATATTCTGTCGATGAACTGGTATGTGAAGGGCATCGATGACAAGCTGCCGTCATAAGGCGGCTTGCTGATAAAGCCGGAGCCATGCGCCACGCCGTCAGGTTCATGCTGGGAGACGAGGTGATCTCGGTTGCGGGCGTGAGTCCGGCGCTCAGCGTGCTGGACTGGCTGCGCGGCGCGGCGCGGCTGACGGGCACCAAGGAAGGCTGCAATGAGGGCGATTGCGGGGCCTGCACGGTTGTGCTGGCGCGGCCCTGCATGGGGCGGCTCGATTATCGTGCCGTCAATGCCTGCACGCTCCTGCTGGGCATGGTTGACGGCGCGCAGGTGCTGACCGTCGAGCATTTGTCCGAGGGAACGCGGTTGCACAAGGTGCAACAAGCCATGGTCGATGCCCATGGCTCGCAGTGCGGCTTTTGTACGCCGGGGTTTGTCATGTCGCTCTTTGCCCGAGCCAAGCAGCCGAGCGCCACGCGCGCCGATGTTGCCGAAACCCTGGCGGGCAATCTGTGCCGCTGCACCGGTTATGCGCCGATCATGCGTGCTGCGGCCATGATCGACGACAACGAGGCGCCGGATGTGTGGGACGCGCGCAGCAACCAGACGCTGACCCAACTCGAAGCCCTGCAAGATGCCACGACGCTGTGCCTGAGCGACGGCAGTGCCAGCTTCATTGCGCCGACCAGCGAGGATGAACTGGCGCATTTTCTGGTGCAGCACGCAGCAGACAAGGGTGCGGGACGGCCGACGCTGATCGCGGGTAACACCGATGTCGGCCTGTGGATCAACAAGAAACTCATGCGGCTTGACCCGATTTTCTGGTTGGGCCGCATCGAGGGCCTGAAAAGAATTGTCGAAAATGCTGACAATATCGAGATAGGGGCAGGCGTCACCTATAGCAAAGCCACGACAGCGCTGGTCGATCTATTTCCCGAGATCGGCGGGTTCATCGCCCGTATCGGCGGTGCACAGGTGCGCAACAGCGGCACGATTGTCGGCAATGTCGCCAATGGCTCGCCCATCGGCGACATGTCGCCCTTGCTGCTGGCGGCGGGTGCGCGCCTTGCCTTGCGACGCGGCACGCAGCGTCGCCTCCTTCCCCTGGAGGCATTTTTTCTGAGCTACGGCGTCCAGGATCGCGCTGCGGGGGAATTCATCACCCAGGTCAGCGTGCCCAAACCCAAGGCCGGAGCCGTGCTGAAGGCATGGAAGATCAGCAAACGCGCTGATCAGGATATTTCCAGCCTCATGATGGCCGTTTATTTTGACTTTGACGGCACCCGCATCAACGAAATCCGCCTTGCCTTTGGCGGCATGGCCGGGGTGCCGTGCCGGGCTTTGGCAAGCGAGGCGTTGCTGCGCGGCGGGCCTTGGACCAGAGCGACGCTTGCTGCAGCACAGGCGCACTTGCGCCATGAGTTGCAGCCGATCAGCGACATGCGGGCCAGCGCCGCCTATCGCCTCGATGTCGCGTGCAATCTCCTCGAGCGCCTGTTCATCGAGACGGTGGAGCGCGCGCAAACCCGGCTGCCAGACGCCAGCCTGCTGTGAGCGGCGATGATGGCGCAATACTTCTGGGTCGTTTCGCTTGCCCTCGCAATGACGGCGGATAGAGACGCATCTCCAACAACGATCTTGCGAGGAGCATGGCTCCGAAGCAACCCAAAGGGCTGGTGATCTCTTGGCCACCCCATTCGCACTGACAAATCCATCAGCGAATTGGTGGCCATGGATCGAGCCTTGGTGGCGGGCCACGCGCGCGGTGCGCCCGGCCTTAAAGCTTCACTTCAACGCGCCGCTTTTCTTTGGCCGATAATGTGGCTGCATCTGCCAGCAGGCCAGCTTTGAGGCCGTCATGGCCAGAAGGCGACAGGGCGGTGCCCTTTTTCACGCCCTTGATGAAGGCGGCCAGTTCGGCGCGGTAAGCAGCTTCATAGCGTTCGAGGAAGAAATTCTGCACCGGGTCGGCGGCAACGCCCTTGGCACCGGAAAACTCGACCGTGGTTTCGTGGATATTGCCGGCGCGCAACATGCCTTTGGAGCCGTGCACTTCCATGCGCTGGTCATAGCCATAGGTGGCGCGGCGCGAATTGGAAATCTGGCAGATCTTGCCGGATCTGGTTTCGAGAATCACCGCCGCAGTGTCGACATCCCCGGCGGCACCGATGGACTTGTCGACCACTGACGAGCCTGACGCCATGACGGCGATCGGCTCTTCGCCGAGCAGGAAGCGTGCCATATCGAAATCATGGATCATCATATCGCGAAACAGGCCGCCGGAGCGCTCGACATAGGAGACCGGCGGGGGCGAAGGATCGCGCGAGATGATTGAAACCAGTTCGACCTCGCCTGCGAGGCCATCGGCAAGGCGCTGCTGCAAGGCGGCGAAATTCGGATCGAAGCGGCGGTTGAAGCCGATCATCAGCGGCACGCCCGCCTTATCCACAATTTTCAGGCAGGCTTTTATGCGCGCTACATCGAGATCGACCGGCTTTTCACAGAAAATCGCCTTTCCGGCTTCGGCGGCGCGGCTGATCAGGTCGGCGTGCATGTCTGTGGGGGCACAGATGGCGATCGCATCAATGCTCTTGTCGGCGAGAATTTCATCAATGGCGGTGACTTTGGCATCGGTCGCCTTGGCGAGCGCTGCTGCCGCCTTGGCGTCGGCATCGGCCACAGCAACCACGCGGGCATCGTCTCTGGCTGCGATATTGCCGCCATGAATTTTGCCGATTCGCCCGGCCCCTATCACTCCAAATCGCATAACCATCACTTTTCTCCACATTTGGCATCGGCAAAAGCGATACCCGAATCCAGCGCGCAATAAAAGAATATATATTCTGAATTGACGCAAGAGTGGAATTTATGTTTCATATTGGCCATGGGTGACCCGGGCAGGCTGGGCATCGTGCTCCATCATCGTGCGGTTCCAACATGCAGCCTTCACTTGACGTCATTACCATAGGCCGGTCTTCGGTCGATCTCTACGGCCAGCAGATCGGCGGCCGCCTCGAAGACATGGCGAGTTTTTCCAAAGCTGTGGGCGGGTGCCCGGCCAATATTGCCATTGGCGCGGCGCGCCTCGGGTTGAAAAGCGGCCTGATCACGCGGGTCGGCGATGAGCATATGGGCCGGTTTATCCGCGAACAATTGCAGCGCGAAGGCGTCGATGTCACCGGCGTTCATACCGATCCGACGCGCCTGACCGCGCTGGTGCTGCTGGGTGTGCGCGACGAGCATTCGTTTCCTCTGATCTTTTATCGCGACAATTGCGCTGACGGTGCTCTCGATGAAAGCGACATTGATCCGGCCTTTGTTGCCAGCGCTGCCGCCATCGTTGTCACTGGCACGCATTTTGCCAGCGACAATACGGCGCGCGCGCAATATCGCGCCATCGAAATTGCCAAGGCGGCGGGACGCAAAGTCTGTTTTGATATTGATTACCGCCCCAATCTCTGGGGCCTTGCCGGGCATGGTGCCGGTGAGGAGCGTTATCGGCGCTCGGGGGCGGTGAGCGCACTGCTGCAAAAGGTTTTGCCGCATTGCGACCTCATTGTCGGCACCGAAGAGGAAATGATGATTGCCGGTGGCGCCGATGATGCGCTGGCCGCGCTGCGGGCGGTGCGGGCCTTGAGTGCTGCCACTTTGGTGCTCAAACGCGGGCCGATGGGTTGCGCGGTGTTTCCGGGCGCGATTCCTGCGAGCCTCGATGAAGGTGTTCGCGGCCCCGGATTTCCTGTGGAAGTGTTCAATGTGCTCGGGGCGGGCGATGCCTTCATGGCAGGCTTCCTGCGCGGTTATCTTCGCGACGAGCCCTATGAGCGCTGCTGCGCCTTTGCCAATGCCGGCGGGGCCTTCGCCGTATCGCGCCTGCTGTGCTCGGTGGAATATGCGACCTTTGCCGAAATGCAGCATTTTCTGGCGACGGGTGTGACCAGAAAGGCCTTGCGCAAGGATGCTGCGCTGAACCATTTGCACTGGGCGACGACCAGAGATCGGTTCGGCGGCGTGCATGGTGGGGAGGGCGTGATGGCGCTGGCTATCGATCATCGCGCGCAGCTCGAAAAAATCGCCGATGATGCTGGCGCGCCACGAGAAAAAATCAACCAGTTCAAAGCTTTGGCGGTCGATGCGGCATTGCAGGTTTCAGGAGGGCGTCCGGGTTTTGGCATGTTGCTGGACGGCACCTATGGTCGTGAGGCCTTGTTCAAGGCGGAAGGCACCGGCCTGTGGCTGGCAAGGCCGGTCGAAGATCCAGGATCGCGGCCGCTGGATTTCGAGGGTGGTGGCTCGCTCGCCGCCAAGTTGATCGACTGGCCCGTTGCCCATGTCATCAAGTGCCTTTGCTTTTACCATCCCGATGATTCTGCCGCGTTGCGCGCCCATCAGGAGCGCGAACTCCTGCGCCTCGCTGATGCCGCGCGGGCCTTGTCGCGGCCCTTGCTGGTCGAAGTCATCGCCAGCAAGCATGGCGCGGTTGATGCAAATACGGTGGCAAGCGTTCTGGCGCGGCTTTATGCGCTCGGCATCAAGCCCGATTGGTGGAAGCTCGAAGCGCAGGGCAGCGATGCTGCATGGCGCCATATTGCGGCGGTCATCGGCGAACATGATCCGCTATGCCGCGGCATTCTGTTGCTCGGCCTCGAGGCTCCCGAAGCCGAACTCGATGCCGCCTTCCAGCAGGCAGCGCCTTGTGATCTGGTCAAGGGTTTTGCAGTTGGACGCACGATCTTTGCCGAACCCGCCGAGCAATGGTTGCAGGGGCGCATTGATGACGCCACCGCCACAACCTTGATGCGCGACAGTTTCGCGCGTCTGGTCGCCATGTGGCAAAACGCCCGCGCTCGCATGGCGGTGACGCAAAAGGCGCAATCATGAAAACGCTCCGCCTGACGGCCGCGCAAGCCTTGGTGCGCTATCTTGCAGCCCAGAAAACCATGATCGATGGCGAAGTGCGCCCGCTCTTTGCCGGGTGCTGGGCCATTTTCGGCCATGGCAATGTCGCAGGTCTCGGTGAGGCCCTGCATGGCGCGGGCGAGGCGCTGCCGACGTTTCGAGCCCATAATGAGCAGGCCATGGCCCATAGCGCCGTGGCCTTTGCCAAAACCATGCGACGACGCCAGATGATGGTGGCGACCACCTCGATCGGGCCGGGGGCGACCAACATGGTTACGGCTGCCGCCATGGCGCATGTCAACCGGTTGCCGGTGCTGCTGGTGCCGGGCGACGTGTTTGCGAACCGCTTTCCCGACCCGGTGTTGCAGCAGGTCGAGGATTTCAATGATGGCACGGTTTCTGCCAATGATTGTTTCAGGCCGGTATCGCGCTATTTCGATCGCATTTCGCGCCCCGAACAATTGCTGGCGATGTTGCCGCGGGCGCTCGCGGTGCTGACCGATCCGGCGCAGTGTGGGCCGGTGACGCTGGCTTTCTGTCAGGACACGCAGGCAGAAGCCCATGATTATCCGGCGAGCTTTTTTGCCGAAAAGCTGCATCACATCCGCCGCAGCCCGCCCGATGCGCACGAATTGGCGCAAGCGGTCACATTGATCAAAGGCGCAAGAAAGCCGGTGATCGTGGCTGGTGGCGGTGTGCTCTATTCGGGGTGCGAGGCCGAACTTGCCGCCTTTGCGCAAGCGCGCGGCATTCCGGTGATGGAGACTCAGGCCGGCAAATCATCGGTGCCCCACGACCACCCGCTCAACATGGGCTCGCTCGGCGTCACAGGCACCAAGGCCGCCAATGACATGGCTGAAGAAGCTGATCTGATTATCGCCATCGGCACGCGGCTGGCCGATTTTGCGACCGGTTCGTGGGGGCTGTTCAAAAACCCAAATCATCGCCTGCTGACGCTCAATGTGCAGGCTTTTGACACCGCCAAGCATCAGGCGCAGGCGCTGGTGGCCGACGCTTTGACCGGGCTGAAAGCGCTTGATGCCGGGTTGCGGCGCTACAAGGCCGGGGCCGCGTGGACGGCCAAGGCCGGCGTGGCAAAAGCGGCGTGGCTGAAGGTCGCTGCCACCTATACCAATGCTTCGAATGCCGTGCCGCCATCGGATTCGCAGGTCATCGGCGCGGTGCAGCGTCAGGCGCTGGCGTCCGATATTGTTGTGGCGGCGGCGGGTGGATTGCCGGGCGAATTGCAAAAGCTCTGGCAGGCGCAAGACGCGCTCGGCTACCATCTCGAATATGGCTATTCGACCATGGGTTATGAGATTGCCGGGGCACTCGGTGTGAAAATAGCTGCGCCGCAGCGCGAGGTGTTCGTCATGATCGGCGATGGCTCCTATCTCATGATGAATTCGGAAATCGCCACCTCGGTGATGCTGGGCATGAAACTGATCGTCGTTCTCAATGACAACGGCGGTTTTGGCTGCATCAACCGCCTGCAACAGGAGACCGGCGGCGCACCCTTCAACAACATGCTGGTTGACTCGCGGCAGATGCAGGCCAATCCGGTGGATTTTGTGCGCCATGCCGAAAGTCTGGGAGCGCTGGCGCTGACGGCGCGCAGCATTGCCGATCTTGAAGGGGCGCTGAAACAGGCCCGCGCGACCGCGCGCACCGTGGTGATTGTCACCACCACCGATGCAGCAGCCACGACCGATGCTGGCGGGCATTGGTGGGATGTCGCGGTGCCGGAGGTTTCCATCCGCGAGAGCGTGCGGAAATCCCGCAAAGCCTATCAGGACAAGAAGGCGCAGCGCGCCCGGCTTGGTAAATGAATGTCTCTCAACCACAGGAATAGAACAATGGCCGTTAGAATTGGTGCCAACCCGATTGGCTGGTCGAATGATGATTTGCAGGACATAGGTGGCGATACGTCACTTGAAACCTGCCTTGGTGAAGCAAAGCAAGTTGGCTTTCAGGGCATGGAGCTTGGCCACAAATTCCCGCGTGACCCCGCGACCTTGCTGGCGACGCTCAAGCCTTATGGCATGGCGGTGGTCGGCAACTGGTATTCCTGCGAATTGCTGAAGCGCAGCGCTGATGAAGAAATCGCCGCTATGCAGGAGCATCTGCATCTCATGAAGGCGACCGGCGTCAAGGTGTTCATCATTGCTGAAACCTCGAATGCCATTCATGGCCAGCGCAACAAGCGGCTCTCACGCACGCCGCGGCTTTCCGATGGCGAATGGGTGGCGTTCGGCAAGGCCATGACCAAGGTTGCCGAAGCCGTGCGCGCTGCGGGCCTGCAGCTTTCCTACCACCATCACATGGGCACGGTGGTGCAGACCAGAGAGGATATTGCCCGCTTCATGGAGGTAACCGGCGATGCCGTGCACCTGCTGCTCGACACCGGCCATGCCACCTGGGGTGGTAGCAATCCGGCCGAACTCGCCCGCACCTACCGTGCCCGTATCAGCCACGTGCATTGCAAGGATGTGCGGGCCGACAAGATGGCGCAGGCGCAGCGCGAGGACTGGAGCTTTCTCGACGCGATCCTCGGGAAAGGCGATGAACTTGGCGTTTATACCGTGCCCGGCGATGGCATGATCGATTACGACGCAGTTTTCGCCGAACTCAAGGGTTATGACGGCTGGGTGGTTGTCGAAGCCGAGCAGGATCCGAAAAAGGCACCGGCCTTGCCCTATGCCCAAAAAGGCATGGCGCATCTGAAGGCCGCGCTTGGCCGGGCGGGGTTGGTGTGAGGGCCGGGCGGCGGGCAAGCCCACGCCTCAACCGCGCCGGTCCGTCAGGGCCGTGAAACCGCAAGGGGCAGGTCAGATCGAGCTGCGGGCCCTGGCGAAGGCAAAAGCGGGCAGAAGAATGGGCGACTTTCTGCCATTGCCGCCGTCCGCCTTGTCGTCCACCTGCAAAAGCATCACTGCGGTGGCACAGACGACGCCGCCAAAGGTGGAGCCGAAACCGACAAACAGGGCAAGCAGGGGCAGCCACATCGGTGTCGCGTTCAAGATCAGCTCGCGCAGCCCCGCAACATTGCTGGCGACGATCAATCCGGCGATGGCGAAGCCGAATAGGGCGCCCAGAGCCCAGTTATAGAGCATCAGGCGCACCAGCCGCTGGGCGCGGTATGCGCGGGCTTGCGCTGCTCGGATCATGAGTTGAGCCTTTGCCAATTCTACACCGCCGCCATGGCCGATACGCGGTCACGCGGCACTTCAAATTTAACGGGGCCGCACAAATTTGCAAAAGGCGCGTTGTCGCAGCCGGTGGGGGTGCGGGGTTGCACCCCTCTAAAGCTTCCGCAGCGCAACTTCCTCGATGCGATGTTCGCCACCCTTCGTGAGCACCAGGCTGGCTCTGGCGCGGGTGGGCTGGATGTTTTCATGAAGGTTGCGCAGGTTGATTCTGGTCCAGATGTCGCGCGCCATCTTTATGGCGGCCTCGTCGGTCAGATCGGCAAATTTGCGGAAGAACGAGCGCTCATCGCGGAAGGCGGTCTGGCGCAGGCGCATGAAGCGCGCGACATACCAGCTTTCGAGATCTGCCTCATCGGCGTGCAGATAAACTGAAAAGTCGAAATAATCCGAGACGAAGGGCAGTTCCTCGCCATAGCGCCGGATGCGGTTGGGCAACAGCACGTTGAGGCCTTCGACGATCAGAATATCGGGCCTGTCGACCACGACATGTTCGCCGGGCACCACATCATAAACGAGGTGCGAATAGACCGGGGCCTTGACCTCGTGGCGCCCGGCCTTGACGTCGGACAAAAAGCGCAACAGCGCGGCGCCGTCATAACTTTCGGGAAAGCCTTTGCGCTCCATCAGGCCTTCGCGTTCCAGAATGCCGTTGGGATGCAGGAAGCCATCGGTCGTCACCAGATCGACCTTGGGCGTGTTGGGCCAGCGCGACAGCAGCGCTCGCAGCACGCGTGCGGTGGTGGATTTGCCGACCGCGACCGACCCTGCCACACCGATGATGTAGGGCATCTTGCCGTCTTCGGCACCCAGAAATCGCTGCGTGGCGCGAAACAGCCCCTGTGTGGCCGCGACATAAAGCGCCAGCAGGCGTGACAAAGGCAGATAGATCGCCACAACTTCTTCGATCGAAATCGGATCATTGGCCGATTGCAGGCGCTTCAAATCCTCAAGGGTCAGGGTCAGGGGCGTGTCAGCACGCAGCGCCGCCCATTCATCGCGGGTAAAGCGCCGATAGGGCGACAGCATGTCTTCGTTCAGCGGCACGGCGGGGCCGCTCACGGGGTGGCCGTGGGCTTGAGCCGCCCGGCCTTCTCGGCCAAGCCAGATTGGCTGGTGCGGCGTCCCAATTCGTCCATGACATCACTCAATGACACATTGCCTGCGTGCAGCAATACCAGCAGATGGTAGAGCACATCGGCACTCTCCAGCGTAATCGCCTTTTTGTCACGCTCGACGGCGGCAATCACCAGTTCGGTGGCTTCTTCGGCAAATTTGCGGGCGCATTTGGTGAGGCCGGCATCGAGCAGGCTGCGCGTGTAGGATGTGTCGGCGACTGCGCTTTGTCGCAGGGCGATGAGCGCCGCCAGATCCGGCAAGGTGAAGCCCTGAGTCATGCCGCATCTCCATCCATGCGCACTGCAAGTCCGGCATTTTGCATGGCTTGCTTGGCTTGATGAATTGAAAACGTCCCAAAATGGAAAATCGAGGCGGCGAGCACGGCGCTGGCATGGCCGTCACGAATGCCTTCCACCATGTGTTGCAGCGTGCCGACGCCGCCGGACGCCACCACCGGGATGGTTACAGCATCGGCAATAGCGCGGGTGAGTTCGAGATCAAACCCCATTTTGGTGCCATCGCGATCCATCGAGGTCAGCAGGATTTCCCCGGCCCCGAGGCTGGTGACTTCGCGCGCATAGGCAACGGCATCGAGGCCGGTGGGACGGCGCCCGCCATGGGTGAAAATTTCCCAGCGGCCTTCGCCCACCTTTTTGGCGTCAATTGCCACGACGATACATTGCGAGCCGAATTTCTCGGCCGCGCGGCGCACGAGATCGCGGTCATGCACAGCCGCGGTCATGATCGAGGTCTTGTCGGCACCGGCCAGCAGCAGCGCCAGAATATCATCGAGCGAGCGCACGCCGCCGCCAACCGTGAGCGGCATGAAGCAGGCCGCCGCTGTGCGTCCGACCACGTCCAGCATGGTGCCGCGCCGCTCGTGGCTGGCGGTGATGTCAAGAAAACACAATTCGTCGGCACCCGCCGCATCATAGGCGAGGGCGCTCTCCACCGGATCGCCTGCGTCAATCAGGTCGACAAAGTTGACGCCCTTGACGACGCGGCCATCCTTGACATCGAGGCAGGGAATGACGCGGGACTTAAGCATGTTGCGGGCCTCGACTTGCACGGATCAGGGCCAGCGCTTCGGCGGGATCGAGACGGCCATCGTAAAGTGCCCGGCCGGTGATGGCGCCAGCGATCCTGGCGCAATCGGGCTGCAGCAGGCGTTTGACGTCTTGCAGCGAGGCCAGTCCGCCGGATGCAATCACCGGAATGGAAATGGCGGCGGCAAGATCGAGCGTCGCCTCGATGTTGAGGCCTTTGAGCACGCCGTCGCGCGCGATATCCGTATAAATGATGGCGGCGACCCCTGCATCCTCGAAACGCTTGCCAAGCTCGCTGGCCGTGGTTTGCGAGGTGCGCGCCCAGCCTTCGATCGCAACCAGCCCATCGCGGGCATCAATGCCGACGGCAATGCGGCCGGGATGCAGCCTTGCCGCCTCGCGCACCAGATCAGGGTCGCGCAGCGCCGCCGTGCCGATGATGACGCGGGCGACGCCCTTGGCGAGCCAGCCCTCGATGGTGCGCATGGAGCGGATGCCCCCGCCCAGTTGCACCGGCATCCTGCCGGTTTGCAGAATGCGCTCCACCGCCGCTGCATTCTGCGGCGCACCGGCAAAAGCGCCGTCGAGATCGACAACATGCAGCATTTCAAAGCCCTGATCCGCAAAGGCTTCGGCCTGAGCGGCAGGATCATCATTGAACACGGTGGCCTGCGCCATATCGCCATGGATGAGGCGCACGCATTGCCCGGCTTTGAGATCAATGGCGGGGTAGAGGATCAAGGCGACCACCTCAAGAAATTGGCAATCAGACCGAGGCCGAGGCGCTGGCTCTTTTCGGGGTGAA
>JAJZGX010000155.1 GCA_021804825.1 Pseudomonadota bacterium | reverse complement strand
CAAGCGTGCTGCTACACATGGGTGCGAAAAAACCACCAGATGACCCAATGGGGGCGACGAAATGACGACACCCGACAGCGTTGAAATCCCGCTTGATCATGCTGCGCCACAGGCTGGTCGCGTCGAGGCACTGTCGCCGCGCGTGCGACGGCTGATCGCGCCCAATGGCGGGCCCTTCACCTTTACGGGCACCTGCACCTATCTGGTTGGCGCGCGCAAATTGGTGGTGATCGATCCCGGCCCTGACCACGCCGACCATTTGGCCGATCTGATGGCGGCCATTGGCGATGCAGAGGTAGCCGCTATTCTGGTGACCCACACGCATCGCGACCATGCGCCGCTGGCGCGGGCGCTGGCCAAAGCGACCGGGGCGCCGGTCATGGGCTGCGGCCCGCATATTCCGGCCCGTGCCCTTGCCGTCGGGGAAACTGCGACACTGGAAGGCTCGAATGATCTGGCGCATCAGCCCCAGCGCATTCTCAAGGACGGCGACAAAATTGCGGTGGAGGATTTCGAGCTTGTCGCCATCGCAACCCCCGGTCACACCATGAATCACCTCGCCTTTGCACTGCCGCAGGAAGGCAGCGTGTTTTCAGGCGATCATGTCATGGCTTGGTCAACCTCGATTGTTGCGCCGCCGGATGGCGCCATGGGCCCCTATATGGCGTCATTGGCCAAAATGCTGGCGCGCGAGGATGGTGTCTATTGGCCGGGCCATGGTGGGGCTCTGCGCGAGCCGCAGCGTTTCGTGCGCGCGCTCATCGCTCATCGCCGGCAACGTGAAACCTCCATTCTCGGGCAGGTGCGCCAAGGCACTTCTACCATTCCGGCGATTGTGGCGGCGATCTATGCCGGCCTCGATCCGCGCCTCAAGGGCGCTGCGGCGCTGTCGGTCTATGCGCATCTGGAAGATCTGGTCGCCAAGGGCAAAGTCGGCTGTGAAGGCCCGCCGTTGCTCGGCGCCAGCTACCATGTGTTGTGAGGATGGCGTGAGGCGTTGCTGCGCGCGACAACGGCCCGCATGGCAGGCGCGTGATGTGGGCTGAATTATTCCAGATTATCCACCAGCGTTTGGTATTGGTCGATGAATTGCTGGATCAATCTGGCATTGGTGCCATAGTCGGGGCCATAAAGGCGTGACACGGCGCGAATATCCACTCTTGCTTGACCATCAGCCGGCTCGACCCTGATGGCGATGTCATCGACGAAATGCAGCAGCGGCCATTGATGCGTAGCTTCGAGGTGATAGGTGGGGTCGTGCCGCGCGGCGGCCTTGGTGGCCACGACGGTCCAATGCAAGGCTCTGGCGGCGCGCAACGCCAGTTCAAAGGCCTGCAAGGGTGTCACATCCACCAGAATTGGCTGGACGTCGGGATAGGCCGCCCGCTGCGGGGCGCGATCACGTGCTGCGACATCGTCCGGGGTGTGGCCATCGCGCGCCGCAAGAGCTGGTGCCGTCATCGAAAAATGTGGTGGATGCTGAATGGCGGTCGAAATATCATGCAAGGGTGGGAGCCGCAGCGCCTGCAGGAGCAGCCAGGCCGGGGCGGCCAACAGCAGCCCCGCGAACAGCAGGCCGGTGAGCATCGGCACCATGCCGCGCTTGCCATAATTCCAGATCGACAGCATGGCGCGTATTGCAAATATGAGCGCGCCAAGGCCAAACAGCGCCGCGAAGGTCAGAATGACGACCCCAACATAGGGCGACAGCTTGTTGAGCGCCGTCAAGCTCAGGGCGATGGCCGCCAGCAGCGCGCCAAACATGCCGAGCCGCGCCGATGCCTGCGCGGCACCCGACAGGCCTGGATCATGAAGGGGAGCGCGCACGTTGGTCCTTTGCCGCAAGCGTCGATGTGACGCCCGGTTTTGAGCACGCATCGCCGGGAAGTCAACCTTGCCTGCGCGGAAGCTTGAGCCATGGGCGGGGTCATGCTAGGCGCAAGGCCTGTCCCCCGCCGCGCTGCAAAAGCGCGGCCCATTTCCCCAGAGGCCACCATGATCCATGTCACGTTCCCCGATGGCAACCGGCGCGAAGTGGCAGCGGCCACCACAGGCCTTGAAATCGCCCGCGCCATTTCGCCGTCGCTGGCCAAGCGCAGCGTCGCGATGGTGGTGGACGGTGTGCTGAGCGACCTTTCGACGCCGCTGACCGAGGATGCCAGCATCGAATTCATTGCGCGCAATGATCCGCGCGCGCTCGAACTCATCCGGCATGATTGCGCCCATGTGCTGGCAGAAGCGGTGCAGGCGCTCTATCCGGGCACGCAGGTCACCATTGGCCCGGTGATCGAGAACGGCTTTTATTACGACTTTTTCCGCAATGCGCCGTTCACGCCAGATGATTTTGCCGCCATTGAAAAGAAAATGCGCGACATCATCGCGCGCGACGCTCCCTTCACGCGCGAGGAATGGAGCCGCGATCAGGCCAAGGAATTCTTTGCCGCCAAGGGCGAGGCCTTCAAGGTCGAACTGGTGGATGCCATTCCAGCTGATCAGAGCCTGAAAATCTACCGGCAGGGTGATTGGCTCGATCTCTGCCGCGGCCCGCACATGACTTCAACGGGCAAAATCGGCAATGCCTTCAAACTCATGAAAGTGGCTGGAGCCTATTGGCGCGGTGATTCCAGCAAGCCGATGCTGTCGCGCATCTATGCCACGGCCTTTGCCAGCCAGGAAGACCTTGACGCCTATCTGCACATGCTGGAGGAAGCCGAGCGCCGCGACCATCGCCGTCTTGGGCGCGAGATGGATTTGTTCCATTTTCAGGAAGAAGCCCCGGGGGCGATTTTCTGGCACCCGAAAGGCTGGACGCTGTTCCAGACGCTGGTCGCCTATATGCGCCGCAGGCTCTCCGATGATTATGTGGAAGTGAACGCGCCGCAGGTGATGGACAAGGCGCTGTGGGAGACGTCTGGCCATTGGGGCTGGTATGCCGACAATATGTTCGCGGTGAAATCGGCCAGCGCCTTCATGCGCCCCGATGATCCCGAAGCTGATCAGCGGATATTTGCACTGAAACCCATGAATTGCCCCGGCCATGTGCAGATTTTCAAGCACGGGCTGCGCTCATATCGCGATTTGCCGATGCGCATGGCGGAATTCGGCATTGTCCACCGCTACGAGCCTTCGGGTGCCATGCACGGGGTGATGCGCGTGCGCGCCTTTACACAGGATGATGCGCATATTTTCTGCACAGAAGATCAACTCGCCGAAGAATGCATGAAAATCAATGAGTTGATTCTCTCGGTCTATGGCCATTTCGGCTTCGACAAAATTGTCGTGAAGCTTTCGACACGCCCGGAAAAGCGGGTTGGCACCGATGCCATGTGGGACCACGCCGAAGCGGTGATGAGCCGG
>JAJZGX010000076.1 GCA_021804825.1 Pseudomonadota bacterium | reverse complement strand
GATCGCGCGGCTTGGCGGCATGTATCGGGCGTTCCAGTATGGCGCGCCGCCCCATGGCGGCATGGCGGCGGGTGTTGATCGCATTGTCATGCTGCTGGCGGGCGAGCAGAACTTGCGCGAAGTGGCGCTGTTTCCGATGAACCAGCGCGCCGAGGACATATTGATGGGCGCACCCGCGCCGGCAACGCCGAAGCAATTGCGTGAGCTTGCGATGCGCTTCACGCCGCAAAACAAGGAAACATGATCATGCCGCGCACGCGGCTCCATCTTTTCGACACGACGCTGCGCGATGGCGCGCAGACGACCGGCGTTGACTTCTCGCTCGATGACAAGCGCCGGATCGCCGGCCTGCTGGATGATCTTGGCCTCGATTATGTCGAGGGCGGCTATCCGGGGGCCAATCCGCTCGACACCGAGTTTTTTGCCAGCAAGCCGGTGGCGCGCGCCAAATTCTGCGCTTTTGGCATGACCAAGCGGGCAGGGCGCTCGGTGGCCAATGATCCGGGCGTGGCGGCGCTGCTTGAAGCCGACGCTGATGTCATTACCTTTGTGGCCAAAAGCTGGGATTATCAGGTGACGGTGGCGCTGGGGGTATCGCTGGAAGATAACCTCGAAAGCATCCGTGAATCCGTGGCGGCGGCGGTCGCCAGAGGCCGCGAAGTGGTGTTTGATGCTGAACATTTCTTCGATGGCTACAAGGCCAACGCTGCCTATGCGCTGCAATGCGCCAGCGCGGCACGGGCGGCCGGGGCGCGCTGGGTGGTGCTGTGCGATACCAATGGTGGCACGCTACCGCACGAAATCAGCCGGATCGTGCGGGAAGTGACGCAGACCATCCCCGGTGCCTTTCTTGGTATCCATGCCCATAATGACACGGAAAATGCGGTGGCCAATTCGCTGGCGGCGATCGAGGCCGGATGCTGCCAGGTGCAAGGCACGCTGAATGGGCTTGGCGAGCGCTGCGGCAATGCGAACCTCACGTCGCTGATCCCGAGCCTGCTGCTGAAGCCGGAACTGGCCGCGCGCTATGAAACCGGCATCAGCCTTGAAGCGCTCACCCATCTCAGCAAGATCAGCCATACGCTCGACGAATTGCTGAACCGCGCCCCGCATCGTCATGCGCCCTATGTCGGGGCCAGCGCCTTTGCAACCAAAGCTGGCATCCATGCTTCCGCGGTGCTGAAAGACCCGCGCACCTATGAGCATATCGATCCGGTGCTGGTCGGCAACCAGCGGCGTGTGCTGATTTCCGATCAGGGTGGCAAATCCAACATCCTCAGCGAGTTGGAGCGGCTCGGGCTCGCGGTGCACAAGGATGATCCGCGCATCAATCGCCTGCTTGAAGAAGTCAAGGAACAGGAAGCACAGGGCTATGCCTATGAGGGGGCGGACGCCTCTTTCACGCTGCTGGCGCGCCGGGTGCTGGGCGACGTGCCTCGCTATTTTGAGGTCGAGCACTACCGGGTCAATGTCGAGCGCCGCCATAATGCGGCTGGCGCGCTGGTGAACATGGCCGAAGCTATCGTCAAGCTCAACGTCGATGGACAGATGCTGATTTCAGCGGCGGAGGGCAATGGCCCGGTCAATGCGCTAGATGTGGCGCTGCGCAAGGATCTCGGCAGATATCAGCGCTTCATCGATGATGTCACATTGCGCGACTATCGCGTGCGGGTGTTTCAGGGCGGCACCGATGCGGTGACGCGGGTGCTGATCGAATTTGGTGATTCCAAGGGCGCACGGTGGTCAACCGTCGGCGTCTCCGCCAACATCATCGACGCCTCGTTTCAGGCGCTGGTCGATTCGATCACCTATCGGCTGTTGATGACGGTGGTCTGACGCGGCGCGGCATTCAAGTCCGCCGCGTCGACCTCACTGATCAGCGTTGGCGACAATGTGCAGCTTGCTGACGATGGCCGCCGGGCCTGCCATTTTGGCGGCCATGACTTCAGCAGCGCCAATGCCTTCAGCGCTGGTGGCGGTGATGTCGAGATTTTTGGGATCGCCCAGAAATTTGGCCAGTGCGGCGCCGATGCTCTGGCTCGCGGCGCTTTGTCCCAGCACGGCGGGGATGACGGTGGTGGCCCCGGCGCTGAGTTGCTGGGTATATTGCGCAGGCGTCTGGCTGGCGGCAGCGGCCTCGACGCTCAGAATTTTCTGAACCACGCCCTGATTGTCCACGTGGAGGTGCAGCGCGGTCGCCTTGGCGGTCAACAGCGCGGCTTCGATGTCGGCGAGCTTGGTGCTCACAAGCGTCTTGCCGACATTGGTGAGCTTGAATGATATTGTTGCGGCGCCTGCGCCAACCCCGCTCAAGGTAAGGTCCTTCAGCTCGATCGCGCCTTTGTCCAAATCCCATGCGACGCTGTTGGACAGCGACAGATCGAGTTTCGAATAATAATTAGTCTTGAACTTCGTCAATGCGGGGCTTGCCGGCAATTGGTCGAGATCGGTTTTCAGATGCGCGAGGCCGAGGGAAAATCCGGTCGGCGGGCCGGTTGGCGATGCCGTCTCCGCCAAGGTCAGAGCATCAAGAGTCACGACAATCGGCGGCAGCGCGGCGGTGCCATCCTTGGGCTTCTGGGAGATGGCCAATGAAAAATCATGGGCGATCAGGTGATCGAAGCTCGTTGAGCTGAACATGTCGGATTCGAGCGCCAGAGTGCGCTGGGCGCCTGCCATATCCGTGGGATGGCCCGGCGTGGGATGCGGCAAGGCGCTGGAAAACTTGATGCCCGGTACAGCCATGCTGCGCAGACGGACATTCTGGACTTCACCGTCCTTGATGGTCACATTGCCGGTCGTAACGCCCTTCGGCAGGTCCTCGGTGAACTGCAGGGCAATGCCGCTGAATTTCTGATCAGCCAGCACCAGTTGGCGCGGCTCGTCATTGTTTTTGCGCGTATCGACCATCCAGTGCAGATAACCGGGTATGTTGAATTGATCGAAGCTCATCGAATCAATCGATTCCGAGCCTTGCACGGCAGTGCCGACCTTGCCATTCGCTGTGATCTCGGCGACGGTTTTGCCGACAGTGGCATGGGCGACGACACCTTGCACCACACCGGTCATTTCAATGTTGTTGATCGTGGTGCGCGAGGTCGTCGTGGCCATTTGCTGATGGATGGTCATGATCGGCACGCTGATGGAGCCGGCATTCAGAGCGGCGAGGCGCTGCGATGCTGGCATCGTGTCCTTGGCATCCAGCATTTTGGCCAGCGCCGCATCATCAAAGCTGGCATTGCTGGCCGTGATGTGCGGAATGCTCAGCTCATAGTCCGGCGCGGTGATGGTGACATTCTCGGCGCTGGCGGAGCCACCATCGGCCTTGGCGCTGGCCATGGCCCAGAGATTGCCAAACGACATCGGTATGGTCAGCGCATCGGCTGAAAAATTCATGCCCGGCTGGTTCAGCTTGATGTGGCTGATTTTGAGCTGCATCGAAGCGGCATCAATCGACCAGGCGCCGACTTTGAGGCCGGGAACCTGCGCGATCATTGTCGTAATTCGGCTCTTGGCACTCATCACGCCAATAGTGCCACCACCGGCCAGTGCCAGCACAGCCACGCCAACGCTGCCCAGGATCACGGTGCGGTTGGATTTCTCAGCCATAGCAGCATTCCCCATATCTGGTGATCGTCCCGAAAACTGACGGGGTCATGCGCCCAAGGCGCATGCCTCGCCGGATGCCATACAGTAATTGCGCCCAGCCGCCAACTTGACGCGTTCGCGCTGGGCGGGACAAGCTTGAGTTTTGCGCTCAGGCTTCGGCTTCTTCCAGAAGCGGATAATCCGTGTAGCCATCGCCGCCGCCACCATAAAGGCGCGCGGCATTGAGCGCGTTGAGGGAGGCATTGCGGGCAAAGCGCGCCACCAGATCGGGATTGGCAATGAACAGCCGTCCAAAGGCGGCCGCATCGGCGCGGCCGTCGCCGAGAGCCTCTGCGGCGCTTCTGGCATCAAGGCTGTCATTGGCGATGTAAGCGCCGCCGAAAGCCCGCCGCACGCTGCGCCCGAGGGTTGAAGTCGCAAGATTGTCGCGCCCAAACAAGAATGCAATGCGGCGCTGCCCGAGCGCTTCGGCAACATAACCAAACAGCGAGGCCGGGTCGCTATCTGCAACATCGTTGGAATTCGACATTAAATTCAGGTGCATGCCGACCCGCGCGGCACCCCAGACCTTGACCACGGCGTCGGTGACTTCGAGCAGCAGCCGCGCCCGGTTTTCGATGACACCGCCATAGGCGTCGCGGCGATGATTGGCGCCGTCATGCAGGAATTGATCGAGCAGATAGCCATTGGCACCGTGGATTTCCACGCCATCAAACCCGGCCTTTCTGGCATTTTCGGCGCCCTCGGCAAAAGCGGCGATCACGCCGGGGATTTCGGCAAGCTCCAGCGCGCGCGGCGTGACGAACGGCTTTTTGGGGCGGCTCAGCGCGACATGGCCCTGCGGGGCCAGCGCCGAGGGCGCGACCGGCAAAGCGCCATCAAGAAAGCTCGGGTCGGAAATGCGGCCGACATGCCAGAGTTGCAGCACCATGGTGCCACCGACGGCATGAACCCTTGACGTGATCTTGCGCCAACCCTCAATCTGCGCAGTGCTCCAGATGCCGGGCGTATCGGGATAACCGACGCCCATCGGCGTGACCGAGGTGGCTTCGCTGACCATCAGCCCGGCGGAAGCGCGCTGCACATAATAATCGCCCATGAGGTCGGTGGGCACGCGACCCTCGCCCGCCCGGCAGCGGGTGAGCGGCGCAAGAACGATCCGATTCTTAAGATGCAAGGCACCAAAATCGGCAGAATCAAAAAGCGATGTCATGAGGTATCCTGAGGGGTTGGGGGCTGAACAGCCATCATCCGCATTTTAGCATTGCCGCGGGCTCGTGACCCCCGGCAAAAACACATGGTCAAACGGCGCCCAGCGCAAAGCGCCGCCAGCCTTCGGCGCGCAACTGGCAGGCCGGGCAGGTGCCGCAGCCATAGCCCCATGCGTGGTGATGGTCGCGCTCGCCAAGATAGCAGCTATGGGTCTGGTCGCGAACAAGCGTCACCAAAGCCTCGCCGCCAAGCGCCTGTGCCATCTGCCAGGTTGCCGCCTTGTCGCGCCACATCAACGGGGTTTCTATGATGAAGCGCTTGTCCATGCCCAGATTCAGCGCAATCTGCATGGCCTTGATGGTGTCATCGCGGCAATCGGGATAGCCGGAATAATCGGTCTCGCAGACGCCCATGATGATGTGGCGAATGCCGCGACGGTAGGCGAGGGCGGCGGCAAAATTCAGGAAGATGAGGTTGCGCCCTGGAACGAAGGTGCTTGGCAGGCCGCCTTGCGTCATGGTGATGGCGACCTCGCGGGTGAGGGCGGTATCACTCACCTGGCCCAGCACAGCAAGATCAAGCACATGATCCTCGCCAAGCTTTGCGGCGAGTTGCGGAAACTGCAAGCGCAGATCGCGCAGAAATGCCAGCCGCACCTGCATTTCGATCAGATGGCGCTGGCCATAAGCAAAGCCAAGGGTTTCGACATGGTCGAAGCGTGACAGCGCATCCGCCAGACAGGTTGCCGAATCCTGCCCGCCGGAAAACAGCACGAGTGCGGATGAGACGCTCATATATCGAGATTGGCGACGCTGAGCGCGTTGTCCTGGATGAACTCACGACGCGGTTCCACCACGTCACCCATCAGCTTGACGAAAATGTCGTCAGCCTCGTCGCCCTCCTTGATCTTGACTTGAATGAGCGTGCGGGCGTTGCGGTCGAGCGTGGTCTCCCACAATTGCTCCGGATTCATCTCGCCGAGGCCTTTGTAGCGCTGCATCTGGCTTATGCCTTTCGATCCGGCCGCCATGGTCGCATCGAGCAACTCGACCGGCCCGGCAATCGATCTTTCGTCCTGACGCCGGATCAACCGCGCTGGCGCGCCATAGGCGCTGCGCAGACTCGGGGCGTGCTCGGTGAGTTTGCGCGCTTCGGCGGACGCCAGCAAGGCGCCATCGAGCAGGGCCACCTGATCCACGCCGCGAATCTGGCGGGCGAAACGCAAGGAACCGCCGTCAATCTGGCCGCGCCAACCGCGTTCGGTCTCCTCGGACATGGCGTCGAGGCGGGCCACAACCCGCGCGACCATGGCGTCGGTATCTTCGAGCATGTCCACAGGGCGCAGTGCCCCGGCAATCGCCGCCTGTTCCACCACCATGCGATTGTAGCGGTTGTGCAGCGCCGAAAGCAGATATTTGATCTGCCGGGCTTCTTCCACCAGCGCACGCAAATCATTGCCCGCCCGCTCTTCGCCCGATTCAAGGCGCAGCACGGCGCCTTCCAGCGCATGGGCGATGAGGTAATCCTCTCTGGCGCGTTCATCCTTGAGATATTGCTCGGAGCCGCCGCGCTTGACCTTGTAGAGCGGGGGCTGCGCGATATAAAGGTGCCCACGATCAATGAGTTCGCGCATTTGCCTAAAGAAAAAGGTGAGCAAAAGCGTGCGGATATGCGAGCCGTCGACATCGGCGTCGGTCATGATGATGATCTTGTGGTAGCGCAGCTTGTCGGGATTGAAATCATCGCGACCGATGCCGGTGCCCAGCGCCGTGATCAGCGTACCGATCTGCTCGGAGCCCAGCATCTTGTCGAAGCGTGCGCGCTCGACATTGAGGATCTTGCCGCGCAGCGGCAAAATCGCCTGAAACTCGCGGTTGCGGCCCATTTTGGCGGAGCCGCCGGCTGAATCGCCCTCAACCAGAAACAATTCCGACTTGGCGGGATCACGCTCCTGACAATCGGCGAGTTTGCCGGGCAAATTGGCGACATCAAGCGCGCCCTTGCGGCGGGTGAGTTCGCGCGCCTTGCGGGCAGCTTCGCGCGCGGCGGCGGCTTCCACCACCTTGCTCGCGACGATCTTGGCTTCGCTGGGATGTTCTTCAAGCCAGATGCCAAGGCGGTCATTGACGATGCTTTCCACCGCCGGGCGCACTTCTGACGAAACCAGCTTGTCCTTGGTCTGGGAGGAGAATTTCGGATCGGGCACCTTCACCGAAACAATCGCGGTGAGACCCTCGCGGCAATCATCGCCTGTGAGATCGACCTTCTCGCGCTTGGTCAGGCCGGAACGTTCGGCATAGCCGGTCATCTGCCGAGTCAGTGCGGCACGAAAGCCCGCCAGATGCGTGCCGCCGTCGCGCTGCGGGATGTTGTTGGTGAAGACCAGAACATTTTCGTGGTAGCTGTCATTCCACCACAGCGCGACTTCGACATGGATGCCCTCGCGCTCACCTGCCACTAAAATCGGTTTGGCGATCAGGGCGGTTTTGGCGCGGTCGAGATAGCGGGTGAAAGCCTCGAGCCCGCCCTCATAGTAAAGTTCCTCGCGGCGTTCTTCGGCATGGCGGCGGTCGGTGAGCACAATTCTCACCCCGGAATTCAGGAAGGCGAGCTCGCGCAGGCGGTGTTCGATGGTCGCATAATCAAACTCGATCATCGTGAAGGTTTCAGGCGAGGGCCAGAACGTCACTTCGGTGCCGCGCTTGGCCTTGCCATCTTCCCGCGGTGCATCGCCGGTGACAATCAGCGGCGAGACCACATCACCATGCGCAAATTCAACCAGATGCGCCTTGCCATCGCGCCAGATGCGCAGCACCAGTCTGGTCGAGAGGGCATTGACCACAGAAACGCCAACGCCGTGCAGACCGCCCGAAACCTTGTAGGAATTCTGGTCGAATTTACCGCCAGCGTGGAGCTGGGTCATGATAACTTCAGCGGCAGAGACGCCTTCCTCGTGGTGGATGTCGGTGGGAATGCCGCGGCCATTGTCGGTGACCGTCACCGAGCCATCGGCATTCATGGTGACGGTGACCAGGGTCGCGTGGCCGGCGAGCGCCTCGTCAATGGCATTATCCACCACTTCATAGACCATGTGGTGCAGGCCCGAACCATCATCGGTGTCGCCGATATACATGCCGGGGCGTTTGCGCACGGCATCGAGGCCACGCAGCACCTTGATGGAATTGGCGCCATATTCTGATTCAGCTTCAACCGGCACGGCGGCTGCGGCTTCGATATGCTGGTTCATTTCAAAATGACTTTCGCCTGCGGGCCATGGGCCAACGCGTTGCGGGAAACTGATTCGGAAGGCCTAGATTACTCCGGAAAGGCTGCCTTTTGCAGCATGTCCGCGGAGGACAAAGCAGTTATCGACATGCTCGAAGCGGCCTCGTTCATCGCTGCCTGACAGTCCCGGCTTCAACCTGCAAAACTATAGCATGATCCATGAGATCGGCAAAGTGCGCCGGATCGGCGCCGGTCATCCACACCTGTGCGCCAAGGTCGGCAAGTTCATCAAACAGCGCGCGGCGGCGCAGCGGATCAAAATGCGCGGCAATTTCATCGAGCAGCAGCAGCGGTGCCATGCCGCTGGTTTCGGCCACCAGCCGGGCATGGGCAATAACGAGGCCGGTGAGCAGCGCTTTCTGCTCGCCGGTCGAGGCGCGTGCGGCCTCGACCTGCTTGGGGCCGTGCGACACGGCGAGATCGCTGGCGTGCGGGCCGCGCAGGGTGCGCCCTGCCGCCGCATCGCGGCTGCGGCTCTGGCGCAGGATGTGGAAATAATTGTCCTCGACTTCGAGGGCGGGCAGGCTGCCAAGCGCTTCTTCAAGCTCGCCTTGCAGATTGACCTCGGCCCATGGGAAGGCCGAGGCGAGATCGCGATGGCTGGCAATCAGCGTGTTGAGTTTGGCCACCGCCTCGCAACGTGCGGCGGCAACGGCAACGGCGACCTCGCTGAGTTCGCGCTCGCAGGCATCAAGCCATGCCTGATCGGGATAGGGCGCTTCGAGCAGGCGGTTGCGTCCGCTCAGGGCGCGCTCCAGCGCCGTGACGCGCGCGCCGTGCCGCGAGTCGAGCGCCAGCACCAAGCGGTCGAGAAAGCGTCGCCGTTCGCCGGGCGGGCCGTTGAACAGGCCGTCCATGGCGGGGGTGAGCCAGAGCACGCGGATATAATCGGCAAAGGCACTGGCCGAGCCGACCGGCTCGCGGTTGATGCGCGCCTTGCGTCCGATTTCGCCGCGGATCAGGCCGGTCCCGAGCTGGGTGCTGCCTTCACCCGCCCCGAGCATGACGCTGACCGCAAAACCGCCAGACCCACCAATGCGGGCGCATTCGCCCAGCGCAGCGCGGCGCAGGCCGCGTCCTGGCGAAAGCAAAGACAAGGCTTCGAGGATATTGGTCTTGCCCGCGCCATTGGGGCCACATAGCGCCACCATGCGGCTGGCGACAGGCAGATCAAGCGTCGGGAAGGAGCGATAATCCGTGAGCGTCAGCTGGCAGACTTGCGGGGCGTGCTGCATCCTTCATGGGTCCCGCGTCAAAGTTGGCGTTCGTGCCTGGCTCACACCCGCATGGGCATCAGCACATAGAGCGCCGGTGCGCCGTCACGATCCTGGATGACCGCCGCCGATCCGGTATCGTTGAGCTTGAACAGCGCCGTGTCGCCCTGCATCTGGCCGATGATGTCCATGAGGTAGCTGGCATTGAAGCCGATCTCGAGCGGGGTGGAATCGAAATCAACTTCGAGTTCCTCGGAGGCCGAGCCGCTGTCCGGATTGTTGACGGAGAGCGTGAGCTTGTTGTCGGCAATGGCGATTTTCACACCGCGCCCGCGTTCGGAGGATATGGTCGAAACACGATCGACCGCCGCCGCGAAGGGCTGGCGATCGACGGTGAGACGCCGCGGATTGCCTGTGGGGATGACGCGGGCATAATCAGGGAATGTGCCGTCGATCAGTTTGGTTGTCAGCACCACATCGCCAAAGGTGAAGCGGACTTTGCCGGTGCCGATCTCGATGGCGACCTGCGCCTCGCCATTTTCGCACAGTTTCAGCACTTCGCTCACGGCCTTGCGCGGCACGATGATGCCCGACATGCCCTCCGCGCCTTTGGGCGCCGCCATTTCGATGCGGGCCAGACGATGGCCGTCGGTTGCGACCGCGCGCAGCACGACCTGGCCTTCCTGGGCCAGCGTGTGCAGATAGATGCCATTGAGGTAGTAACGCGTTTCCTCCTTGGAGATCGCAAATTGCGATTGCTCGAACAGGGATTTCAGATCGCCCGCCGACAATTCGAACTTGTGCGTCATGGTGCCAGCGTTGAGATCAGGAAAATCGCTCTCGGGCAGGGTCTGCAAGTTGAACCGCGAGCGCCCGGCTCGCAGAACCAATTGCCCGGTTTCGCCGGTGGCATCGAGCATGATCTGCGCGCCATCCGGCAATTTGCGGACAATCTCGTAAAAAGTATGGGCGGGGACGGTGGCGCCTCCCGCCTGTGCGACGTCGGCAGGCAGTGATTCGGTCATTTCCAGATCGAGATCGGTCGCGCGCAAACGCACTTCACCGTCGATCGCCTTCAAAAGCACGTTCGAAAGGATCGGAATGGTGTTCCGCCGCTCGACGACACGATGGACATGGCCGAGCGAGCGGAGAAGCGCGGCGCGTTCGAGCGTGACTTTCATGATAGCAATCCTGTATGATAGGAATTCGGAAATAAACGTGATCGCGACATTGGACGGATGAGCCGTGATTTTCAAGCAGCGTCTGCTCGGATTTTGTGTCTTTCGCGTCGGATACCGGGAGCGGATTGGGTTTGGCCAATGGCCAGCCGCCAAAATCAGGGCCAGACCGCATGACGGCGCAGGACGCGTGGAGTTGATATGGCACGCAAGGGCAATAGATCAGGTTCGAGAATCGAGCCATCGCTCGGGCGTGACCCCGATGGTCGCGGTGAGGACACCTTGCGCGCCACCCGCGATGACCGCGTGACACCCCAGCGGGGCAAGTCACGCATGGTCAAGACGGCAAGGGGCGGCGGGCGGAAGCGCAAGCGGCGTTCGCTGATCGGGCGCTTGTTCTATTGGTGCCTTGTGCTCGGCATATGGGGTGCCATCGGTTTCGGCGGTCTGCTGGTCTATTACGGATCGCGGCTGCCGCCGATCGACCAGCTTGCCGTGCCCAAACGTCCGCCCAATATCGCCATTTTGGGATCAGACGGCACCTTGCTCGCCAATCGTGGTGATTCGGGCGGCGCGGCGGTGCGTATCAGTCGTTTGCCGCCTTATCTCCCAGCGGCTTTTGTCGCCATCGAGGATCGGCGGTTTTATTCGGATTTCGGGATCGATCCGATCGGCATCGCCCGCGCCTTGTTTCATGATCTGCTGGGCCATGGCGGCTTGCAGGGTGGTTCGACCCTGACGCAACAACTCGCCAAAAACCTGTTTTTGACGCAGCAGCGCACGCTGTCGCGCAAGATTCAGGAAATGATCCTGGCGCTCTGGCTGGAGCACAAATACAGCAAAGACCAGATTCTGGAGCTTTATCTCAACCGCATGTATTTTGGTGATGGCGCTTATGGTGTCGAAGCTGCCGCCCATAAATATTTCGGTGTCGATGCCGAAAAGGTGACTTTGGCGCAGGCGGCGATGCTGGCGGGGCTGATGAAGGCGCCGACCCGGCTGGCACCCAACCATAACCCCACAGCTGCGGAAAACCGCGCCAATGTGGTGATTGCCGCCATGGCGGCGCAGGGCAGAATTACCGAAGTTCAGGCGCAGGTGGCGCTGGCCAATCCTGCGCATGCCATCAAGGATGCGACCGGCGGTCAGATCAATTATGTGGCTGATTATGTGATGGATGCGCTGAGTGACCAACTCGGCGCCATCGACCATGACATCGTGGTTGATACCACCATCAACCCCGCCTTGCAGCGGGTTGCGGATGCCGCGCTTTCCGATGAATTGAACAAATATGGCACCAAGGATCACGTCAGCCAGGGCGCTCTGGTGGCGATGGACATGCAAGGCGATGTCTTGTCGCTGGTGGGAGGCAGATCCTACAAGCTCAGTCAGTTCAATCGCGCCATTTCGGCCAAGCGCCAGCCGGGGTCATCCTTCAAGCCTTTCGTGTATCTCACGGCGCTGGAAGGCGGCCTCACTCCTGATTCTGTGCGTGATGATGCTGCCATCAATGTGCGCGGCTGGAAACCTGAAGATTATGAGCGGCACTTCGAAGGCCCGGTGACGCTGCGCCATGCGCTGGCGCATTCGATCAACACGGTCGCGGTGCGTCTCTGCCTCGAATATGGCCCGCGCAATGTCGTCAATACGGCGCATCGTCTGGGAATCTTGTCGGAACTGCAGCCCAATGCCTCGATCGCGCTGGGAACGTCCGAAGTCTCGCCCTTCGAGATGGTGTCGGCCTATGTGCCCTTTGCCAATGGCGGCATTGCCGTGCTGCCGCACATCATCCGCGATGTGCACACCACCAATGGCCGTGTGCTGTATAGCTTCAAGAGCTGGAGCCTTGGCCGGGTGATCAGCCCCGAGCATGTCGCAATGATGAATGACATGATGATGCGCGTGGTGCAGACGGGCACCGCGACCCGTGCGCGGGTGCCGGGTTGGCAGGTGGCTGGCAAAACCGGCACCAGCCAGAATTTCCGCGATGCGTGGTTCATCGGCTACACTGGGCGGCTGGTGACCGGCGTCTGGCTCGGCAATGATGATAATTCGCCGACGCGGCATGTGGTCGGCGGTAGCCTGCCCGCCGATATTTTCCGCACCTACATGAGCGCTGCAAGTGCCAGACTGACCCCAGTCGCCTTGCCGATCGGCTCGTGGGGCAGCACGCAAACACCTGCCTCAACCGGGTTTGATCCGCGCCCGCCGGGCAACCCCAATGCACCGCTGACCATCAATCAGGCTGCGGCTGTTGCGCAGGACCAGCGCCAAATTCAGCCACCCATCCCGGCGCGCGACCGCAATTTGCTGCAACGCCTGCTCGGGCGCTGAGCCTGGGCTCATGCCCGGTCTTGCCGGGCGCGATGCGGCGCGAAAGCTCTTGCCAATATGGTGCCAGCGCCTACAACATCATGACCTTTCGCGCCTGATTGCTGGTGCCTGCCTTGGGGCTTTGCCATGTTGAAAATGCCTGCTTCCGACCCAACCGTGCTGGCGCGGCGCAACGACATTGTTGCGCATTTGCGCGCCTTGGTGCCGGGGGAGGGCGTCATCGATGCCGAGGTGGAGCGGCGGGCCTATGAGAGCGACGGGCTCACCGCCTACCAGCAATTGCCGATGGTGGTGGTGCTGCCTTCGACAACGGCGGAGGTGGTGGCGGTGCTGCGCTATTGCCATGCGGAGGGCATCAAGGTGGTTCCGCGCGGTGCTGGCACATCCTTGTCAGGCGGGGCGCTGCCGCTGGAAGACGGGGTGCTGCTCGGTCTTGGCAAATTCAAGAAGGTTCTTGAAATCGACATTCCCAACCGCTGCGTCGTGGTGCAGCCCGGCGTCACCAATCTTGCCATTACGCAAGCGGTGCAGGGCGATGGGTTCTATTACGCGCCCGATCCTTCGAGCCAGATTGCCTGCACCATTGGCGGCAATGTCGCGGAGAATTCCGGCGGTGTGCATTGCCTGAAATATGGTCTCACCACCAATAATGTCATCGGGGTGGAATTGGTGACGATGGAGGGCGAAATCCTGCGGCTGGGCGGCAAGCATTATGATGCCGGTGGGCTGGACCTGCTGGGCGTGATGGTCGGCTCCGAGGGG
>JAJZGX010000154.1 GCA_021804825.1 Pseudomonadota bacterium | reverse complement strand
GGTAAGCCCCGAGCGGATCGCCTCCTTCAGCCGCCGCAACCAGCCGGCATCATGCGCCATCATCTGGAAGGTTTCGAGCACATCGCGCTGCTCGCCGCTCGCCGACGCCTGATCGATCAGCCGGTCGAGTTCCTCGCGCATGTTTTCCAGCGCCACTTCCAGCCGCGCTGTTTCTGCGCCGGGATCATCCGAGATCAGCTTGGTGATCTGGATGCGGGGCTGGTGCAACACGGCATGGCCAAGGCCGACGCCCTCGGCGGCAGGCGAACCCCGAAGCTCGAGGTGCCGGGTGAGCGCCGATTCGACCCCCGGTCGCGCCAGCGCCTGCAAGGCCCCACCCGCCACCATTTCGGCCAGCAGCATGGCGGTGGTTTGCAGCGCCTCGATTTCCTCCTCGGTATAGACCCGGCGGGCGCGGTTCTGCACCACCAGCACCCCGAGCACATTGCCGCCGCGCAGCACCGGCACACCAAGGAAGGAATGATAGATTTCTTCGCCGGTCTCAGGCTTGTAAGAGAAAGCCGGATGCGATTGCGCATCGGCCAGCGCCAGCGGTTCGGCGGTTGTGGCGATCAAACCGACAAGCCCCTCATCTGGGCGCATCAGCGTCTCGTGCACGGCATCGGGGTTCAGGCCCTCGGTGGCGTAAAGCTCAAGGATGCCGTCATCGCGCTGCAAATAAATCGAACAGACTTCGGCAATCATGTTCGAAGCGATGAGCACGACAATGCGATCGAGCCGCGTTTGCGGATCGACTTGTTCGGCCATCACGGCGCGCAAGCGACGCAGCAACAGCCTGGGCCCACCCATGTCAGCGCGAACCGCCAGCTTCCAGTCTCCTCGCTCTACATTGACCATATCCGAGATGATCCGAATCGCAATCGGCAGCGCAGATCGAACCCTCAAAGGTTGGTATAGACGCTGCGGCAATGCCGCCGCAAGCCGCGCAAGGTCGGAGACAAGGCTGCAGCCTCCTGCAGCCGGGCTGGCACAAGGTAAGGCAAGGTCCGCGACATCTTCCGCAAATTCAATTCAGAGCCAAACCGCCTTTTCAGATCTGAATAACCGCGATATTAAACGTCATTTCAAAATAATTAGCCTATATATTGGCAAATTAACAAAATATCCAGCAATATATTGGAAAATATCTCAAAATTTTATAGATAATTAATCATATTATTAGCTGCAGTTGCAAAAATCATAGCTGATTAACCTTTACAATAGAGTGTGGCCACGGGTGCAGAGTGCGAGTGGTATGACCAAACGGCTGACATTGACGATATGGGCACTGAGCGGAATTTTCGCTCTGATGCTGCTGACTCAGCCGGTCAGCGTATCAACCCAATTCTACATGAGCGTCATCATCATTGCGGCGATGACCATTGTCTGGAATTTTGTCAAAGGCGAATTCGGGCGTCAGATTTTTCTCGGCCTCGCGACGATGGTGGTGATCCGCTATGTCTACTGGCGCATCACCAGCACGCTGCCACCCCTCTCCGATCCTGTTGATTTCACACTGGGATTTCTGCTGTTTCTGGCAGAAACCTATTGTGTGCTGATCTTGACCATCAGCCTCATCATCAATGTCGATCCGCTCAAGCGGCCACCCCTGCCCCGAGACCCGGATGCCGAGTTGCCGACGGTCGATGTGTTCATACCCACCTATAATGAGGACGAAGAAATTCTCGCCGCCACCATGGCGGCGGCTTTGTCGATGGATTACCCCAGCGACAAGTTGAAGGTGTGGCTGCTTGATGATGGCGGCACGATCCAGAAGCGCAACGACAAAAATCCCGAAAAAGCCGCCGCCGCCCTCGCCCGCTACGAGAGCTTGCAGGCGCTGTGCCGGAAACTGGGCGGGCATTATCTGACCCGCACCAAGAATGAGCACGCCAAAGCCGGCAATATGAACAACGGCATGAAATTCTCGGATGGCGACCTGATCGTGGTGTTTGACGCCGATCACGCCCCCTTCCGCAATTTCCTGCGCGCGACCGTCGGGCATTTCGCGCGCGACCCCAAATTGTTTCTGGTGCAGACGCCGCATGTGTTTCTCAATCCCGATCCGATCGAGAAAAACCTGCGCACATTCGAGCGCATGCCCTCGGAAAACGAAATGTTCTATTCGATCACCCAGCGCGGGCTCGATAAATGGGATGCTTCGTTTTTCTGCGGATCGGCGGCAGTGCTGCGTCGCAAGGCGCTGGAGACGACCGGCGGCTTTTCCGGCATCACCATTACCGAGGATTGCGAGACCGCCTTTGAACTGCATGGCAACGGCTGGCATTCCGTATTTGTCGAAAAGCCGCTGATCGCCGGCCTGCAGCCCGAAACTTTCACCTCCTTCATCGGCCAGCGCTCGCGCTGGTGTCAGGGCATGTTTCAGATTCTCATGCTGAAGAACCCGGCGCTCAAGCGCGGTCTCAGCCTCACCCAGCGTGTATCCTATTTGTCGAGCATGACCTTTTGGTTTTTCCCGATCCCGCGACTGGTGTTCATGTTCGCACCGCTTTTGTATATATTTCTGAATTTGAAGATATTTGTCTCGAATATCGACGAAACAATCGCATATACGTCGATGTATATTGTCGTGAATGTGATGTTGCAGAATTATCTCTACGGCAAAGTCCGTTGGCCGTGGATTTCAGAGCTTTATGAATATGTGCAGGGTGTGTTCCTGTTCAAGGCGATGGTGACCGTCGCGCTCAATCCACGCAAACCAACCTTCAATGTCACGGCCAAGGGCCTGACACTGGATAATAATCATCTTTCTGAACTGGCCATGCCATTCTTCATCATCTGGGGTCTGCTGTTTGTCGCCGACATCGTGTCCATAGGGCGCTATTTCCTCGAGCCGGGCGTCAATAACCTGATCCTTGTGGTAGGGTGCTGGAATACCTTCAACTTGATGATTGCCGGTGCCGCCCTCGGCGCCGTCGCCGAGCGCGCGCAGCCTGATCGGCATCCGCGCCTGCCGATCAACCGCCAAGGCATGCTCACGCTTGATGGGCAGAAGATCCCGGTGCAGATCGTCGATGTTTCGGCGGGTGGCTGTCGCATGCAATCGACGTGGGACATGCCGAGCGCCGCACCGAGCGACGAGCCGAAATTCGGCGAATTGGTCATCAAGCCGGTTGGCCATGTGCTGAACAAGGTGAAAATCGCGCGCAGCGTCACCGTCAAGATTGTTAATGTCAGCGCCAAGCAGGGCAAGGTCGAGTTCCGCTCCGAATTTCATGAAATGACCGCCGAGCAGAATTTCCTGCTGGCGGACTTGATGTATGGCGATAACAAGGCGCTCGAAGATTATCTGGGCCGCCGCCGCGTTCACCAGAACATCATTCAAGGAACGCGTCAGTTCATCTGGTGGGGCCTGTCCGAGCCTGTGCGCGCATTCCGCTATGTCTGGAT
>JAJZGX010000075.1 GCA_021804825.1 Pseudomonadota bacterium | reverse complement strand
TGCCGGATGCCATTCGCCAGCCGATCCATGCCATGCACACTTATCTTGCTGGCGAAGCGCCATATCTGACCGAAGATTTTCGCGGCCAGATGATTGATCGCGCCGCGTTCGATCAGGCCTTGGTGGGCGCTGCCGCCAGCGCCGGTGCGCAGGTGCTTTTCGGGGCCAGCGTCAAAGCCCTGACCCCTGACGGGCTGGTGTTGCAGACTGGCCAGATCCTTGATGCACCAGTGCTGATCGGCGCCGATGGGCCGCGTTCGCTGCTGGGGCTTGCGATGGGCACCGGCACGCAGGCGCTGGTTGAAACCCGGCAAATCACGGTGGCTTTGCATGAGCCGCATACGGCGACCGACATATTTCTGGCGCCCGCCTATCGCGGCGGCTACGCTTGGCTGTTTCCCAAGGGGCCGGTTGCGCATATCGGGCTTGGTGTCGAGCCAGCGCAGCGCCACAACCTCAAACCGCTACTCGAAGCGCTGCATGGCGCGTTGGTGACTGCGGGGCGGGTGGGTCCAGAGATCATGCACCTGACCGGCGGCGCTATCCCCGTCGGGGGGCTGCGGCGCTGCGTCGGCGACGCTTGTGGGCGCAGCATCATGCTGGCGGGCGATGCGGCGGGCCTCACCAATCCGGTGACAGGCGCGGGCATTGCTTCAGCCGTGCAATCCGGCCGCATGGCGGGCGAGGCGGCGGTGCGACTGGCTCGCGGGCACCGCGATGCCGCACAGGATTATGCCACCGACCTCGAGGATATTTTCGGCGCTTCGCTGGCGCGGGCGGTGATGCGCCGCGAGGATTTGCTGGCACAGACGCCCGAAGATGGAGCCGCCCTACCATCGCACATGCGGCAGGCATGGATTGCCTATCCCGAATACTGGGCACCCTTCGTAAAAGATGGTGCCGACCACGATTTTAGCCTTAGCGAAAGAGCACCCCTATGACCTGTCTCAAGCCAGAAACCCGCCTGCCCGCGCCCTCCGGCGCCCATGGTGCCGATTTCAATGCCGCAGCGCAGATGAAGCCGCGCGCGCCCCTGCCCACCCCCGGCGATCGCCGCAACGGCGGCGCGGTCAAGGCGCAAGGGATTGTGCCCCAGGGCTTTTACATGCCCAACAACAATATCCAGACGCCGGAAATGCGTTCACCCGATTATGTGCAGCTTTCGACCGCCGCGGCGATCACGCTGGGATTGATGCAGGGCAAGATGCACCGCTGCGGCTGCACGCGCTGCCTCAACCTGCTGCTGACTTATCCCGAAGGCTGCCGCGCCAATTGCGCCTATTGCGGCCTTGCGCGCCACCGCGAAGCCGACCGCGATTATGCCGATCGCAATTTCATCAGGGTGGATTGGCCGGCGGTGCCGATGGCGCAGATCATCGACATTGTGGCCCGCGATGGTGCCAACAGCCCGTTCCATCGCATGTGCATCTCGATGATCACGCATCCGCGCTCGGATGATGACACGTTCAGTGTGCTCAAGGCCTGGACCGACAGGATCGACCCCAAGGCCATTCCGGTCTCGATTCTCTCGAATCCCACCACCATGCAGCGCGCCGATGTCGCCCGGCTCAAGGATATGGGTGCCGATATTTTCACGGTGGCGCTGGATGCCGCGACTCCCGAGATATTTGATGCGACGCGCGGCAAGGGCGTCGACTCGCCGCATTCATGGCGCAAATATTGGGAAATCCTCAATGATGCGCGCGATATTTTCGGCCCGCAGAAATTTGGCGCCCACATCATCGTCGGCATGGGCGAGACGGAATTTGATTCGCTGAGCCTCATTCAGAAGATCGTCGATATGGGCGGGCACAGCCACATGTTCTGCTTCTTTCCAGAAAAAGGCTCGCTGATGGACCATCTGCCAGCAACGCCGCGTGACCAGTGGCGGCGCGTGCAACTCGGCCGCTATCTGATCGACTATGCCGGTGGGCGCGTCGAGAACATGAGCTTTGACGACAAGGGCCGGGTTGTGGACTTCGGCTTCAGCCAGGATGTGCTCGAGCCGATCATCGACAAGGCGGTGGCCTTCCGCACCTCCGGCTGCCCCGGCAAGGTGGCGGAGGATATTTCGGCCTGCGACCGCCCCTATGGCGATTCACCGCCCAGCAACATCGCCAGCTACCCGTTCCAGCCAAACAAGGCTGATGTGACGAAAATCCGTCGCCAGCTGGCGATTCCGCGCCCGCGCAACTAGCAAAGACCGAAGGGTCGAACCATGCAGAAGGTTTTTCGCGTCATCGACACCGGCGTGCGTGAGGGGCGGGCCAATATCGCCTTCGATCAGGCGCTGATTGATCTGCACCAGCGTCGGGTCATCCCTGACACGATCCGGTTTTTGCAGTTTCGACCCTCGGCGCTGGTGGGACGTCATCAGGCGTTGGCACGCGAGGTGCACCTCGATTTTTGCCGTGATCACGGGATCGGGCTGGTGCGGCGGATCACCGGCGGTGGCGCGCTCTATATGGATGAAGGCCAATTTGGCTTTGAACTGGTGTTTCACCGCACTACGCTGGGAATAAGCTCGCTCAACGATCTGGCGCGAACCTTGTGCGAAGCTGCGGCGATGGGGTTGCAGAATCTCGGCGTGGCCGCCCGTTACCGTCCACGCAACGACATTGAAGTCGAGGGGCGCAAGATCAGCGGCACCGGCGGGTTTTTCGATGGTGACACGCTGTTCTACCAGGGCACGATCCTGGTCGACATGGATCCGTCGCGGATGCTCTCGGTGCTGAATGTGCCGCAGGCCAAGCTTGCCAAACGAGCGCTTGATTCGGCTGAGCAACGGGTGGTGACCTTGCGCGAACTGCTCGGCGACAGATTTCCCGGCGTCGCTGCAATCAAGGCTGCGATGCTCAAGGGATTTGCCAGCGCTTTGGCGATTGCACCGGTTCAAGGTGACATTTCCGACGCCGAAGAAGCGCTGGCGGCGCAGATATTCAGCGATGAAATCGGCACGGACGATTTCGTGCACGAACTGGAAGACCCCGCCGGGCAGGAGAATGTGCTCAGCGCCAGCCTTCAGGGGCCGGGCGGCACGATCAGCGCGCATTTGCGCCTCGAAGACAGCCGGATTCGCGAGGTGCTGTTCACGGGCGACTTCTTTGTGACGCCGCCGCGTATCATCTTCGATCTCGAGGCCAGTTTGCGCGGCACAGCGGTGGCGGATGTTGATGCGCATGTGGCGCAGTTTTTCAACGAGGCCAAGGTTGGGCTGCTCTCGGCGCGCTCAAGCGATTTTGCCGCTGCGGTCGGTCAGGCGGCGGCGAAGGCGGCGACAGCGTGAAGCACCTCACCATCATCCAGCACACATCGGCAGATTATCTCGGCCTGATGGAGGATCACTTCGAGGGGCGGCGCATCCGCTTCAGCTATTTCCGGCCGTTCACCTCGGGGGGCAAAGTGCCAGAAGCCAGCGCGATCAGCGACGGGCTGATCCTGCTCGGCGGTGGCCCCTGGGGCAGTGTCGGCGACCGCATCGTGCCCAATCTCGATGCCGAAGTCAGATTGGCGCGCATGTGCCTGATGCTGGACAAGCCGGTGATTGGCATCGGCCTTGGTGCACAGATCTTGAGCCTCGCTGCTGATGGTGGCGCGGTCGCCACGCCGCTGAATTTTGAAGTCGGCACGGCGCAAAGGCAATCGGACGATGCGTTGAATGGCTTTCTGCCTGCCCATTACCCACACATCGTCTATATGCGCGACCGGCCGGAGCCACCCGCCTATGCCAAGATACTGGCCAAGGATGCTGCCGGACACCCGGCGCTGTTTCAGATTGGCCAGAAGGCTTTCGGTTTTGTCGGCCATCCCGGCTTCAAACTGGCCATGGCGGAAGATCTGGTGATGGAGTTCGAGGAAGCGCCTGACGACCCTTTGCCCAAATTTGCCGCTCTGGGACGCGTGAAGCAGCACATCGAGGATGCGCTGGTGCCGATCATGACCGGGCTTATCCAGCTGACAGGCTTGATGGAAAATAATTAACAAGCCCGCTTTGGTGGGACTTGCATATCGTCATATCTTGTATTAGAGTTTGCTAATAGGCGGCGACAAGGGCTCCAGCCCTCCCACAAGTCACAGCAAGTGACGGGATGTCGATACCAATGCCGATTGGAGGAAATAAATGGCAAAGAAGCTCATTATTGTCATGGCCAATACCGATCCGCGCAATGGCGAGGAACTCGGGGCCCCGTTTTTTCAGGCCTCGGTCGCTGCCGCGATGGATTACGAGGTCGAAGTCATCTGCACCGCGACTTCGGGGGCCCTGATGAAAAAAGGCTTTGCCGAAAAGCTGCACGTGAAGCCCGGCTCGCCGAAAACGGTCTACCAGTTCATTCAGGAGGCCCATGAAGCCGGCGTGAAATTCATGTGCTGCTCGCCGAACCTTGATCTTTTCGACATGTCCAAGGACGATTTGATCCCGGAATGCTCGGGAATTGTCGGCGGTGCCTATCTGATCGAAGAGGTCATGGAATCCGACTGCAAGGTGATGACTTACTGATTGCAGGAGGCACGCTGACATGGAACATGGCCACTCGTCCCGCGTCCAGACTTTCATCGGTGATCCGCTTAGCGATACGCCTGAGGTTCCGCGCGCCCAACTCGAAGAGATTTTTGCGGACATTCAGGGCGACATGCGGTTCAACCATGAACTCAATGGTTGTCTGAACTGCGGCATCTGCACCGCGACCTGCCCGGCGGCGCATTATTATGATTTCAGCCCGCGCGAAATCGTCCAGCTGCTGTGGACCGAGAATCTTGAAGGCATTTATGATGCCATGCAGGAGAAAATCTGGTCCTGCGCGCAATGCTATACCTGCGCTGCCCGCTGCCCGTTCGAGAATTCGCCAGGCGGGCTGATCATGATCATGCGCGAAACCGCGATCAAGCATGGCATGGAATCGGCCAAGAACGTGCTGCGCCCGTTCAGCCGGGTCATGCTCAAGCTGGTTTCGACCGGCAACCAGCTGGCGCCGGACATGATCACGGCGGATGGTTTCGCCGATTGGGGGCCGAATATCTCCAAGGTGCAAGCGCCGCTGAAAATCCTGCGCAAGGCCATCCCGATGCCGACACTCAACACCACCGAGACGGCGTGGGAAGTGAACCTGAAAACCTCGGTCGAGCTTTACACGATCTGGGAAATGACCGGTGTGCTCAACCAGCTTGAGACGATCGATGAGAACCTGTTCGATGTCATCTCCGACATCATGGACGAAAAGAAGCAAGATTATCAGGACTTTGTTGACGAACAGGCCGAGGCCGACGCCTGACCCCTCTGCCTTGGATGAAATGAGGAGCGGAACATGAGTGCACCTAATTGCGGTGAAAGACTTACCGGCCACGGCTCGGAATGGCGTGATGCCAACCTCAGCCCGGAAGATGCGCGCACAGCCACCAATTGGGTTGAGCAAAGAATCGACAAGCGCTCGATGCTCACCAACAAGGATCGCGTGCATGATGTGCGCGACGTCATGTGGCAGCTCGAGAAGGATGGCGAAATCGTCGTCCACCGCATCCGCGACGAGCATGAGCCGATCGAAGCCAAGACGCTTTATGGCTGGACCAAGCGTATCCCGACCAACCAGCTCTGGCATCACAAATCCTGCGGCCAATGCGGCAATATTCCCGGTTATCCGGCCTCATTGCTGTGGCTGATGAACAAGCTCGACAAGCGCTACCTCGACGAGACCGACCAGACTTCCTGCACCGCGTGGAATTATCACGGTTCGGGCATTGGCAATCTCGAGAGTCTTGCCGCAGTGTTCCTGCGCAATTTTCATCAGGCCTATGTGTCTGCCAAGGCCGAAGGGTTGCCGGAAGGCTATTATTACCCGCTGGTGCATTGCGGCACGTCGTTCGGCAATTACAAGGAAGTGCGCGGCTATCTGCTGCAATCGGCCGAGCTGCGCGACCGGGTCAAGAAAATTCTCGGCAAACTGGGCCGCCTTGTCGATGGCAAGCTGCTGATCCCGGAAGAGATCGTGCATTACTCGGAATGGGTGCACGTGATGCGTCACGAGATCGCCAAGCACCAAGTCATCGATTGCAGCAACATTCGCTCAACGATCCATCCCGCCTGCCATGTCTATAAAATGGTGCCGCAGGATGCGATCTATGACGACAGCATCCTCGAAGGTAACCGGGTAGCCGTGTCCACCGGCATCATGCAGGCGCTCGGCACCAATGTGATCGACTATTCGACCTGGTATGATTGCTGCGGCTTCGGCTTCCGTCATATCATTTCGGAGCGCGAGTTCACGCGGTCTTTCTCCATCGACCGCAAGATCATGATTGCCCAGAATGAAGCCCATTCCGATGTGATGATCGGGCATGATACCGGCTGCATCACCACGCTCGACAAGAGCCAGTGGATCGGCAAGTCGGCGGGCAAGGACGTTGATCTGCCGGTTCTGGCGGATGTGCAGTTTGCGGCGCTGGCCTGCGGCGCGCATCCCTACAAGATCGTGCAGTCGCACTGGCATGCCTCCTCCACCGAGAAATTGATGGAGAAAATGGGAATCGACTGGCGCGCCAAGAAAGCGGAGTTCGAAGCCTATCTGGAAGATGTGAAGCTCGGCAAGCAGGACAATCTCTATGACCCGCGCCGGATGATCACATCAGGCCCCGGGTTCAACCCCCTCACCAAGACCACGACTTTAGCAATCGGGAGACCCTGATGCGTGACCCTGTTTTAATTGTTGGCGGCGGACCTGCCGGACTGGCTGCGGCGCATGCGCTCTCGAGCGTTGGGCAGCCGAACATTCTGGTGGAGAAAATGGACCGTCTGGGCGGTGCACCGATTCTCTCGGGCTATGCCAAGCTGGTGCCGTCGGGCGAATGGGCGAAAGATGCCATTGGCGGCATGGTTTCGCGCGTCGTTGACAACAAGCTGACCGATGTGCGTCTCAATGCCAGCGTCAAGAGCTTTGACGGTCAACCCGGCGATTTCCATGCGGTGCTGAGCGATGGTTCGTCGCTGAAGGCGAGCGCGGCGATCCTGACCACGGGGTTCACGCATTTTGACTCGATCAACAAGCCGGAATGGGGTTTTGGCCTGTTTCCTGATGTTGTGACAACGACGCAGGTCGAGCAGATGCTCTCGACGGGAAAGGGCGTGCATTGTCCTTCCGATGGCCGCAAGCCAAAGCGCGTGGCGATCTTGCTGTGCGTCGGCTCGCGTGATCGCCAGATCGGGCGGGAATGGTGCTCCAAAATCTGCTGCACCGTTTCAGCCAATATCGCGATGGAAATCCGCGAGGAATTGCCCGATTGTCATGTCTATATCTACTACATGGATATCCGCACCTTCGGGCTGCTTGAACAGAAATATTACTGGCGCAGCCAGGAAGAGTTCAAGGTCAAGTATATCAAGGCCCGTATCGCCGAGGTCACATCCAACGGCAACCAGTTGATCGTCAAGGGTGAGGATACGCTGGTCAAGCGGCCGATCACCATCCCGTTCGACATGGTGGTCCATGCTGTCGGCATGGATCCCAATGTCGATAACATGACGCTCGCTGCCATATTTGGCGTCAAGCTCGAACCCAATGGCTTTATCGACCGCAAGAACACCTATGGTGTGATGGGCGCGACCAGCAGGGCGGGCGTGTTTGTAGCTGGTTCCGCGACCGGGCCGGAAACGATCGATGATTCCATCGCGCAAGGCCACGCCGCAGCGATCTCGGCGCTGGGTCTGATGCCCGTCGGCGTGGCGGCGGAATAGGAGGTCGTCGTGGCGACGCTGGCCTGGCTCACAGTCGATAAACCGGGGGTGCCCGAAATTGCGCGCCCGCATCTGGATTTGAGCGGGCCGCTGCTGGCTTCCGCCTTTCAGGCGCTCGCACGCGGCAGCGAAGAGCTTGGCGGCGTCGAGCGCTATGTGGAGGCTTTGAAACTCAAATCCGCCCTGTTCAAAGACACGTTGGGCGACGGCAAGGTCGCATCGCTCAATCTTGAAGGTTTCATGGGCCTTTGCACCTTCATGGCAACCGTGCGGCGGCGGGTTGCGCCTTATCTGTCACCGGATGGGTTGATCAAAATTCGCGCAGGACTGGTGGATTTGCTGGACGGCGCTGCCAATACGACGACCACAGATCAGCGGATCGCCGCGTTCTGTGCGCGTTTTCCGAGCGACAAAGGCCATCGCTTCGTGCACGATCTCGCCGCCGAAGTGCTGCATAATGTCGATCCCGAGCGCTATCCCTTAATGAACCGCTGGGTCTGGGATGCCAAGCCGAATACTGGTGCCGTGCGGGAAATCTGGTTCGGGGACAATGTCGATCACATCACCATTCCCCTGCCCGACGGCTATCCAACCTACCTGATGCTGCGCGAAGAGCTATCGCAGTTTCTGACGGGCCAGGGTGTGTTTCGCGATGTCATGTTTTTCGTCGATATGCTGACGGCGCAGATTTACGCCAATTACATCTCGGCGCAGGGCGGCACCTATCTGCGGGCGGATTTTTCCACTGCGGAGGATCCGATGCACCATACCAGGCGGATTTTGGGGCTGGACGGCATCCGCCCCGGCTCCAGCCGCACCCGCCTGAAAGCCATCGACGGCGAGGCCTTTGTCCTCGACGATTCCAAACTCCTTGGATGAGAGACACATAAATGGCCATTCACGAGAAGCACCTCATTCGCCCGGAAAACATCAAGTCGCACGACAAACTCGTGATGGATGGGATTGATATTTCAGGCCATTGGAGCACTTTCATCGAAACCCGTGTGGTGAAGGATTACAACGAGGACCTTCAGGAGGAGATCAGCGCGCTGCCCGGCGGCGAGAATGTGCATCGCTGCTGGCAATGCGGGTCTTGCACCAATGCCTGCACGGTCAATGCCATCAACCCGGATTTCAACCCGCGTTACTGGATCTATCTGATCCGCATGGGCATGGAAGAAGAACTGCTGCGCGACAAGGAAATCATCTGGCAGTGCGTGTCGTGCAACAAGTGCACTTATGCGTGCCCGCGCGACGTCGCGCCGGAGGGGGTGATGAAGGCCACCTCGCATTGGCTTGAATTGAAGGGCCACACCAAACCTTCGCCTTCCACGATCTTCGACGATGTGTTTTCGAGCCAGGTCATCAACACCGGCAAAATCGAAGATGGCCTTGTGGTGCGCAATTTCTTCAAGCGCACCGGGCAGTCGCTCAATCAGCCTTGGCTGGTCGAGATGGTGAAGCGGATGATGGCCCATCTGCCGGTGACGATGCTGATGAAACTGGGCCTGTCGACCGTGCTTCGCCCGCGCACCCAGAATTGGGGCGGCGCGCGCGATGCCATCAATGAATATGTCGCCGAGCAGGATGCACACCACCGCAAGGCGCTTGGGCTGGAAAGCCTCGTCGAGATGGCCAAGCAGGAAGCTGCCGTCCCCTTCAAACACGCCGCAGAATAGGAAGTGCAGCGCCATGACCGATAATCGCACCGACAAGTACAAGAAAGTTGCCTATTACCCCGGCTGCGCGCTGGAGGGGACAGGCCATGCCTACAACCGCTCGACCAAGGAGGTCGGCAAGGCCCTCGGCCTTGAACTCGAAGACGTCAAGAACTGGAACTGCTGCGGCGCGATGGAGGTGAAGAACATCGACCCGAAAGTGCAGACCTATCTGTCGTCGCGCGTCATGTCGCAGGCGGTCAACGAAATGGGGCATTCGGTGGTGATGGCGCCTTGCAATGGCTGCTATCATAATCTGAAAAAAGCCGAATATGATCTGAAGAACGACGAGACCTCGCGCCAGGTGGTTGACCGCATTTCCGCCAAGGCCGGGCACAAGACCTACAAGGCCGGCGAGATCGAAACCATTCACGCGCTGGATTGGATCAAACACGGCATCGGCGAAGAGGGTCTGAAGTCGCGGGTGAAGAAATCGCTGAAAGGCATGAAGGTCGCCAATTATTATGGCTGCATGTATACCCGCCCGCGTCATATCTTCCCGGAGAAGGACAAGGGTGCCGGTTCGGAATCGACCTCCAAGCCGCATTTCATGGATGATCTGCTGGCGGCGGCGGGCGCGGCCAATGTGGATTTTCCGCTGAAGACCGCCTGCTGCGGCGGCGCTCATACGCTGTCTGATTCCGACATGTCCACCAAATTGGTGCTCAACATTCTGAAGGCGGCGGAAGCCTCGGGGGCAAATGTCATCGCCACCGAATGCCCCACCTGCCATTCGGGCCTCGAGATGCACCAGATCAGGGCCGAGAAGAAATTCGGTGTCAAAACCAATGTGAAAATCCTTTATTTCACGCAATTGCTCGGCATGGCGCTTGGCTTGTCACCCAAAAAGGTCGGCGTGCATGAAAACATGTCGGACTCCTTCGATCTGCTTCAACAACAGGGGCTGGCATGAGATCGCTCGCGGCCATTGGTGACGTGCTTGAGGGCGGCGTTGCCGACGCAACCCCGGCCGAGAACGCGCGGGATTTGCTGCACCTGGGTGAAGAAGTGCTGGAGCACTGGCTGCACGCCAAGGGCCTGAAGCCGACGGCCAGCAAGGCGGAAGGGTTCCGCCTGCTCGGCTTGCACCGGCAAGGTGCCAAGGGCGACCCCAGTTTCAACGCCTGCCGCGAAACTTGCCGGGAACTCGTCTATCATTATAACCTGATCACCATGGCGCCGGATGATTCAGAATCGGCGCAACGTCTGGTGATGATGCGGCTTGTGGCGTCGCATGTTTATTATTTCGTCAGCGGCAAGATGCAGAGTGCCCAATTGGGCGAGTTCTGTTGCTCGTCGCGCGATTTGCGCTTAAAGCAGGCTTCGTAGGACGTGGGAGGCGGGAATGCCAGTTGTTCGTGGATGTAATTTGCCGGATGACCTTTTGTATGATGTTGAGAACCACACATGGTTCAAGGAAGTCGGTGACGGGACCGTCCGTCTCGGCATGACCACCATCGCGCTGGCGCTTGCCGGCAGCCTCGTGGCCGTGACCCCCAAAAAAACTGGCCGCTCGGTTGAGGCGGGCAAATCCTGCGCCACCGTCGAATCCGGCAAATGGGTCGGCCCGGCAAAATCCGCCGCGGCAGGCACGATCGTCGGCATCAATGCCGATTTGGTGAACAAGCCCAGCATTGCCAACGCCGATCCCTATGGTGAAGGCTGGCTGGTTGTGCTCAATCCACTCAACTGGGATGAAGTCAAGGCGACCTTGACACCCGGTGCGCAGGTTGCGCCCAAATATGAAGCCAAAATGGCTGCCGACGGCTTTGCGGGCTGTGCACCCTGAATCGAGTCTGATCATGCACGACCCGATGGAGCAATTGGCAGACAAGGCTGACCATGCTGCGCTTGTGCTGAGATCTATCAGCAACAAGTGGCGGCTGCAGATACTTTGCCAATTGGTCAAAGGCGAAAAATCGGTTGGCGAGCTGGAAGACGTGATCCCGCTCAGCCAATCAGCCTTGTCACAACACCTCGCGGTGCTACGCCGCAACAACCTTGTTGCCACCCGTCGCGACGCGCAAATGATCATTTATTCGGTTGAAGGCACCGAAGTACATTTCATTCTTGGCGCACTCTATGAGCTTTACTGCAGCTCATCTGAACTTGAATGAATTTTTGAAAGTTCAAGCGCTGCTTCAGTACCCTTTATATTAAGGGAAGTCATAATTTATCAAACCAGCAAAGTGAACCATCAATAGCGATGCTGGCTGCGCGTCGTTCTGTCCGCACGTTTTACATCTGCTTTCAAAAAAGCCGCAAGCTGGATTCAGCTTCAACACATTAGCATCACAAAGCTGTGTTTTGACGAGGGCGGCTTGGACATGGATTGTGTCCTGGCAACTTTGTCAATGAAGGGTCATGTCCATGTTCAGAAAAGCTTTGATCGTTGTCGCCGCCACCGCCTGCGCTGCCTTTGCCGTGACCAGCGCCAGTGCCGACGATATGAAAATGATGCATCACGACAAGATGCACCATAAAATGATGATGCATCACAAGATGATGGAGCATCACAAGATGATGATGCACCATAAAATGATGATGCGTCACAAGATGATGGAGCATCACAAGATGATGATGCACCATAAAATGATGATGCGTCACAAGATGATGATGCACCACAAGATGATGGAACATCACAAGGCCATGTGATTCCGGCACTGCGAATGTTCTGACGAAAGGGGCCGCGCGATGCCGTGCGGCCCCATCTGCTATGCTCCGGGCGCAGAAGGCTGCTGCGCAGAGAGTGACGCTAAATGGCGCGCAATGCCTTCCCCCTTGGCCCGCCCTCTGATAGTGTTTTGTTTGACATAGCCTTGCAGCCCCTGAGGCGCTGACCTAGGTTCATTTTTATCAAATCACGAGGGCTCAGCATGAAACCGATGAAATTTGGCATAGGTCAGTCCGTGCGCCGCGTCGAAGATGTGCGTCTGGTCACTGGCCATGGCCGCTATACCGCCGATGAAATTCCAGCAGATGCCTTGCGTGCGGTGTTCTTGCGGTCACCCCATGCTCATGCCGCCTTCACAATCGTCGATATCAGCGCCGCCAAGGCCCTGCCCGGCGTCAAGGGCGTCTATACCGCCGCTGACTTTGCCGATGTTGGCGATCTGCCCTGCAATGCGCCGCTGCCCGACGCCGATGGCAAGGTCATGCCATTGCCGCCCTATCCGGTGCTGGCGCAGGACATTGTGCGCCATGTGGGTGATGCCGTCGCCATGGTCATTGCCGACACAGCCGAAAATGCCATGGCCGCTGCCGAGGCTATCGAGGTTGATTATCAAGGAAAGCCTGCTGTCGCGGATATGCACCGGGCTATCGCCGCCGATGCGCCGCTGGTCTGGCCGCAGTTCGGCAGCAATGTCGCGGTCGCCGCCGTCATGGGCAACAAGGCCAAATGCGACGCGGTTTTTGCCGGCGCCGCCCATGTGGTGCAGGTGGAGATCGTCAACAACCGGCTGGTGTCCAATTACATGGAGCCTCGCGCCGCGATTGCCAGCTTTGACATCAAGACCGGGGTCTATCAGTTGATTTCCGGCACGCAGGGCGTGCACAACACCCGCGGCCTGGTCGCCAGGCTTATCGGTGTCGAGCCGGAAAAGCTGCATGTCGTCAATCACGATGTCGGTGGCGGCTTTGGCACCAAGGGCTTTGTCTATCGAGAATATCCGCTGATGCTGAAAGCTGCGCAGAAGCTGGGCGCAACGATTGCCTGGGTGTCGGACCGCTCGGAGCATTTCCTCGCCGATGCGCATGGTCGCGACAATCTCACCAAAGCGACGATGGCGCTCGATGGTGACGGCCGGTTCCTGGCCTTGAAGGTCGACATCCTTGGCAATATGGGCGCCTACCTATCGCAATTTGCGCCCTATATTCCCTGGCTGGGCGTCACGATGGCGACCGGGCCCTATGATATCAAGGTGTTTTATGGCGAGATGCGGCCGGTTTACACCAATACGGTACCGGTCGATGCCTATCGCGGCGCGGGCCGCCCTGAAGCTGCTTATGTGCTGGAGCGGCTGGTTGATGCTTGCGCCATGCAGCTTGGGCTGGCCCGTGATGACATTCGCGCTCGCAATTTCATCAAGCCCGCGCAAATGCCCTACAAGACGGCGACGGGCCGCACCTATGACGTGGGTGAGTTTGAAGGCGCGATGCGTCAGGCGCTGACCAGGGCGGACTATGCCGGCTTTGCGGTGCGCCAGGCCGAAAGCGCCGCCAAGGGACGCCTGCGCGGCATCGGCTTTGCCAGCTATATCGAATGCACGGCTTGGGGCTCGGGCGAAGAAGGTTCGGTGCAACTTGATGATGAT
>JAJZGX010000074.1 GCA_021804825.1 Pseudomonadota bacterium | reverse complement strand
TGGCTTCCGACGATGCCGGCTTCATCACCGGCTCGACGCTTTCGGCCAACGGCGGTCAATATATGGCGTGAGGCGATGTAGTCGCCTCAAGGAATTGGCGAACCGGCGCGCGCGGCCCCCCGAGCGCGCCGTTTGATTTTGCGCTTTGCCGATCAACGGCCCGATAAACCTCTCATGCGACGTTCGATAACCGCCCTTCCGCCCTCAGGGTTGTGGATGCGGGGCGTGGGCGGCGACGGCGCGCATGGCATGGCCGCGCCAGACAAAATCATTGCCAAGCCACGCATCAACCCACAAAATCGGCAAGAGCAGGTCGCGCAGCACCATGGCGGCGACGATGCGCGGTGACAAAGGCCAGCCTGCCGCTTGGCAATGCAGACATTCCGCGCCATACCACAGCACCGCAACAAGCAGCACCGGCGGCACGATTGCCGCGCCGATCAAGGCCGAAGCGACGCCCGCCAGCAGCATCGGCCACAGCCCGGTCGAAATGATTTCCGGCACGAAAAACAACGGAAACGTGACGCGCCGCAACCGCGCCCAGCGCACTTGTCGCTGCCAGACCGCCAACAAGGCCCGCGAGCCCAGCGGCTGCTCGAACGGGCCCGCGACGAGGCGCACCTTCATGCCCTGGCCATGCACCACCTTGGTCGCGGCGGCATCTTCGGCCGGTTCGGACGCCAGCGCCTTGATGCCACCCGCCGCTTCCAGAACCTCGCGACGCCAGCACATGGTTTTGCCCTGCGCAAAGCCGCGCCCGATGGCATCTGCGACATATTGCCAGCGGGCCTGATAGGAATTGAGGAATGCGCATTCGAGATCGGCCGCGCTGTTGCCCGGCCTTGCGCCAATCGGGCAACCGCAAACCAGCCCGGTCGAATCGTCGAACCTCGCCAGCTGGCGGCTGATATAATCCTTCGGCATCAGCACGTTGGAATCAGCCAGAATGATCCATTGATGCGCCGCCTCGGCCCAGCCGCGCGCCACATTGTTGAGCTTGGGATTGTCGCTGATCACTTCATCGCCGATGATCAGCCGCGATTTGACATGCGCGAATTGCGCCATGGTGGTGCGCGCCAGCGCGATCACCGGATCGTAAGGCTGCGCGACGCATAGAATCACTTCGTAATCGGGATAATCCAGCGTGAATGTCGAGGCCAGGGTCTCGGCCTCATAGGCCTCGACGCCGCAAAGCGGGCGCACGATGGAAACCGGCGGGTGCGGGCTGGTTGCGGCAAGCACGCCGGGTCTTGTGGTCCGACGCCATGCCAGCCCGATACTGACGATCTGAGCACCCGTCAGCACGACTGCCAGCCCAACTGCAATCCAAAACAGGGTCATTTCAAGTCTCCCGTTGCCAAGTGCCCGAATTCAGCACTTAACATTTCCCGCGCCATACGGCACAACGCCATGCAAAGGCGAGGCCCTCCCGCCGCTACACATGGACCCAGCATGTCTGAAACGAAAGCCACCTTGCCCACCATCGTCCGTTTCGCGCCTTCGCCCACCGGGCGCATTCACATTGGCAATGCCCGCACGGCACTCTTCAATCAACTTTTTGCGTGGCAATTCGATGGCAGATTCGTGCTGCGCTTTGATGACACAGATGTGGAGCGCTCGCGGGAGGAATATGCCGCCAGCATCGTCACCGATTTGGCATGGCTTGGCATCAAACCCGATGTGGTTGTGCGCCAGTCGCAGCGCGTAGCGCTTTATGAAGCTGCGGCCGCGCGCCTGCGTGCCACGGGGCGGCTTTACCCTTGCTATGAAACCCCTGATGAACTTGACCGGCGGCGCAAGCGTCAGCAAGCGCGCGGCCTGCCGCCGGTCTATGACCGCGCCGCCCTGCAACTCACCAACGCCGACCGCGCCAAATTCGAGGCGGAGGGCCGACGCCCGCACTGGCGCTTCATGCTCGATCCGGGCGAGGTTGCATGGGACGATATGGTGCGCGGCCATTGCCATGCCGATGCTGGTTCATTGTCCGACCCTGTGCTGGTGCGCGAAGATGGCTCCTATCTCTACACGCTGCCCTCCGTGGTCGATGATCTTGATCTCGGCATCTCGCATGTCATTCGCGGCGAGGATCATGTCACCAACACCGCCGTTCAACTGCAGATTTTTACCGCGCTCAGCGATGGACGCCCGGCACCGCGCTTTGGCCATCATAATCTGCTGACCACAGCCAGTGGCGAAGGTCTCTCGAAACGCTCGGGCGCCTTGTCGCTGACCAGCCTGCGCGAGCGCGGAATCGAGGCCCTTGCCGTCTGCGCCCTTGCGGTGCTGACCGGAACTTCGGCGTCGGTTCACCCTGTCGCCTCACTGGCGGAACTGGGGACTCTGTTCGACTTGAGCCATGTCTCGCGCACCTCGGCAAAATTCGATGAAGCCGAACTCGAAGCGCTGTCGGCGCGCACGCTGCATATCATGCCGCTCGCCGAGCTCGAGGGCAGGCTTGCGGCTCTTGGTATTGCGCGTGGATCAACCATCGATCTGGAAGCCTTCTGGCTGGCGGTGCGTGGCAATCTCGCGCAGCTTTCCGACGCTCTGACATGGTGGCACGTCGTCAACGGCCCCATCACGCCCCTGATCGAGGATCCCGACTTGCTGGCAGCGGCCCAGGCATCACTGCCGCAAGGCGCCTTCGACGCCAGAACATGGAAGACCTGGACCGATGGCTTGAAATCCAGCACCGGACGCAAGGGCAAAGCGCTCTACCATCCGCTGCGCCTCGCCTTGACCGGCCATGAGAGCGGGCCAGACCTCGCTGCGCTGCTACCCCTGATCGGCCCGCACAAGGCCGCCATGCGTCTCGCTGGCAAGGGCGGCTGAAGCCACCCCCTGCCCGCCTTCGCTCAGGGCGGCGGTAACGGTCCGCTGGTAATGCCGCCATCACTGCGCAAAGGCACCGCGGCGCGGCGCTGGCTGATGGCGTGCCGGGCTTTGGTTGACAAGGGCGTCTGCGCCCCTTTCAATTTCAAAGCCGGGGCTCCTGTCGGCGTCGGTTGCCCCATCTGCTCGGACTGCTGCTGCGTGACGATGATGTCGCTCGCCTGTTCGTTGCCAAGCAAGGATTCGGCATCGGATTTGGCCAAAGCCTGCGCCCAGCTTTCGCCTTTCGGCTTGCAGCCACATCCCTGGACATGGGTTTTGCGGAACAGGAACGCATTCGGCAAATCCTGATAGGATTGTCCGCTCGTCGAGCGCGCGGTGCCAATATCCGCGCCCACCGCCATCGAATACAAATCCACCGCCGTATTGGGGCAACGCGCCGTGCACAGCCGCTGCAGGGCATCGGCGCTGTGGTGCCATGCCGAATAGGACACCGGGAAGAATCCGCCATCGCATTCGCGCACGCAAACGGCGAGACCGCCACCGCCGAGATAGCGGCCCGACGCGGCCGCGCCGACAGAATTGTCGTTCACGATGGGCGGTTGGTTCCCATTATCCTGCGCGCCGCGCGTGGGAATGGCATTATCGGCATTGGTGCCATCATTGCCGGGCTGATTGAACGGCGCCGGATGGTGCCCGAACAAGGCATTCAGAAGTCCCGCCGGGCCCCCTTGCGTCGGTGTCTGGGCCGGTTGCCCAAGGCAGAGCGCGGCATATTGTCCGCGCAGCGCACCAACTTCGTCGCGATTAGCCCCGCCCCCGGCACCAAGCCGCACCATGATGTTGGAGAGATTGACCCGCATCTGGCTGATCCGGCCATTGATGGCGCCGCATTGCGGCGGCGGATTCTTGCCAAAAAACAGGAACTTGTGGTTGGAACAGCCGATGGAATTGGCATAGGCCGACGTGCGGTTGATCTGCTGTTGCTGGCGCGCCGCCTCCTGACGAAGCCGCCCGGCATCACCGGGGCCTTGATGCTCAAGCGCGAAAATGCGCTGTCGCAGGGCGACGCACTGGCGTGTCTGGCTTTGCGCTGCGGGCACCCCCAGCGCCAGCATCATCCATCCCACGGCCAATGCCAGCACCAGCTTGATGCGCGGATTGTGTCTTGCGATGCGACTGCGGCCCACATACCACCCATTGAACAACTAGCATAAGCGAATCAACCGCTTGCCACCCACCATCATAGTGCTAGTTTGCGGCTGCGGCAAAATGATGGTTAAGTCGGCGCCTCACGCGAGCACAGCAACTTGCCTCGAACCTGATGGATCCGACATGAATGAATTTGACCGGTGGCAAAGCCGATTTGCCAGTCCTGATTATGTTTTTGGCACCGAGCCCAACGCATTTCTGGCGCGCTGCAAGCCCTTGCTGCCCGCCTCCGGCAGGGCCTTGGCGCTGGCCGATGGCGAGGGCCGCAACGGCGTCTGGCTGGCGCAGCAAGGGCTGGACGTGCTTTCAGTTGATTTTTCACCCCTCGCCCAGGCCAAGGCCCGCAGCCTTGCCGCCGCACGCGGCGTCGCCATCACCTGCGCCGAACTCGATCTTTCAACCTATGACTGGCCGGCGCAAAGCTTTGACGTCATTGCCGATATTTTCACGCAATTCACCCCGCCGCACCAGCGTGCCGCCAAATGGGACGGCGCCCGCCGCACCCTCAAACCGGGCGGTTTGCTGATCATGCAGGGCTATAGCGTCAAGCAGATTGAATATGGCACCGGCGGGCCGAGAGACCCTGCCCATCTTTATACGCGCGCACTGGTTGAGGCAGCCTTCGCTGGCTGGAACGACGTGCACATCTACGAGGAGGACGCCGTGATCCGCGAAGGCTCCGGCCATTCCGGCATGTCGGCGCTGATCGGGCTGACGGCGCGCGCCTGAGGCATAGAATCGTCCGCGATAAAGCGGGGCGCGCGCGCCGGCAAAGGCGCCGCGCCCTGTTGAACTCAGAAGCGGTACACCACACCCGTGGTCAGCAGCCAAGGCTGATAATGCGTGTGCTGCTCGCTGGCGATCGGAACGGGCACGCCAGCGACGCCGGTGCCGTGCGATTTGCCATAGGCGAACACTTTTTTCACATCCAACGTAACGCCCCAATGCCGGTCAATCATCACATCGGTGCCCGCTTGCAGCACCAGACCGACGGTGGGATCAACGGTGACGCCAGTATCAAAACCATCCTTCTGGCGGAACGAGAACAGCGGTGCGATACCGATGCCGACATAGGGCTGGAACGCGCCAAGCTGGGTGAAATGATAATCCACAGTCAGTGGCACGATGGCGGGCATCACGGTGGCTAACCGTGTTCCCAACGGCGGCAATAGGCCGCCGCCAGCACCAGTCGTCGTGACTTTGGCATCGAGCGGCAAGCCCAGAGCAACTTCCGCTGACAAATTATTCGTGAAGAAATAGCCAAATTGCGCGCCGAGCGTGAGCACATTGTCAATTTTCGCGCCAACACCGGGAAGCTCAGCGAGAGGTGCACCAGGCGCGGGCTCAGCATACAGCGTCGATTGGCTGGTGTTGATGCCATAGGTGACACCAAGCCGCATGAAAAACCCGAGATTATCCGCAACCGGAGCCGGGCCTTTCAGCACAGGTGCATGATCTTGCGAGGGCAGATCGGCGGCCAGCGCCAGCGTTGCAACGGCGCAACTGGCGAGCGAGCCCAGCAGAACACTCCGAACCATCGAAAAAGACACTTGTCGCATATCGTTCCTCCCGAATTATCATGCAAGATAAGCGGGAAATTCGCGGCAAGGTCAAGCCAAATTCGTTCATATCGGAACTTTAGCACTTATTGTGACAGATTTGTCACATGTTGAGCCGAAGCTGACAGGTCAGGCTTTTTTCTGCCAACCGCCCTCCTGGTTCTGCTGCCAATAGGACAGGATGTGGTTTGATGCCTTCAATGCCCGCCATTGTTCGCGCGCCGTCGCGACGCTGGCATCGTCGCGCCCGTCAAACAGGATCACCACTCTGTGGTGCAGTTCCTGAGCACCGTCCGGCATCGGCGCGAGGCAATTGCCAGGGTCGGCCCCGGCCACCAGAAACCGCACCTCTGCGCCATTGGGGGTTTCCGGGCCGGTCGTCAGATACACCGGCTGATTTTCAGGGTTGGCGTCAGCGCTGGTGCCATGCGGCAAAAACGCATCATCCCGAAAGGTCCAGAGCAGCGCATCGAGGCTTTGCATCAGCTCGGCTTGCGGTGTCTCGATCACCACACGCCAGCCCCGCGCCCGCGATTTTTCGACGAGACCGGGCAACACGGCCTCGATGCGCTGACGCTCCAGATGATAGAACCAGACCTCACTCACGCCGTCTTGCTGCCGGTTTCATAATAATCGGCCACCAGGCGGTCGAGCAGGCGCACGCCCCAGCCCGATCCCCAGCTCTGGTTGATGTCGCTCTGCGGTGAGCCCATGGCGGTGCCCGCAATATCGAGATGCGCCCAGGGCGTGCCATTGACAAAGCGCTGGATGAACTGCGCCGCCGTGATCGAGCCGCCGTGCCGCCCGCCGGTGTTTTTCATGTCGGCGAATTTCGAGTCGATCAGCTTGTCGTAGCTCGGCCCCATCGGCATGCGCCAAACGCTCTCGCCAGTCGCCTGTCCGGCGCTGATCAGATGCGCGCTCAGCGCATCATTATTGGAGAACAGCCCGGCATGGTCCTGCCCCAGCGCCACTATGATCGCCCCCGTCAGCGTCGCAAGGTTGATCATGAAGGCCGGCTTGAAACGATCCTGCACATACCAAAGCACGTCGGCGAGCACGAGCCGCCCCTCGGCATCGGTGTTGATCACCTCGATGGTCTGCCCGGACATGGATTTGACGATATCGCCGGGTCGGTAGGCATTGCCGTCTGGCATGTTCTCGACGATGCCGATGGCGCCGATTACATCGACCTTGGCCTTGCGCGATGCCAAAGCGTGCATCAAGCCGACGACGCAGGCGGCCCCGCCCATATCGCCCTTCATGTCTTCCATGCCGGCTGCTGGCTTGATCGAAATGCCGCCGGTGTCGAACACCACGCCCTTGCCGATGAAGGCGATGGGTTTGGACGCCGCATCCTTGTCCTTGCCGGATTTGACGCCGCGCCAGCGCATGATCACCATCTGGCTGTCACGCTTCGAGCCCTGGCCCACCGCCAGCAGCGCCCCCATGCCAAGCTTGGTCATTTCTTTTTCGCCAAGCACCTCGACCTCGACGCCAAGCTCGGTCAGTTCCTTGGCGCGCTTGGCGAATTCTTCAGGAAACAGCACATTAGGCGGCTCATTGACGAGATCGCGCGCCAAAGCCACGCCTTCGGTCAACCCCGCCTGACGCGCCAGCGTCTTTTTGACCGCAGCGGCATCTGACACCAAAACTATAACATCATTTTCATGATTGCTTTCAGCATCATCTGGCTTTTTGCTCTTGTAGCGATTGAACTTGTAATCACGCAACCGCAGCCCGGTCACCATGTCGCAAATGCCGTCAACCGATAAAGCCGGTTCGCTCGGGGCCTCGCTGAAGATCAGGCTTTCACCCCCCGAGAGCTTGGCGCGGATCTTGCCGCCAAGATGCAGATGCTGCGTCGGTGCAGGCGCGTCCTTGCCCTTGTCACCCTGTCCGAAAACGATCAGTCGGGCGCAGGCAAGTCCGGCCGGGGCCAGAATGTCCAGCACCTGCCCGGCCTTGCCGGTGAAGCGCGACACTTTCGCGGCGGTGGCCATGGCGGCGGCGGCGGGCTGCAGGGCTTTGGCCGTCAACGGCCCGAAGCTCAATTCGGGGCCGCAAAACGCCACCCAGGTCGCGTCAGCGGGCGCGCCTGCAGCGCCGGTCTTGAGGCTGGCGATCTCGATTTTCAGGTTGTCTTTCATGAGGGCTCCTGCGGGTCAGATGCCACTATCATGGGGATTTTACCGCCGAACGGCAAGCGCAAAGCTGCGCTTGGCTTAATGCCGAACGTAACGCACTTGCCACAGGTGGCCAAGATTCGCACACCCCTGCCACTTTCCGCTCTTGGGCGCGGCGACACCTATGCTAAACCTGTCATGTGAATAGGGATTTTTTGCACGAATCGTGGACTATGGGCGTTATTGATCGTTACATGTTCAAGCAGGCTGCAGGGGCTTTTGTGGCCAGCCTGCTGTCGCTCACGGCCATCGTCTGGCTGACGGAAGCCCTGCGCCAGATCAATATCGTGACCCTTGAGCATCAATCTTTGCTGATTTACCTCGGCCTCACCGCTTTGGTGATTCCGCCGATCATGACCATCATCATTCCTGTGGCCCTGCTGATCGGGGTGATTTACGCGCTGAATCGCCTCAGCGGCGACAGCGAACTCATCGTGCTCAGCGCCGGCGGATTCAGCCCCTGGGCGATCCTGCGCCCTTATCTCGCGCTCGGCCTGGTGACGGCGCTGGTGACTGGGCTGCTGTCGCTCTGGCTGATGCCGTGGAGCTTTCGCGAGACCCGCGATGTGCTGAGCGCCGTGCAGGCGGATTTTGTCACCCACATTGCCCGGCCGGGCGCCTTCAATGTCGTCGGCGGCAATTTCATTTTTCATTACCGCGCCAAGGGGGCTGGCAACGACCTGCGCGGTCTTTTCATGCAGGATCGGCGCGATCCCAACCAGATCAACACTTATATCGCCGAGGAAGGTGCCACACTCACTTCTGGCACGCATCATTTCCTGCTGCTGCGGCACGGCTCGCTGCAACGCGAGACCGCCGGAAGTCAGGATCCGGCGATCGTCCAGTTTGACCAATATGCCATTGATCTATCTTCATTTGATGCCAGCGGCTTGCGCGGCACGCCGTTGCGGCCCCGCGAGACGCCGAGTTGGCAACTGCTCGCAGGCGATATTCCCAGCGGCGTGGCAACGTCCCAGGTTCCAAGCTATTACGCTGATCTGGCAGACAGATTTTTGAGCCCGGCCTTTGCCGTGGTGCTGACCTTGTTTGCTTTTGCGGCACTGGGGCGAGCCGCCAGCGTGCGGCGTGGCCGCCAGACCGCGATAGCTGCGGCGGCTTTTGCGGCGCTGCTTTTCCGCCTTGTGGCTTTCTGGGCCGCCGCCATCAGCCAGCGCCATATCTGGGGCATTGGCCTCTCGGTCATCTGGGTGGTGATCAGCGCAACCGCCCTGCTCTGGCTGATTCTGCAGCCGCAACTGGCGCAAGCCTGGCAGCAGCGAGGGCCTTCGCCATGATCGGGCCAACATTCGCGCGCTATCTCGCACTCAATTTTCTCAAAGGCCTTGGGGTGACCTTCGGTGCTATTTTCGCGCTGATCTACATGATTGATTTCGTGGAAATGCTGCGACGTGCCGGTGGCATGCCCGGTTCATCGGTGGGGCTGATTGCCTGGCTGTGCCTGCTGCGCACCCCGAAAATTTCCGAACAGGTGCTGCCGTTTGCGACGCTTTTTGGCACTTTAGCGGTGTTTCTGATGTTGTCGCGACGCCTCGAACTGGTGATTGCCCGAGCCGCCGGCATTTCTGCCGCGCAATTCCTCGCCATCCCGCTGGCGCTGGTCGGTGGCCTCGGCGTTGCCTCGGTGATGATCTACAACCCGTTGTCGGCGCTGGCCAAACAGCATGCCAATGTCATTGAAACGCGGCTTTTTCGCACGGGCGCACCGCTCGACAATCCGCTGGGCCTGTGGGTTCGCCAGCGCAGTGGCGTCAATCAATCCATCCTGCGGGCCGGACACGCCAGCCAGAACGGCACGAAACTGTCGGATGTCGAGGCCTATCTGTTCAACCCCGATGGCGCCTTTTTTGAGCGCATCGATGCCGGTGCTGCCAATTACGCCGACGGCGCATGGCATATGCAGAATGTCCGGGTGCTTCGCCCCGGCCACGAGCCTGAGGCCCGCTCTGGCTATGACTTGCCAACCAACCTGATGGCCTCGCAGATCAACCAGACTTTCGGCAACCCAGATGCAGTGCCTTTCTGGTCGCTGCCCTCGGTGATCATCAGCGCCACCAGAGCCGGGCTGCAATCGGCCCCCTATCGGCTGCGCTATCAAGGCCTGCTGGCGCGGCCGTTTCTGCTGATGGCCATGGCCCTGATCGCTGCATCCTTTTCCTTAAGATTTTTCCGATTTGGTGGCATGGTAAAAACCGTAATCGGTGGCATAGTTGCGGGCTTTGTGCTTTACGTCGCTTCACAGTTGATCGGCGACATGGGTAGCGCTGGCTTGATCAGCGTCGCTGTGGCCGCCTGGGCACCTGCGGCGCTCGGCATGAGTGTAGGAACATTGGCACTTTTGCATCGTGAGGATGGGTAAATGGGGCGCGTCCACAGCCCCTTGCAGATAGCCAACGCGGCACCGATGCGCCCGCGCAGGGCCGTGCTGTGCCTGTTGGCACTGTTGCTGCTGATGATGCCCGTGCGCGCCGCTCTGGCGCAGAACGATGCCCTGCCCGGCACGGCTTCATCGCCAGCCGAGCGCGCGCAAATGCTGCTCAATGCCGACAGCCTCACCTATAACCGCGACAAGGATGTGGTAACGGCCTCCGGCCACGTGCAAATCCATTACAAGGGCCGCGCCCTGCAAGCCGACAAGGTGCGCTATGACCGCAAGTCCAAGCGCGTCTTTGCCTCCGGCCATGCCAAATTGACCGATCCCGACGGCACCGTCTCCTATGCCGACCGCTTTGAACTGACCGATGATTTCAAGCAGGGCTTTATTGACGGCCTGCGTTCCGACACCGCCGACAAGACGCATTTTTCTGCCGCCAGAGCCGAGCGCGGCGGTGATGTCACCACCCTCGACCATGGCCTCTACAGCGCCTGCAAACCCTGCGCCAGGCACCCCGAGCGCGCCCCGCTCTGGCAGATCAAGGCGCGCCGCATCATCGCCAACGGCAAGAGCCACGAAATTTATTACGAGGATGCCTATCTTGAATTCCTCGGCATTCCCATCGCCTATGTGCCGTATTTTTCGTCGCCCGACAGCAGCGTGACGCGCAAGAGCGGGTTTCTTGCGCCGCAGTATTTTTACAAGACCGCGCTGGGCGTGACCGTCACAACCCCGTATTTCTGGGATCTGGCGCCCAATTACGACCTGACATTTTCGCCGACCTTCCTGACCCGGCAGGGCTTTTTGGGCGACATCGAATGGCGCCATCGGCTCTCGAACGGCGCCTATTCGATTCGCGTCGCCGGCATTGCCCAGCAAGATCGTCAGGTGTTTTATGACCCGCCCTTTGGCCCGGGTTCAAAAGTCCTTCGCGGCGAGATTGATAGCAAAGGCGAATTCAATATCAATAAAAACTGGAAATTTGGCTGGAATGGCAGTTACGCCACGGACAAATGGTTTGATTCTGACTACAAATTGTCGGCGGCCGATTATGCGCAAACCTATTTTGGGGAAAAGCGTTCGGACATTTATCTGACGGGGCAATCGGCGCGTAGCTATTTCAACCTGAGCAGCGATTATTTCGCTGGATTGTCCAAATTTGATCTTCAATCGCAGCAGGCGCAAGTCTGGCCGTCGCTGGCCTATAACCGCGCCTTCAGTCTCGATCCCGCGACCACCGGCGGCATTGGCGGCGAGTTTGATCTCGATGCCAATGTCACGCATATCTCGCGCCAGCTCGCGGATTGGCAATCCACCGGCCTGCGCCAATTCGACAATGCTTTCAGCCTGTTCGATGTCTGCACCTCCTACACGCCCGGCATTGCCAACGGCCATTGCCTGCTGCGCGGCATTGGCGGTGATTACACCAGAGCCACCCTCAATTTGTCCTGGAAGCGCCGCTTCATCGATCCGCTCGGCGCGGAGTGGACGCCCTTCATCTTTGGCCATCTGAACGGCGAATGGCTGTCGCTGAACACATCGGACGGCGCCACATTCAGCAGCGCCAGCGGCACCTCGACCATCAGCAACGCCCCGCAGACCAATTATTTCGGGGGCAAGACCAATGGTTTTGCCGGCCAGGCGATCCCGGGCGCCGGTGTCGATTACCGCTATCCCTTCTATGCGCGGCTGGGTTCCACGACGCAGATCATCGAGCCGATCGCCCAGATCATCGCCCGCCCCAACACACCCGCCTCGACGATGCTGCCGAACGAGGATTCCCAGAGCCTTGTCTTTGACGATACATCCTTGTTCGAATGGTCGAAATTCTCCGGCAATGACCGGTTTGAAACCGGCGTGCGCGCCAATGTCGGCGGCCAGTATACCGTTGATTTCGATGACGGCGGCTATGCCAATATCATGGCCGGCCGCTCGTTTCAGGTCGCCGGACAAAATGCCTATGCGACGCTCGATGCCGCCAATATCGGATTTGGTTCCGGTCTCGGCAAGACTGCATCCGATTATGTGACGCGGCTGACGCTCGCCCCCAATGCTCACTTCGCGCTGATTGCCAAGGCGCGGATCGGGCCTCGCCACTTGGGTGCGAAGCGTCTCGACATTGCCGCCAACACCAATTTTGGCGGGCTTTCCACAAGTTTGCTTTATGCGCGTTACACAGCGCAACCGGCATTGGGCTATGCCTATCGTCGTGAAGGGCTGGCGGCCTCCGCCAAATACCATTTCGACAAGAATTATTACGTCGATGGTCAGGTGGTGTTTGATCTGAGCCGCTATCTTTACAATGGCTCGCTGGTCAAGGTCTCACGCTTTGCGGTGTCGTCGGCCGGAGCAGGCTTTGGCTATATCAATGATTGCATATCTTTTGGTGTGAACTACACCTCGACTTACACCGATCCGACCTCGTCATCGCGCACCCGCAACCAGACCGTCATGGTAAAGTTGCAATTGCGCACGCTAGGCAGCACGTCGGTGCATCAAAATCTTGGCACCAATCAAGTCAATGCGGCCTATTGATCCGCACCACACATCCCCTTCGATGAGGCAAGACATGCGTTCCAGCATCAAGAAAATTCTCACCGCCCTTGTCACGGCCCTGCCGCTGGTCATCGGCGCGCCTCGCCTCGCCGAGGCCCAGAAACTGGTGGCGCAGGTCAATGGTGTGCCGGTCACCTCGCTCGACATTGCCCAACGCCAGCGCTTTCTGCGCGTGATCCATCGCCCCGCGAGCGCCAATGACGCCTTTGAATCGCTCGTTGCCGATGCGCTGAAGCAACAGGACATGAAAACCTACGGCGAGACGCCCAAACCCGGTGACATCCAGCTGGCCATTCAGCAAACCGCCGACGATGCGCACATGTCGCCGCAAGCCCTGGCCGCGGCGCTGCAGCGCGCTGGCTTGAAGCTCCCCGATCTGCAAAGCCATTGGACGGCCAAGGCAGGCTTTTATATCATTGTCGGTTCGCAAAACCGCATGGTCGAACCGACCGATGCCGCCATCAATGCGGCGCTGGCAAGCGAGGGCACCAAGAATACCCCGATTGTTTACACGCTGCAGGCGGTGAGCTTCATTCTGCCCGCGCCTCTGACGATTGCGGGCCTCAATGCCACCGCCCGCCGCGCCACGGCCTTTCGGGCGAGTTTTACCTCCTGTGACACCGGCATTGCCCGCGCCAAGGCCATGAAGGGCGTCATTGTCAAATCCCCGATCCAGCGCAGTTCTGCGGAATTGAGCGCCAACGGGGCGGCCTTGCTCCAGAAAATTCCGCTCGGCCATCTGACACCGCCCAGCCGTGACCCAACCGGCCTCACGATGTTTGCCGTGTGCGGGCGCGCCGCCTCAACCGATAAAGACGCCGCGCGCAATGCCGTCATCGCCAAATTGCAGGCGCAGAACCTGAAACCCATGATTGCCGCCGCCTATGCGCGGCTGCGCGCGCGTGCCGTGATCCAGCGCCGGTGAGAGCCGCGCGCCCGCCGCTGGTTGTCAGCATCGGTGATCCTGCTGGAATCGGGCCGGAACTCGCCTTGAAAGCCTGGCTGCGGCGTGCAGATCTCGCCCGCCCCTTCTTCGTGCTGGCCGATCCCGCGCAGCTGCGGCAACTCGCCGGTGAGCTTGGCTGGGATGTGCCGATTGCCGAGGTTGACCCCGCCACCGCACCCTCGGTGTTTCAAGGCGCTCTGCCCGTCGTCGCCTTGCGCCACGGCTTCGATGGCTCCA
>JAJZGX010000073.1 GCA_021804825.1 Pseudomonadota bacterium | reverse complement strand
AGCACCAGCGCACCGAGTGTCGCGACCAGAATGCCGAGCAGCGCATTGCCATTCAGGCTGCGCAGGAAAATCGCGCAGACATAGCCCGCCGTGCCAAAGAACACCGAGGCACCAAACGGCACGAGGCCGGTGTAGCCGACCAACAGGTTCACGCCCGCGCCATAAAGCGTGTAAATCGCGATTTGGGTAATCAGCGAGATCGGCGCCCCGATCGCCAGCCACAGGACACTCAAGGCGCCAAGCACAAGGGCGGCCACCAGCACCGGATGTTGCAGCGCCTGCAGGGTGCGCCTCATTCAAAACGCTCCCAGCTCTCGCCGAACAGGCCACGCGGGCGCACCAGCAGCACCACCATCATCAGCCCATACATCGATGCCGCCGACCAGCCCGGCGCGAATTGAATGGTGAGCGCGCCAACCAGCCCGACCATCAGCCCGGCGACCGTGGCGCCGAGGTAAGAGCCGAGCCCGCCAATGGTGACGATCACGAAAGCCGGCATGATCGCATCGTTGCCCATGGAGGGTTGCAGGCTCCACAGCGGGCCGACCAACAGCCCGGCAACCCCGGCGAGCAGGCAGCCGATGCCGAACACCCCAGACAAGACAATGGGCAGATTGATGCCGAGCAAGCCTACCATCTCGGCATCGCGCGATCCTGCACGGATGATGCGCCCAAAGCGGGTGAAACGCAGGAAAGCCCAGAAGGCGATCAGAACCGAGGCGGTGATGAGCAGCACCGCCAGCCGGTACGTCGTCAGCAGAATCGGCCCCCAGACGATGAGGCCGGACAGAAACCCCGGCGGATCAAACGGCCGGGCATTGCCGCCAAAAATGAATTTCAGCGCCGCCTCGATAAACAGGGCGAGCGCGAAAGTCAGAATCAGCCCGAGGAGCGGCTCCTTGCCATAAAGATGCCGGATCAGCGTCATTTCGACGATGACGCCGATCACTCCCGTGAGAAGCGGCGCAAGGATGACGGCCGGCCAGCCGAAATTCTGCGCCAGCGTCACCGCGAGATAGGCACCGATGGCAATAAAGGCACCATGGGCAAAATTGACGATGCCCAACATGCCGAAAATGATCGACAGGCCGACGGCAATCAGCACGTAGAGCATGCCGTTGACGAGGCCGATCACGACCTGCGACGCTATCAGACCCGCCATCAGCGCCCCCTGCATTACCGCAGCGGCGGCGTCAGACCGGCCCCATCTTGCACGCCGATTGCGCCTGCGTCCCGTAAACCGCCTCAACTTCCGCCGGGGTCTTGGGCAATTCGGCCAGAACGTCAAAATAGTCCCATTGATCGGTAATTTTCGGCTTCACCTTCACCACCAGCGCGCGGTTGATCATCTGGTGATCAAAGGTGCGGTAATGCAGGTTGATATCACCGCGCGGCATCGACCAATGTTCCAGCGCCTCGACAATGGCGGCAGGCTTGGTGGATTTTGCTGCCTCGATTGAATCCAGGAGCGATTTCATGGCGATCCACCCCATCCAGGCTTTGTCGGCGGCGGGTCGCTTGTAAGTGGCGAGGTAATCGGCCGCCATTTGCTGCTCGGCGGGCGAATTGTTCCTGTTGGTGTAATACCACGTCATCGTGAACAGTCCGTCGGCAGCTTTCGGCCCGACCCCCCAGATGTCGGTGCAGCCGATGGAAATCTCGGTGAAGGGGATTTTGCCGCGCATCCCCAGTTGCTCCCATTGTTTCAGGAAGGCCGTGAGGCCGCCACCAACAACGCCGCCAATCACCACATCGGGCTTGGCAGCGCGGATTTTCAGAATATAGGACGAGTAATCGGTTGCCGACAGCGGCACCTCATCGGCGCCGACGATCTCGATGCCGTTCTCCTTGGCGTAATCGGTGAATTCCTTCTTGATGTCCTGACCATAGGCATAGGCTGCAGTGATCAGATACCATTTCTTGCCCAGCGCCTTGCAATAGGGCCCGAACATTTCCCGATGCACATGCACCGGGGGCTGGCTGCGGAAGGTATATTTGTTGCAATCGACCCCGGTGATCTCATCGGCCGCGCCATTGGCAGCGATGAATGGCACTTTCATTTTTTCGGCAACCGGCGCAATGGCCAGCGCGAAAGCGGAGATGACGCCGCCGACGACGCCGACAACCTTGTCCTCACCCATCAGCTTGGCGGCATTTTGCGCCGACGATTGCGGGCTGGATTCATCGAGCCAGATGATTTCCGCAGGCTTGCCCATCAACATGTTCTTGCGCTGTTGCAGCGCCAGCAAGCCGCCCTGCGCCAGATATTGGCCCTGGCCGGAAAGCGGGCCGTTCTTGGCCCAGACCATGCCGATCTGAATCGGTGCATCGGCATTGGCGCGGCTGACCCAGGGCATGGCAAGGCTGCTTGCAGCAGCCGCTCCGCCCTTCAACAATCCGCGCCGCCCGATCGGCAACAGCAGCGACGAGGATGGCGTCTTGATCTGGCTCATGCGTTTCCCCTTGGCTTTTTTGAAGCGGCCTTGAATGCCACCGCAGAAGCTAAGGCGAAAAGCGCGCTCTTGGCAAGGCTCGATGGATCGCTTGGCCGCGTCATTGCGTTGTCGCGATTTCGCCACTATCTACGATCCTAAGTTCTGCCCCCTGAAAGGTTCCCATGGCGCGCGATGTTTCGGATTTGGAGAGGATCACGTCGCGTGATCAGCTGGTGCGGTGGTTTGAGAGCGGAACAAAATCCCCCGATCAGTTCAAGCTTGGCACTGAGCACGAGAAATTCCCGTTTTATCAAGCTGATCTCAGCCCCGTGCCCTATTCCGGGCCGCGAGGCATCGAGGCGTTGTTGAACGGTGTCGCAGCCAGGCTTTCGTGGGAAAAAATCGACGATCGCGGTCATATCATTGGGCTTTTTGACCCTGTGGGTGGTGGCGCGATCTCGCTGGAGCCGGGCGGGCAGTTTGAGCTTTCCGGCGCGCCTTTGCCCGATGTTCATGCCACAGCGCTGGAACTTCATGAGCATTTGCGTGTGACGCACGAGGTGGCCGACGCCTTGGGAATGGGCTTTCTGGGGCTGGGCATGAGCCCGCTGTGGACGCTGGCGCAAACGCCCGTCATGCCCAAACAGCGCTATGCCATCATGAAAAATTATATGCCCAAAGTCGGGTCTCACGGCCTCGACATGATGTTTCGCACCTCGACGGTGCAGGTCAATCTAGATTACGCCAGCGAGGCCGATATGGTGCGCAAGTTGCGCGCTTCACTGGCGCTGCAACCCGTCGTCAGTGCTTTGTTTGCGGCATCACCCTTCACGGATGGCAAGCCCAACGGCTTCCTGTCGATGCGGTCAGAAATCTGGCGCGATACCGACCGCGCCCGCTCGGGCATGCTGGCGTTTGCCTTCGAGCCCGGCATGGGGTTTGAGCGCTATGTCGATTATGCGCTTGATGTGCCGATGTATTTTGTAAAGCGCGGCGACACCTACCACGATGTTGCGGGTGCCAGCTTTCACGACTTGCTGGCAGGGAAGCTGGCGCAAATGCCGGGCGAGGTTGCCACCATCTCGGACTGGGCCAATCATCTCGGCACGATATTCCCGGAGGTGCGCCTCAAGCGCTATCTGGAAATGCGCGGTGCTGATGCTGGCCCCATCACCCACCTCAACGCGCTGCCCGCGCTGTTTACCGGCCTGCTTTATGACGACATCGCGCTAGATGGCGCGCTCGACCTGACCAAGGGCTGGGATGCGGCGATGCGGCAGGATTTGCGTGACGGCGTGCCGCGCCTGGCGCTGCGGGCTGAAATCGGCGGGCGCAGGCTGGATGGCGTCGCGCGCGACATGCTCACGCTAGCGCGGGCCGGATTGAAGCGTCGCGCCAGGTTGGATGATGTCGGCCGCGATGAGACAAGGTTCCTGGATTGCCTCGATGAAATCGCCAGCAGCGGCGTGACGCTGGCCGAGCGCCTGCTGCAAGCGTTTCATGGGCCTTGGGCTGGGTCGGTCAGGCCGGCCTTTACCGATTTCGTGCTCTGACAGGCTAGTGCAAATCCGTGGCGGCCAGCATGGTGCCTGCCCGCAGGAACGGGGCCGGATTGACGGCAACGCCGTTGAGGCGAACCTCGTAATGCAGATGCGGGCCGGTCGAGCGCCCGGTGGAGCCGATGAATCCCAGCACCTGCCCGCGCACGACGTGTTGACCTTCGGCAACATTCAGCCGCGACATGTGGCCGTAGCGGGTCATGATGCCATCACCATGGTCGATTTCGACCATATTGCCATATCCACCCCAATAGCGCGCGATGACGACCTTGCCGGCGCCCGTCGCGTGAATGGCAGAGCCGAAAGCCTGATGAAAATCCATCCCCGGATGCAGCGACATGCGGTCAAGAAACGGGTCAAGCCGCATGCCAAACGGTGAGGTGACGGTCAGATGGCCGGGCAAGGGCGCTGACAGCGGCAGGTAATGCATGAGCCGACGCAATTTGGCGATCTGCACCAAAGAGCCCTTCACCGCCGCGATTTCATGGCCGAAATTGCCATCTCCCTCGGCCGTGTCCAGCGGAATGAACGGGCCGCCGATATTTCTCATCGGCTTGAGGTGCAATTGCGTGGGATCAAGCCCGGCAGCGCGGATGGCGCGGCTGAGGCGGTCAGCGGCGGTGACCGCTGGACCAGCCAGCTTTTTCAGCGCCGTGACCTGGTTGATGGCGTCGGTTGCCTCGTTGATTTTCACCTGCTGCAGCGCGGCAAGGACATCACGAGTGGTTGCCGGTGCCGCCGGCCCGCGAAGATCGCGCGGCAGCAGCATGGATTCTGGCTTGGGCTTGCGCCAGCCCGCATCGGGAAGGGCTGAGGCGCCGGAGGCATCGGTCGCGCCATCGGGGCGATTGATGCTGCCGGTAGGGCGATGATCGACAAAGCGCGCCAGCGACGACAACAGCGTTGCCCGCCGCTCCAGCATGGTTTCGCGCTGGTTCAATGCGGAAATTTTCCGGGCAATGCTCTGTTGATCGAGAAGCCCGTGGCTCGTGGCCTGATCGAGGCGCGCGTGCAGGTTGGCGAGGCGGCTTTCATAGCCCAGCTGCATCCGATTGCGCTGCGCCATGATACCCGCCAGAATCTGATCATGCAGGCCGATATACAGCGATGCGCCCGCCGTCCACGTCAGCAGTACCGGCACCAGCGCCAGCGTCAGGTGTGCGCTCCAGCGCGGTACCGCCAGCGTCCGCATCCTCACGCCGTGGGAAATGGTCAGAAAGTAATGCGTTCGCGGCAATTGTGGACGCGGTACTTGCTGGCGAATCGACATGGCACGGTTCCAACCGAACAAGGACATCCAGGTTCATCTGGCGCCATGAAACCGCAACATGGTTAATAATTCCTCAATCTGCCGCCGGGGCGCGGCCCTCGCAAGAAACCCGGACGTCGCCCGCTACGCTATAGTGCAGCCAATACCTCATCGGCATGGCCTGCAACCTTTACCTTCGTCCAGATTTTAGTGATGTTTCCGGACGCATCAATCAGAAACGTGCTGCGTTCGACACCCATATATTTGCGGCCATACATGCTTTTCTCAACCCACACGCCATAGGCCTCAAGCATAGATTTGGTTTCATCCGATACAAGATCCAGCGACAGGCCATGTTTCGCCTTGAATTTGTCATGACTCTTGGGACTGTCAGGGGAGACACCGAGGATTTTGGCGCCTTTTGCGGCGAAGGCCGGTCGCAGCCTGTTGAAATCGATCGCCTCGATGGTGCAGCCGGAGGTATCGTCCTTGGGGTAAAAATACAGCACGAGGCGCGATCCCGCGAAATCGCGCAGACTCTGCGTGCTGCCATCGGAACCGGGCAGTGAAAAATCCGGGGCGCGATCACCGATTTTGAGTGAGGAAGTGGCCATGAAGCGTCCATTGGTTGTAAGGTAGGCGGCGCAGCGCCACCGGGCGACAAATTCGATATGGAACAGCCCTGTGAGTTTGCCTAGTGTCATTTTGTTGATTCGCGGTGGCAACTATGAAGTGACGAGGCATTTGGACTCGATGAACCTTGAACGAACCTGAAGTCATTCCACCGGCAATCAAGCCCGCAAAACCCACGCGCCCGAAAACGGCGCGAAAGCCGTTTGTCATGAGGCTCGTGGGCGCGGTGGTCATGCTTGTGTTGGGTCTTCTGGTTCTGGGCGTGCTGGTTTTTGCCGCGCTCGTGCTCAGGGTTGAACAAGGCCCGGTCGACCTGTCCTTCGCGACGCCAGATATCGTGAATTCGATCAATGCCCGATTGGGTCAGAAGCTGAAAGTCAGTATCAAGTCGCTGCTGCTGGAAGGGGGTGCAACGGGCTTGCATCTCACGGCGCGGGGCTTTGATCTGTCCGGGCCGAACGGCCATTTGCTGTCGGGCGCGCAGGCCGTGCTGGCGCTTGATCCCTGGGCCATGCTGCGCGGCCAGTTGGTGCCCAGCACCGTGGCACTGAGCCAGCTGGCCCTTATTGTGACAGTGAACCAGCAGGGGTCGATCACCATGGCAAATGGTGCCGCCCCGCCGGTCAAGCTTGCCGCCCCGCCGCTGGAGCCGCCGACACCGGCCGGCGTGCCACCACCTGCCCCCGACATGGCGCACGAAGTCAGCCAGATTCTCGACCGGCTGCTGGCCCCCGACACCCCCTTGGCCGCCCTGAATCGGGTAATGATCCGCGATAGCAGCATCACCGTGCGTGATCTGGCTCATGACAGCACCATTCATCTGGGCCATGTCGATCTGACTTTGGCGCGCCAGACGGGCGGCGCCACGCTCGATCTTTCGGCTTCCGATGGCGACGTTCCCTGGCACGCGCGGGCACGCATCGAGACCAGAGCTTCGGACGCGAGCCGCCACGTGCAACTGGAGGTCGACCATTGGTCCTTTGCCGCTCTGCAACATCTTGCCGGATTGCCCGATAATGGCGCACGCCTTGATATTTCGGGCACAATCGACATGGCGGCGCGGCTGAGCCACGGGGGCGCGCTGATGAGCCTGGCTGCCAGCATCACGGGCGGCAGCGGGCTGTTCAAGGCCAATAATCCCGACTTCGAGCCGATTTTGTTCGATGGGTTCAGTCTGAAAGCCCATTACGATCCGGCCCGCAGCATCATTCTGCTCGATGCTGCCAAGCTCAAATCGGGTGACAGTGCCCTGAATCTGGTCGGCCAGATCACACCGCCGACAGCCGGAACCAGCAAGATCGGCTATGATCTCACCATTGGCAAAAACACGCAGCTTGGCGCCTCGCGGCCCGGTGACCGTATCTTGCAGATCAGTCGGGGCCGCATTGCCGGGTCTTTTGATCAGGCTGAGGATCGCCTGACTTTGGACCAGTTCCAGCTGGAAGGGCCACTGGTGCATATTGCTGCCAGCGCCAATGCCTTGCTCGGGCCAGCGCCGGACGTGGTCGGGCAAACCAGCATCACCGCCATGCAGGCGCGCGATGTCATCCGGCTGTGGCCCTCGTCACTGGCGGCACCAGTGCGCGCCTGGTTCCGCCAGCGCCTGACCGCGGGCGTTGTCGATGACGTGAACATCAAAATCAATCTGGATGCCAAGGCTTTGGCGCAGGCGGCGGCACAGCAGGCTGTGCCCGATGCGGCGCTCAACATGACCGGCACGGTCAAGGGCGTCGGCATCAAGATTCTTGATGGTTTCCCGGCGGTGACCGGCATCAATGCTACGGGTGTGCTGACCGGTCATACCGTGCAAATCACCATCAACTCCGGCAAGCTGACGGCTCAGGCGGGAAAGGCCCTCAACATTGCTTCGGGCAGCTTCACCATGCGCGATAGCAGTCTGATGCCCGCGCCAGCGACCATTCTGGCAACGATGTCGGGATCATTGGCGACCACTACCGAGCTTGTCGCCAAGGATGCCTTGCGGCCCTTCGTGCATCTGCCGCTTGATCCCAAATCGATCGCCGGTGAAATCAAGGGTCAATTGCAAATCAACACTCTGCTCGGCGATCACGTGCCGCCGTCGGCCACCAAGGTCGGCGTCGTTGCGAAAATCAGCAATTTCAGTGCCAACAATCTCATTGGCAAAGCCGGGCTCACGCATGGCGTGCTTGATTTGAAAGTGGGGCCGCAAGGCATGAAGGGCAGCGGCAGCGGCACGATTTTCGCCAGCGCCGCCAAGATTGAATTGACCCAGCCCAGTCACGGCAAAGGCGAGGGCAAACTCAATTTTTCGCTGAATGATGCCGCACGCGCGAACCTGCACATCGCCGTCGCCGGTGTCAGCGGGCCGATCAGCGTGGCCGTGGTGTCAGCGCTCGGTGGTGCCGCACCAGCGCAAGGCAAAGACAAGAAGCCCGCCCCGACGCAAGCACCGCAACAGGCGCAAGTGACGCTCGATCTGGCAGCGACGACCCTCGATGCACCAATTCCCGGCTTGCTCAAAGCACCCGGACGCCCGGCCCGGGCCAGTTTCACGGCCGTTGTGCAGCCCCATGCGACCCTGCTCAAGAACCTGAATTTTGACGGTGGCGGCGTCAGTTTTGCCGGCTCAGCAATCCTCGGGGCCGATGGCCACCTGCAATCTGCGCAATTGTCACAGGTCAAGCTCTCGGCACTGGATCAACTCCAGGCCGCCGTCACCTTCGGCACCGATGTCACAAAGGTGGTGGCAACAGGCAGTGCCTTCGACATGCGCAGCGTCTGGCACAGCCTCACCGGGCAGGACAAATTGTCAAAGCCCGCCCCTGCAGGCAAATCCGCCAATATAGATATCAGCCTGAATGCGAATAAAGTGGTTGGTTATAATGACACCACGCTGCAGAATGGCCGGTTTCGGATGTTGCGGATGGGCGGCATTCTGCAAGCTTTCCAAGTTGCGGGCACACTCGGCCAAGGCAGTTTGCAGGGGGCGCTGAGCTCGAACAAAACCATTCACATCACAAGTTCGGATGCAGGGGCGACGCTGTCATTCCTTAATCTTTACAATCATATGCGTGGCGGGGCGCTCACTCTTGATGCGCGCCTCAAGGGCAGCGACACCAGCGGCGTCGCCTACATCCATAATTTCGTGCTCGCGAATGAGCCGCGGTTGCAGCAAATCGCCGGGGCCGGCAATCCGCGGCAAGCCAACGCGGTCAAGCAGCTTTCGAGTGTGCCGTTTCAAAAGCTGCAGGCGCAATTCACCAGCCAGGCTGGTGCCATTTCCATTGCCAATGCCGTGATGTTTGGCCCCGATGTCGGCATTTCCATGAACGGCATCCTGAATTTCCCGAAGAACCGCCTCGATGTGAAGGGAACCTTTGTACCGGCCTATGGCATCAACAACATCTTCGCGCGCATTCCCCTGTTTGGCCGCCTGCTGGGGGGCGGCCCCCACGAGGGGCTGTTTGCCGTGAATTACCGCATCTCGGGGCCTATGAGCAGCCCGTCATTGACCTTCAACCCGCTGTCGGCCATTGCGCCGGGGTTCCTGCGCCAGATTTTTGGCGCGACCCCGCCTCCAGCAGGCTTCCAGGTTCAGCACTGATCACGGAACAATCTTCAGCAGCACATGCTTTTTGCTGCCGCGCGACAGCTTGATGAACCCGCCTTCCAGAAGGTCGATATTTGCAAGTTTCAGCGCGGGATCGGTCACCGGTGCGCTGTTGGCCTGCAAGCCGCCGCCCGTGATGAGGCGGCGCGCTTCGCCATTGCTGCCCGCCAGCCCTGCCATTACCGCCGCTGAAAGGATTCCAAGCTCACCGGCCTCGGCGCCTGAAATTTCAATGGTCGGCAGATTGGTGTCGAGCTCGCCGCCGCTGAACGTCGCCGCGGCCGTCTGCGCCGCAGTTTCTGCCGCCTCGCGCCCATGCACCAGCGCCGTGGCCTCGGTCGCCAATACCTTTTTGGCTTCGTTGATGTCGGCACCCTGCAAGGCCGAGAGCCGGGCGATGTCATCGAGCGGCAGCAGCGTGAACAGTTTGAGGAAGCGCGTCACGTCAGCATCTTCGGCATTGCGCCAGAACTGCCAATAATCCCAGGCGGACAGCATATCAGGGTTCAGCCACACCGCCCCTTTGGCGCTCTTGCCCATTTTGGCACCGGAAGCGGTGGTCAGGAGTGGGCAGGTCAGCGCATGCAGTTGCGGCGTTCCGAGACGGCGGCCAAGATCAACACCCGTGACGATATTGCCCCATTGATCCGAGCCGCCCATTTGCAGATTGCAGCCAAAGCGCCGGTTAAGTTCGACATAATCATAGGCTTGCAGACACATGTAATTGAATTCGATGAAAGACAGCTCCTGCTCGCGCTCTAGCCGCAACTTCACTGAATCCATCGACAACATGCGGTTGACCGAGAAATGCCGCCCGACATCGCGCAGAAACGCGATGTAATTCAGCTTGGTCAGCCAATCGGCATTATCAACCATGATCGCATCATGCGTGCCATCGCCGAAGGTGATGAATTTGCTGAAGGCGCGAAAAATCGACGCCTTGTTGGCGGCAATGGTTTCCAGCGTCGCCAGCGGCCGACTGGCGTCCTTGCCAGAGGGATCGCCAACCTGCGTGGTGCCGCCGCCCATCAGCACGATCGGCTTGTTTCCGGTCTTTTGCAGCCAATGCAGCATCATGATCGACATGAGGTTGCCGACATGCAGTGAGGGTGCCGTGCAATCATAGCCGACATAAGCGATCAGCTTGCCAGCTGCGGCCAGCGCATCAAGCGCCGCCATGTCCGAGGTCTGGTGGATGAAGCCACGCGCCTGCAAGGTTTGCAGCAGCGCGGATTTTGGTTCAAAATTCGTCATTCTCGATTAGTCCCGCGGCTTTTCGATCAGATCGACACGGGTTGCGACGTGCAGGCGGGTCGGGTTGCCAAGACGCCGATCAAGATAGCCGCCGACTTCGCTGCCCAATTCGTCAACCCGTCCTTCAAAGAAATGGTTCGCGCCGGGGATGACAATGTGTTCGATGGCGATGCCGCGCTGGGTCTTCAGCTTCTCGATCAAGGGCATCACTTCCTTCAGCGGGGCAACGCGATCCTGGTCGCCATGCACGAACAAGCCAGATGAAGGGCAAGGCGCAAGAAAGGTGAAATCAAACCGGTTGGCGGGCGGTGCCACCGAAATGAAGCCCTCGATCTCAGGACGGCGCATCAGCAATTGCATGCCGATCCACGCGCCAAACGACACACCGGCGATCCAGCAGGACTTGGCTTCCGGATTGATGGATTGCGCCCAGTCCAGCGCTGAAGCGGCGTCGGACAATTCGCCCGCGCCATGATCGAACGCGCCCTGGCTGCGTCCCACGCCGCGAAAATTGAACCGCAGAGCGGAAAATCCGCGCTCCGCAAAGGCATAATAAAGCTGATAAACAATCTGGTTGTTCATCGTGCCGCCAAATTGCGGGTGCGGATGCAGAATGATCGCAATTGGCGCGGATTTGGTTTTCGAGGGATGAAATCGCCCCTCCAGACGCCCTGCCGGGCCGGTAAACAGAATTTCGGGCATAGACACTCCATTTAATCTCGGGCCTGCACGGTTCTGTCGCAGGTGCACAGCGCGACATCAGCCGAAAAGCCCTTGACGTTATGCCGGGTCAGGCTCAAAATAGTGTTAGAATTATTCTAAACTAGGGCTAGGGTCGCCGGGCCAACGTCAGCCCCCCGTTTAGACGTTTGGCCTTCGCGAAAGCAAGGTAATTCGCTGCGCGGGGCGTCAGTTTCACACGCGCCGACGCAGAATGTGGTTTGAGGCACGGACAGGCAAGATGAACGCGACCCGCCATTACCTCGATTACAATGCCAGCGCGCCGCTGCGCGCTGAAGCGCGTGCGGCGATGATGGCGGCGCTGGAGTGTTGCGGCAACCCGTCTTCCGTGCATGCCGAGGGGCGCGCGGCACGGGCCGTGATCGAGCAGGCGCGCCACAATGTCGCGCACCTTTGTGGCGCAAGGCATGATGGCGTCGTGTTCACTTCGGGGGCGACCGAAGCCCTCGCCATGGCACTGCGCGCTTGCTGGAGCGTCAATGGCAGCGCCACGACCTTCGACAGTTTGATCATCGGCGCCACGGAACATGCTTGCGTCATGCAGGGTCATGGCTTTGCGCCGGACAAGGCGCAAGTGGCACCTGTCGATCAGAATGGGCAGATCGATCGAACAGCTTTGCAAACCTTGCTGGGCCAGACCGGCCCCTGCGTGGTGGCCATCCAGTTTGCCAATAATGAAACCGGCGTCGTGCAGGACGTGCGTGAACTGGCTGCGCTGGTGCACCATGTCGGTGGCGTGCTGGTATGTGATGGGGTGCAGGCGGCGGGGCGCATCGAAATCGACATGGCGGCGCTGGGGATCGACGCCCTGGCGCTGTCGGCCCACAAGCTCGGCGGGCCGAAGGGCGTCGGCGCCTTGGTGACCCATCCATCCGCAACCAGCCCCGAGGTTTTGCTGCGTGGCGGCGGGCAAGAGCGGCGCTTGCGCGGGGGCACCGAAAATGTCGCGGGCATTGCCGGGTTCGGCGCTGCGGCCAGCGCCGCGCAGGCTGAGCCCGATAGCTCGCGCCACCTTCGTGACGCCTTCGAGCAGGCTCTGGTGGCACATGTGCCCGAAGTGGTCATTTTCGGGGCCGATGCACCGCGCCTGCCCAATACCAGCGCTTTCGCGATTGCGGGCTTGAGCGCACAAACAGCGTTGATGGCGCTGGATTTGCAGGGGATTGCGCTGTCGTCAGGTTCTGCCTGTTCTTCGGGCAAGGTTGCCGCCTCGCATGTGTTGCAGGCCATGCAGGTGCCGCAAGCGCTTGCGGATTCGGCCTTGCGCGCCAGCTTTGGCTACGGTTCGACCCGTGCCGACAAAGATGCACTAGTGGCGGCCTTGCAAAAAATCGCCCATCGCGTCGGTGCTTTGGCGGCATGACAAATTCAAACTACCGGCGGCCCTTGAAGCCGCAGCGGCGAACAGGAGTGGATAATGGCAGCAGATCTTGAAACCATCGAAAAAGTCCGCTCGATTGATGTCAATGAATATAAATATGGCTTTGTCACCGACATTGAGAGCGAACTGGCGCCCAAGGGCCTCAACGAAGACATCGTGCGCTTTATCTCCGCCAAGAAAGGCGAGCCTGAATGGCTGACGCAATGGCGCCTTGATGCCTATCGGCGCTGGCTGACCATGGTCGAGCCGCAATGGGCGCGGGTTGAGCACGAGGTGATCGACTATCAGGACCTGCATTATTATGCAGCGCCGAAAAGCTCGCCGGGGCCGAAGTCGCTGGGCGAGGTCGATCCCGAATTGTTGCGCACCTATGCCAAGCTCGGGATTCCGCTGGCCGAGCAAGAAGTGCTGGCGGGTGTCGAGCGCCCGCGCGTCGCGGTTGATGCGGTGTTTGATTCAGTTTCGGTCGCCACCACCTTCAAGGCGGAACTTGCCAAGGCTGGCGTGATCTTCTGCCCGATTTCGGAAGCGGTGCACACGCATCCCGAAATGGTGAAAAAATACCTCGGCTCGGTTGTGCCGGTGACCGATAATTTCTTCGCCACCCTCAATTCCGCGGTATTTTCGGACGGCTCCTTCGTCTATATTCCGCCCGGCGTGCGCTGCCCGATGGAGCTTTCGACCTATTTTCGCATCAATGAGCAGAAAACTGGCCAGTTCGAACGCACGCTGATCATTGCCGACAAGGGCTCCTACGTCAGTTATCTGGAAGGCTGCACCGCCCCTAAACGCGATGAAAACCAATTGCATGCGGCGGTGGTGGAATTGATCGCCCACGAGGATGCCGAAATCAAATATTCGACCGTGCAGAACTGGTATCCGGGCGATGCCAATGGCAAGGGCGGCATTTATAATTTTGTCACCAAGCGGGGTGATTGCAGGGGTGCGCGCTCGCGAATTTCCTGGACACAGGTTGAAACCGGCTCGGCAATTACCTGGAAATATCCGAGTTGCATCCTGCGTGGCGATGGCTCGCGCGGTGAATTCTATTCGATTGCCATTTCCAACGGCCGCCAGCAGGTCGATAGTGGCACGAAAATGGTGCATCTGGGACGCA